>JAHDCG010000038.1:9750-44272 GCA_020629965.1 Saprospiraceae bacterium | reverse complement strand
CAGGGGGAGGGGTTTGGTGATTTGCTTGAATTCTTTTTCGGTCATGTGTTTTTTTTTGGTTGCGGAAAATTTTTACGGATATTTGGTGCCGGGTATGCAGGTTTTTAATACATTAACCATTTCGGGAAAATCTGAAAAAGCCGTTATCCAAATCGACCAAAAGCCGTCTGCAATTACAATGGTTCTAATCAAATCTTTTGCAGCTTGTTTTACTTCAGGACTTGCATCTTTGTAAAAGGCACTGTATCTGTTTGCATCTATAAACGATTTTAACCGATGTTCATGTCGTCGGTCGGAAGCTCTTTCCCAATCGGCTGCTCCGGCGCGAGGCGCCGGTTTATCCAATCCTACCAGTCGAATAGTATTGTTTATTTTGGCTCTCAAATTTTCGTTGCTTACGCCATCCGCTACCTTTACTATGCCGGACTTGTCATATTTGAAATACCCAAATGTAGGGTCAGTATCGGGCCATACAAAATTGCTCAATACGATTTGTTTACTGCCTTTTGTCGAATTACAATTAGTGCAACCTAACAGAAAATTGTTCCAAATCAGAGCCAATTCAGGATTCAATGATTTAGGACGCACGTGTTCGACAGCAAGGTTGGCTTGAATTTTTCGCTCACAGTAAGAGCAGTATTCGCCGATGCGGTCGATCAAATATCTTCTCGACCTTGCGTATTCTTTAAAGATTATTTCTTTCCCCTCCTTGTCCGTCGGTGCGTTGCCTTTATCGACTTGTCTCATTTTTGCTGCATATTTACCAAGCGTTCCAACTTTAGTTTCGCTTTAAAAACGGGGTCATCCGTGTTGTCAATCAACCTTTCTAACTCTGCAAGATTGTCTTCGTCTTCACCTCTCACAGTCTTCAAATATTGACTTGCAATCTGCTCTTTTTCCGCAAACTGTTTACTGTCCGTACTTTGTACACCCATAAACAGCGCATTTTGTTCCAAAGTCATCGAATCCGGATGTTGATCAATTTTATTGCCGTCTAAATTAAAAACTTCATCGGCTTTTAGCGACTGTACAATGAAAGGAGAATGCGTCGTTGCAATAAATTGAATTTTCGGAAAAGTCAGTTTCAGATTTTCTACAATCTCTCGTTGCCACTTGGGGTGCAGGTGCATGTCTATTTCGTCGATGAGTACGACACCTTCGGTTTCTCGTAAGACATCCGCGCCCAAATGCGGATTTAATTTTATGGCACGATAAGCAATATCGGCAGTCAGTCTCACGATACTGCGGTAGCCGTCACTCAAATTCGACAACGGCAGCCATGAATCGTCCGCGAGTTTTCCCACCATATCGTCTAAGCCCCAGTGAAACTTAATGTCCTTCCACTCGGGCACCATCGCTGAAACTGCACCGGTAAAAGCGTAATACAGCGTCTTGTCTTTATTAAATTTGAGTGCGGAGTCTTCAAAGGTTTTAAACCAAGAAATGAATTTTTGCTTAATAATACGCGGGTCTAAGCAAGCGTAATAACCGTCCAAACGCGACCCGATTTTTTCGTAAGGATTTTTCTTACCGTGTAGTTCAAATGCCAAACGCGCCGTTGAGTGATAAACAATAATCGGCAGATTTACGTTTTTGTCGAGGCTATTTACAATGTCTTTCCCGAAATCGGACAGACCTTTTGCGTGGACGTAATTCAGACTTTTAGAAGTTTTTTTCTGCTCTCGTTTCCACTCGGTTACGGTATCGTTAATAATCATTTCGCCTGCAAGCGTGACATCGGTGTACTCGATGTTATCGGGTGATAGCATGACTTTTCTGACTTCATTTTCTAACAGCGGTCTGCTTTTTCTGCCGTTGATGCCGAATTTAGCATTCGTTCTGCTCAATATTGTACCCAAACTAATCGACACGGCATCTAAAATCGAAGATTTACCCGTTCCGTTATCACCAATCAAAACGGTCATTTGCGGATTAAAGAAAATTTCTCTGTTTTCAATCCCTTTAAAATTGGTGATATGTATGGATTTTATTTTCATCTTTTTTTGCTTTAAAAAAACGTGCACGAGAAATCAGCAGGACAAAATTATACCCAAAGATAATTAAAAATTTAAATACCGTTTATTTCATTCCGGACAAGCCTCCGACCAAACTTTCAACCTCCGCAAACCCCGCCTCCCGCATCATTCTTACCGCCTCCCGACTCCGCTTTCCGCTTTGACAATGTACCACGTACTTTTCGCCTTGCGGCAAATCATCTAAAATTTTCGGAAAAGCCGATAAAGGCAATAATTCCCCGCCCATGTTCTCCCGCTCGTATTCCTCTTTTTCCCGCACATCTATCAGTCGAAAAGACGCACCGCTTTTTTGCAATTTCGCAAACTCCGCCCGACTGATTTCCGGTACTTTTTCCCCGCAAAAAAGCTCATAATCAATGAGTTCTGTGATTTTTACATCCGGATTTTTCCGAATTTTCAGCGTCCGCGAAGTAAAAGAAGCTGCATCGAACATAAAGAATTTGCCCGCTAAAGTCTCGCCGATACCGCTCACTATTTTTATTACCTCACTCGCCATCATGCTGCCGATGATGCCGGGCAATACACCCAACACGCCCGCCTCCGCACAGTTGAGCACCGCGCCGGGGGCAGGCGGCTGCGGAAATAAATCGCGGTAATGCGGACTGCGCTCACCCGCCGCATTCGACAGATTAAACACCGAAACCTGTCCTTCAAAACGACTGACCGCACCGAATACCAAAGGCTTATCGGTCAAAACGGCCGCGTCATTCGCCAAGTAGCGCGTCGGAAAATTATCGCTGCCGTCGGCAATGAGGTCGTAGCTTTCAAACAGAGCCAAAGCATTTTCCGCACTTAATTTTTCGCGGTGAATGATGGTTTTAATATACGGGTTTAAAGCCCGTAATTTCTTCGCCGCCGTCACCGCTTTTCCCTTGCCCGTGTCCGCTGCCGTGAAAAGCACCTGTCTTTGCAGGTTACTTTCATCCACCGTATCAAAATCACAAATACCGATAGTGCCGACCCCCGCCGCCGCCAAATACAGCAACAACGGACTGCCCAGACCACCCGCGCCGATGCACAGTACCCGCGCGTTTTTCAGCCGCTGCTGTCCCGCTTCGCCCAATTCGGGCAAAGCAAAATGCCGTGCGTATCGCCGACGTTCATCTTCCCCAAGGTCGGAGTCGGTATTTATCATATAAAAAACAAATGTGTAAAAAGTTATTTTGTAAATATACTGAAATTCAGATACTTACTTGTAGGTATATTTGTTCATCTTTTCCGATTATTCTTGTCAAACCGCTGCGACACGCCTACTTTTGTGATATTAAATTTGACGTGCAAGTGTGAAATACCCGTTTACCGGTAGATTACGCGTTTGCAAATCGTCTAAATTTGCGGTCGATTATTCGATAAAGGGGTGCAACTGCACTTCTTGGTTTTTCTATAATCTCGCGAACTTTCGCGCTGTTAACAAATTATAATCACACACACGCAGGAATACCCCCTGAAAGAATAATTACCGGAAGCGGCGACCTTTGGTCGTCGCTTTTTGTATTACCGGGAAAGAATTCAGACCTTGAGAGGCGGACAGGATTAGAGGATTTTTTGGATTTTTACGCCTCACCTTTCGGTGTGTTAAAATTCATCGGAAAAGGCGCGGTGTCTTTCCCGCCGTTGACCGCGCCGAATTGACCTTCAAATTTCTTGATATTATCCGCCATTGCCGACAGAAAACGCTTGGCATTTTCGGGC
This sequence comes from Saprospiraceae bacterium, assembly GCA_020629965.1. Classification (GTDB taxonomy): domain Bacteria; phylum Bacteroidota; class Bacteroidia; order Chitinophagales; family Saprospiraceae; genus JAHDCG01. Next base: position 40,544 of record JAHDCG010000038.1, on the reverse strand, counting down.
GTCATGATGATGCGCGACTTCACTTTTGCCTTGGGCACATTGGGCACCATGCGCACAAAATCAATGATAAATTCGCTCTGCGAGTGAGAAATCACCGCGAGGTTGGAGTAGGTGCCTTCCGCCACTTCTTCGGGCAGTTCGATGTTCAGTTTGTTCGGTTGTTTGCTGTTGTCAGCCATTTTCTTTTTTTTAGGAGAGAGGAGACAGGGGAGAGGAGAGAGGGGGTTATCCGCCCGTTCTTTTCCGTCTGTTCTTACTTTTCATCCTTAGTCTTTCTCTCGGTTATTTTATAGGAGAGAGAAAAGAAAGGGGAGAGGGGAGAGGCGTTTTTCGCTGCTGCTTCTCCGTCTCACTTTTGCTTTTCATCCTTAGTCTTTCTCTCGATTTTATAGTTTTGATTTCTGGGTCTTTATGAATTTATGTGGTTTCCGTTTTTCCAAGGGGTTGAAACCCCTTGGAGTTGTTCTGCAAACCACACGAAATCATAAAGCACCTGATTTCTTGACAAGCAAGAAAAATAATTCAGTATTTTAACTCGGTAAATTTTGCACTCCCAAAAAAGTGAGCAAACTTCTCTCACCTCTCACCTCTCACCTCTCACCTCTCACCTCTCACCTCTCACCTCTCAAAACAACGACTCGCCCTCCTAAAAGTTGCCGCCGCTAATCAACTCACCCGGTCAGCCGACTTAAATCCCGCTTTCGCCAAATACCGAGTAGGTTGCTTTTCCGCTTTCGTCAATTTATCATAAATCATCGCAAACGGGAGGACAAACAGCAGCCGCAGACCGAGGTATATATAAGGTGACAACGCATTCAGCACCCGCGTCAGTTCGCCGCCTTCCCAATTTTTGTGTACCGCCAATGCCGGACTGACCGGGTCGGGCACACCGCCGATGACGACTTCCAAAAAGAGCAAAAACAGATAAATGCCCGCGCCCGTCGCAATCGCGGTACGCGCGCGAAAAGACATTTTGGCAGCCATAACTCCGCAAGCCGCGGCGGTCAAAAAACAAAAAATGAGATGCGGAATATTGTCAGCGTCCAAGGCGATACTGATGATGAGGAAAATGAGAAATATTGCGTGTGCGCCCGCCGCTGCGTAAAGTTTGTTGATTGCTGCGTAAAAATCTTCGACGGCGTACTTGGCATTGCGGGTTTTTCTTTGCTCAATGATGTCGGTTTGGGCGGACATAAGTTGAAATTTTGTCGTTAGTTTTTTGGGCGTGAAGGTAGGAATTTTCGGTAGAGTTGTATGAGTAAAACGAAAATTGTGCGGTGTAAATATTGCGAAATGAATTGAAATTTTTGTTTCCAAATCCGCCGGAGGCGGGGTAATGCTCGGCACGAGGCACAGCCTCGCGCCAACTGTGTTAACCCGTCCACCGTCCACCGTAAAACCGTCCACCGTTTCCCGAACCCCCTGATTCCGAACAAATTATACATCTTTTCTTTAAATTGCCTGCATTTTGCAATTTAAAACCTTTCTTTATTACTACTTTTGAGCCGAAAAACCGTGCTATATTTGCGGACAAAACGTAATTTAGCGAAAATTCGCTGAACACAGAATTACAACAAATGATACAAGCTATAATTTTCGCGGTGATTGCCGTTGCGACTTTTGCGATTGCTATTCCGCGCTATCTCAAAATACGCCGTAATATCCTGCTCGGCAAGGACGAAACGGTGGTCTATGACTCGGGTGAGGCGTGGAAAAACGTCGCGCTCGTCGCTTTCGGGCAAAAGAAAATGTTTAAGCGCTGGATACCCGCCGTTTTTCACCTTTTTATCTACGTCGCTTTTCTCTTCACGCAAATCGAATTGATTGAAATTCTCATCGACGGATTTTTCAATCAACACCGCTTTTTTGCGAATGCACTCGGTGGTTTTTACACCTTGATTATCAGCACGATAGAGATTTTGTCGCTGTTGGCATTCGTGGCGACTTTCGTCTTTTTGGCGCGTCGTAATCTGCTGAAAACGCCGCGCCTGTCCATGAGCGAACTCGACGGATGGCCCAAACTCGACGGTAATATTATCCTCTATTTGGAGTTGACCTTGCTCGTCGGCATCACCTGCATGAACGGCGCCGACCAAGTGCTGCAAGACCTCGGCGCGGCAAAATATACGGACACGGGCGACTTTGCCGTGACCTCGTGGCTCGGTCCGTTGCTCTTCGGCGGCTTGTCCGAAAGTACGCTCATCGGCATCGAAAGATTTGGTTGGTGGCTGCACATTTTGACGGTTTTCGGCTTCATTTTATACCTGCCGATTTCCAAGCACCTGCATATTTTCATGGCATTTCCGAATACCTATTTTGCGCGTCAAACCCAAAAGGGAAAGATGGTCAACATGCCCGAAGTGGAGAAAGAAGTGCGCAGTATGATGGACCCCAACGCGGCATTTGACGAGTCGGTCATGGACGAGGAACTGCCCGAATTCGGCGCACAGGACGTACCCGATATGAGTTGGAAAAACATCATGGACGCCTACACCTGCACCGAATGCGGACGCTGCACGGCGGTCTGTCCCGCGAATATTACGGGTAAAAAACTGTCGCCGCGCAAAATCGTCATGGACATCCGTGACCGCGCCACCGAAATCGGTGAAAAACTCGACAGCGGCAAAACGGAATACATCGCCGAAGACAAACGCACGGAAGGCGCCGTGCTGACCGTCGACAATTTCGACGACGGCAAGTCACTGTTCGATTACATCACCCGCGAAGAAATTCACGCCTGCACGACCTGCAATGCCTGCGTCGAGGCTTGTCCGATACTTATCAATCCGCTCGACCCGATTCTGCGTTTGCGTCGCTACGAAATCCTGACGGAATCCGCCGGCCCGAGCGATTGGATGCCGATGTTTACTTCCATCGAAAACAGCGGGAGCGTCTGGGCAGTCTCCGATGACCGCGATAAGTGGAGAGATGAGGCTTTAAAAGGTTAAAAAGGTTGTAGGTTGGAAAAGTTGTAACTCTGCAGTTACTTGCAGTTGCTTGAGACCTGCACCTTTACTTAACGTATTTTGATAATATTTTTTGAACTTGCACAAATTTAAAAATCCCCCCGCTTGCCCCCCGTCAACCGTCAACCGTAAAACCGTCAACCGTACAACACCATGAACAAAATACTTACACTTTTAGCATTTTTGTCGGGGGCGACAATGCTCTCGGCGCAGCAAACGACTGTGGCAGATTTCTTACAAAGATTTCATAATGCCGACGAAATTAACGCCTTAACGACTGCCTCCGAATGGCTCGTGGACAGCACTTATTGCTTTAATGTTAATCAGGAAAGCGGCGAAGAATTTCCGACCAATCGGCAGTACAACGCCGAATATAACGAGGACGGGCGCATACTTTTGCAATTCGACCAAGTGTACATCGAGGGCAATTACGTCAACACCGATCGCCGGCATTTTACCTACGGCGTGGGCGAATTTTTAACCGAGTCGCGGCACGAGGTTTGGGACGGCGAAACGAACGCATGGACGAACAGCGACCGCATTTTGTTTACTTATAATCCGGCGGCGGAGGCTTATTCGGAATACATTTATCAAAATTTTATCAACGGAAACTGGGTTAACAGTTCGCGTACTGTAGATACGCATAATGCGACGCACCAAAAGCTCGACAAAACGGAGGGTTATCTGTGGGAAAACGGAGCATGGGTGAAGGATTTTGAATTTATTTATTCCGTAAATATCACGACTTTAAATACCGTGGCGACTCTGTTTAAAAAGCGCAACGACGCGGGCGTTTTGGCAAATTCGAGCCGTACATTTTCCGAGTTTGACGACAGCGGGATGAATGAAGTGCGTGTCAATCACGAGACTTTTCAAGACGGAGTGTGGGTGCCGAGTTCGCGTACCGACCGCGCTTTTGACGGAGAAAATCGGGTCGTTTCGGACATCCAATCGTACTATGATGTAAATAACGAAACGTACATTCCGCAAACGAAATTGGAAACGGAATACAACGCCGGCGGGGAAATCGGTTTGATTTCGGGCTTCGGCTATGATGATGCGCAGGGCGTTTTTATCCCGTCGTACCGTACGACTTACAGCTACGACGCAAACGATAATTTTACGGAATTCAGCAACGAAATTTACCAAAACGAAACCTGGGTTTATACGGGCAGATGTGAGTTGTTTTGGTCGTTATATCAGGTCAATGCGACGCGAAATTTTACTAATTTATTCGATTGTAAAATCCCGAATCCCTACCGAAACGGACAAAGTTTTACCTGCGATTTTGACCAAAAAGCAGAACTGAAAATTTTTGACTTAAGCGGTGTTTTGATAGAAGCAAAAACGGTCGATTTGAACAATAGAATCCGCATAAAAGGAGGATTAAATCCGGGTTTGTACATTGTCTTACTCCAAAACGATAACGGTATATTATACCGAAAAAAAATTACGATAATCGAATAAACTCGCATACAAGTCCCAACGGGACGGGACACTTCAGCCCGGTACGTTAGTGCCGGGAGGGATGGAGCGGGATACCGAAATCAAAGAGAAAAACGAAAAAAATGGCAAAGAAACTCAGCATACCTTTAATGTCGGAATACGCCGCCGAAGGCAAAACGCCCGAAGTTTTGTTTTGGGTAGGATGCGCCGGCAGCTACGACGCGCGTGCGCAAAAAATCACGGTTGCATTCACGAAAATATTGAACGAAGCGAACGTAAATTTCGCCGTTCTCGGCAAGGAAGAATCCTGCACCGGCGACCCCGCCCGCCGTGCCGGCAACGAGTTTGTCTTTCAGATGATGGCGCTGCAAAATATCGAGGTGCTGAACATGTACAACGTCAAAAAAATCGTGACGACCTGTCCGCATTGTTTCAACATCATCAAAAACGAATATCCCGAACTCGGCGGCAAGTACGAGGTCATGCACCACACCCAACTGCTGCAAAGCCTCATTGACGAAGGGCGCATCAAACTCACGGACAGCACCGAATTTAAAGGCAAAACCATCACCTACCACGACTCCTGCTACATGGGGCGCGGCAACGGGGTGTACGAAGCCCCGCGTGCGGTCTTGGCGGCACTCGACGGCAACTTGGTCGAAATGCCCCGCCACGGCAAAAACGGTCTTTGCTGCGGTGCCGGCGGCGCACAGATGTTTAAAGAAGACGAACTCGGCGACCGCAGCGTCAACGTAGAACGCAGCGCGGAAGCCATCAACACCCGCGCCGAAATCGTGGTCGCCAACTGCCCTTTTTGCATGGTGATGCTCAATGACGGCATGAAAGCACACGATAAAGAAGACGAAGTAATGGTCTATGATTTGGCGGAGATGATTGTTGATAATATGGTTGACGGTTGACGGTTGTTGGTTGACGGGGGGGCAATTTGCTTTAAGACTGATGCGAAAATTGCATTTGGTTTTTATCGCAGAGTGTTATGTCTTGTTCGGTTTTTTCTTCGGGTCAAGGAAAAACGGAATTGCAAAACTATTTCTGCCGGCAAACATTTAATTCCAAATACAACCTTTACAACTTTATCAACCTTTACAACCCTTTCTCACTCAAAAACAGAACATGACAGATACCGAAGCAGTAATCAATCTCAATACCATCGAAGAGGCCATCGCCGACATTCGGGCGGGCAAGGTCATCATTGTGGTCGATGACGAAGACCGCGAAAATGAAGGCGATTTTATCTGTGCGGCGGAGGCAATAACGCCCGAAATCGTCAACTTTATGGCGACCCACGGACGCGGTTTGATTTGCACGCCCATCAGCGAAAAACGGGCGGATGAACTGCAACTGCACATGATGGTGCCGACCAATACGGCCATGCACGAGACGGCTTTTACGGTTTCTATCGACTTAATCGGCTTCGGTTGCTCGACGGGTATTTCGGCTTATGACCGCTCGACTTGCATCAAAGCACTCGTTGACCCGAAGATGCAGGCGGCGAATTTTGCGCGTCCCGGGCACATTTTTCCCCTGCGGGCGAAGGACGGCGGCGTGCTGCGACGCACCGGACACACCGAAGCGGCTATCGACCTTGCGCGCATGGCAGGCTTCGCCCCGGTCGGTGTTTTGGTTGAAATTTTGAACGCAGACGGCAGCATGGCACGTCTGCCGCAACTCGCGGAAATCGGTCGCCGCCACGATTTGAAAATTATCACCATTCAGGATTTAGTGGCGTACCGGATGCGCACCGAGAGCCTGGTAAAGCGCATCTTGTCGCTGCCGATCGAGACGGAATACGGCGAGTTCGATGTCATTGCTTACGAGCAAGTTACGACCGGCGACACGCACCTCGCCATCGTCAAAGGCACTTGGGATGCGGACGACAAAGAGCCGATTTTGGTACGCGCACACTCCTCGACGGAAACGGGCGACATACTCGGTCATATCATCGGCGAGCAAGGGCAAAATGTGAAAAAGGCGATGAAAAAAATTGCGGAGGAAGGAAAGGGTTTGGTGCTGTACATGCGCCACGGCGAAAAAGCCCACGACCTGCTGACGCAACTGAAAAATATCAAAGCCCAACGCGAAGGTACTTTTGTCAGCGAAAAATTTGTGGAGAAAGAAAACGCACAACGTGACTTCGGTATCGGTGCGCAGATTTTGCACGATTTGGGTATTTCCAAAGTTCGTTTGATTACAAATAATCCGCGTCCGCGCATCGGCGTGACGGGTTTCGGACTGGAGATTGTGGAGAATGTGCGGTTGGATTAGAGAGGTTTGGAGGTTTGGAAGTTGTGGGGTTGTGAGGTTGTGGAGTTGAACGCAAACGGTAAGTAAGGTACGGAGCATATTTGTGTGTTGCGTACCTTATTTTTTTTGACACGCTACGGTGCGGGAGCCGTCCACCGTAAATCCGTCCACCGTCCACCGCTCAAACCAACTCGATAATCTTCTTATCAAACGGATTTAAAGCCACGCCGCCTACCTTGGCTTCCGCTTCTACCCGAAATTCCGAGTTTACGTTTTCATAATATTTCAAAGCCTTGACCAGTGCACCCGAAAAAATATTGCGGTTTTGCATTTCGTCCATTTCCGAATTGGTCACGCGGTAGGGGAGTTGAAAGGGGACTTCGACCGTGCCTTCGGCGGGGACTTCGATGATTTTTTCTACCGTAATTTCGCCCAATTCATATTCATCCGTCAGGCGTTCTTCGCTGCGACCGCGTGCGTATTTTTCAATCATCACCACCTTAAAAGAGCTGATAGTCTGCGCGTGCAGCGAACTGAAACGAATTTTTCCGTACAGCATGATGCCGTCGCGCTGCAAGGTGTCGGGGATGTCCAATTCCAATTTTACGCCTTCGATACCCAACCACTTTTTTACTTTTCCTATCATAATTTTTTCTTAAATTTCGATGATTTGCGGCAGCCGCTTTTGCTCGGTAATAACACTTTTGGGGTTTGATAAGTTGAGGAGGGGCGGGAGGCGGTACTTCGGCGGTCGGGAATTTGTCGGTATTGTGTTTTTATAAAAAGACGTCTCACAGGTACGTCTCTACGGAGTACCCTGCGTAGAGACGTTGCACTGCGACGTCTTGCCGAGAGCAAGGCAGAAATCTGTGTTTAATATTCAATTGCATAATAAAAACAACAGCTTCTTCCGAAACCGTTTTCAACAAAGCAATATGTTTCTGTAAAAGCCTCTCAAATTGAAACCGCTCAAACCATCTCCAAAACCATCCGAATATTCCCGTACATCTTCGGCAGCCCCAGCAGCGAGTCCGGCACATTGCGCCAAATCGCCAACTCGATATCTTCCTCCGTTTCGGGGGTCAGTTCCGTGTCGGTCGTCGTCATTTTGTACCAGTAGGTGCGCTTCAAAATGCGTTTGCCTTTGCCCGTGCGGTAGGTGTGAAAAGTCTTGGTAAGAAAATCGCCGAGGGTGACGTTTTTGATGCCCGTTTCCTCTTGTACTTCACGCACGGCGGCGACTTCTTTGGTTTCGCCCGGGTCGATTTTACCTTTCGGTAAATCCCAGTAGCCGCGTCGAAAAATCATCAGGGCTTCGTTATTTTCGTTGAAAACCACACCGCCCGCCGCGTCGATTATTTTGAATAAACCCGTAAAATCTTTTAATAATCCTTCAAAATCGGTGGCAAAAAGGGTGATGCTCTCGAAGCGGTCGGTTTTTTCGAGCATGTCGATATAATTACTCAAAAATTTCACTTTACCGTTGTAGCGGTGTACGGGATTGAGTTCCGTGCCCGGTAATTTTTGGCTGCCTTCCGCTGCGGTAATTAGAATCAAAGGCGTATCATTGATATAGATTTTGTACATTTGCGCAAAAAATTTAAAGAAGTAACCATCATTTTGACACTTACTTGCACTTCATTCGGAATAACGGTGAAGTATAAAATAAATCGGGTTAAAATAAAATTAAGATAATTTTTCTTTACGAATTGATTATCAGACTTTTACAAATATAAGAATGGCACTGAGCACTGAAATCGCAAAGCGACTTTTGCAAATAAAGGCAATTAAATTAAGTCCGCAAAATCCGTTTACCTGGGCATCGGGCATCAAATCGCCGATTTACTGCGACAATCGCATCGTGCTGACTTACCCCGAGGTACGAAACTTTGTCCGCGACGGTCTCGTAAAAAAGGCGGCTCAATTCGGGAATTACGACCTCGTTGCGGGTGTCGCAACGGCCGGAATTGCCCACGGCGCCCTCCTTGCAGATGCAACGAACATGCCGTTTATTTATGTGCGCAGCAAAGCCAAAGGGCACGGTCGCCAAAATCTGATAGAAGGCGAGGTGAAAGGCGGTGAAAAAGTGTTGGTGGTTGAAGACCTCATTTCGACCGGCGGCAGCAGCGTCAAAGCGGTAGAGGCGGTACGGGAAGCCGGCTGTGAAGTCGTCGGTGTTTTGGCGATTTTTACCTACGGTTTTGCAAAGGCAAAGAAAACATTCGAGGCGGCAGGCTGTGAATACGATACGCTTTCCGACTATGAAACACTGCTGCAGGAAGCCGTCAAAAGCGGTTACGTCAGCGAAAGTGATTTGCAGGTACTGAACGACTTTCGGACGAACGTCGGGAAGTAATCGGCAACAAAAATTCACGCTGTTGAATAGTTTGAGCGTTTAACTGTTTAGCTGCACGGAGCGTCCTAAACAACTAAACGCCTAAACTTTTAAACGGAAAAATTATGTACCCGCTGCGGTACAACCCAATAAAAAACGGTTAGCGATTCGGTAAAAAAGATGAAAGAACAGGTGACACAGCGGTAAAGCCGTCCACCGTCCACCTTAAAACCGTCCACCGTAACAATACTTTTTAAATGTCAACAATTACGCCGAAATCCGAGAAATTTCTCGAAGAATACTTAAACAACGCTTCCCCGACGGGCTTTGAGGCGAGCGGTCAAAAACTGTGGTTAAAATACTTAGAGCCGTACATCGACTCCTGGGAATTGGACAACTACGGTACCGCTTACGGCATCATCAATCCCGGTAAAGACTACAAAGTGGTTATCGAAGGACACGCCGACGAAATTTCTTGGTTTGTCAGCTACATCACCGACGACGGCTTTTTAAATGTCGTGCGCAACGGCGGCAGCGACCACCTCATCGCGCCTTCCAAACGCGTCAACATCCACACCCGCAAAAACGGAATTGTGAAAGGTGTATTCGGCTGGCCGGCGATTCACGTGCGTCGCGGAGAGGATGCGAAATTGACCCCGAAAATCGAAAATATTTTCATCGACGTCGGCGCGAAAGACAAGGAAGAAGTCGAAAAAATGGGTATCACGGTAGGCTGTGTGTTGACTTACGAAGACGAATTTATCACCCTCAACAACCGTTTTTACTGCGGTCGCGCCCTCGATAATCGCATGGGCGGCTTCTGCATCGCGGAGGTAGCGCGCCTTTTAAAAGAAAACAAAATCGAACTGCCGTACACTTTGTACATCGTCAATTCGGTACAGGAAGAAATCGGTTTGCGCGGCGCACAGATGGTCGCCAACAGCATTCAACCCGACGTGGCTATTGTCACGGATGTCACACACGACACCAACACGCCGCTGATGAAAAAGAAGGTGTACGGCGATGTCAAAGCGGGCAAGGGTCCGAGTGTCACGACCGCGCCGGCGGTACATAATAATCTGCTTAACCTCGTCATCGACACGGCGGAAGCCAATAAAATACCGTTGCAGCGCGAGGCCTCGTCCCGCAGCACGGGCACCGACACGGATGCCTTTGCGTACAGCGGAAAGGGCGTGCCGTCCTGCCTGATTTCTCTACCGCTGCGCTACATGCACACGACGGTCGAGATGGCGCACAAAGACGATGTAGAAAATGTTATCAAGCTGATTTACGAGACGCTGCTGAATATCGAAGGCGGGCAGAGTTTTAAGTATTTTGACTCGATATAAGGCGGACGGAGTGTAAAGGTGTCTGACACTTTCGTTTGCTCAAAAACAGGTCATTGAGTTTTTTTGTTGGCTTAAGAAAGAATAGTGTCTGACACCTGTTTTCGTGGTTTATCGACTTCGGTACAGGTGTCAGACATTACTTTTTTCAACCGCTTACAATAATACTCACCGGCGTGATTCTTTCTTAACAAAAGTGTCAGACACCTGCGACAATTATGCAGGAACTTCTTGAACTCGACCGGCATCTTTTTTACCTCATCAACACGGTCGGGCAAAATGATTTTTTCGATTTTATCTTACCGCTGTGGCGCAATAAATTAACGTGGATTCCGCTTTACCTCCTGCTCGCAGCCACGCTCGTTTATAAGCTGAAAATCAACGGTTTATACCTGCTCGTCGCGCTCGGCATTACCATCGGTATCACCGATAATATCAGCAGTCGCCTCATCAAAAAAACGGTCGAGCGCGAGCGTCCCTGTCGCGCCGAAAACTTGCCGCAACCCGCCCGCGTTTTGGTACACTGCGGCGGCGGTTACAGCTTTACTTCCAATCATGCCGCCAATCATTTTTCCGTGGCATTTTTCCTGATTTTTCTTACCGCAGGCGTTTTCGGAAAATACCGTTGGTTGCTTTTCCCCTGGGCTTTTTTAGTAGCTTATGCGCAGGTGTATGTGGGCGTGCATTATCCGCTCGATGTGATTTGCGGAGCGATTTTGGGGACTGTTATTGCGTTTTTGACGGCGCGGGGATTTGTGTTTTTGGTGAGGAAATACGGGGGAGGACGGGATTTTGCGTAATTCCCGGGCATTTATATATTACCCGGCATTTACATACCGGGCTGAAGTGCCCCATGCCGTTGGCATCACCGGGAGGAAGGGTCGAAAAATATCGGTAATTTCGTGAGGTAAAAAAGCGTAAATCCTAAACGTTTCGTTTTTTCAAAACAAGACACGGCACTCTACAAGTTTACACTTCCGTATTTAAAGAAACATTTAAACAATGTGCTTTCTCACAAAAAAACACATGACAACAGACTTTAATAAAAAGAACACAAAAGCAAATAATCCCACTCCTCTCAAGCAATCGTACATCGTACATCGTACATCGTAATTCGTACATCGTACATCGCATTACTTCTTCCCGCCGCCCATACTAAAAATATTTCTGTCGTAAGTTTTCACCAAACCGCTGCGGTCGCGTTGTCTTTTGAGGGCAAAACCAATCATATCATCCAGTAATTGCGTAAAATTTTTGTTCGTTGCTTCCCAAAGGTAAAAGGAAAGCGAACCCGGAATACTGTTAATTTCGTTGACGAAAATTTCGTTGCTTTTCGTATTCCACAAAAAGTCGATGCGCACTACACCGCTGTTGTCGAGGACGCGGAAGGTACGTCGCGCGGCGTTTTCGATGTTTTGCTGTACCGTGGCGGGCAAGTCCGCCGGTATTTTTCTTTTCAGACCGCTCATCCCTTTACCGCTGTTGCCTCCGCCGCCTTTTGAGCCTTTGCCGCCGCCGGAAAGGTACTTGTCGTCGTAACTCAAAATTTCGCCCGAGCGCAGCGGTTCTTCGCAAACCGAGAGGCGAATGTCGCCGTTATTACCGAGTACGCTGCAATTGATTTCCGTTAAATTTTGTACTACATTTTCCAGTAAAATACGCGGCGCGAAACTGACCGCTAATTCGACCGCTTCTCGCAGTTCTTCCGCATTGTCCGCTTTCGAAATACCGACACTCGAACCCAAATTGGCCGGCTTCACAATAATCGGATAACCCAATTTTTCTTCCGCTTCCGCCATGATTTCCGGCTCACGTTCGTACCACTCCGACTCGTAAAACCAAGTGTAGGCAGTCACCGAAATACCCGCTTCCTTCATCACCATTTTCGAGATAATTTTATCCATACTGACCGACGAAGCCAAGACATCCGACCCGACGTAAGGAATTTCCTTCAATTCAAAAAATCCCTGCAAAGACCCGTCTTCCCCCGGCGCACCGTGCAATATCGGAAACGCTAAATCAAAAGAAGCAACTTCCCGCTTACCAAACAGCGAAGTCTTCACGCGGTACACTGTTTGGTCTTTCGCCGCCGGTGTCATATACACCTCCTCGCAGCGCGCCAAAAGTGCTTTCATGTCCCGAAAATTATCGGTATCAAGCAGGGCATCGCCCGTGTACCATTTGCCGTCTTTGGTGAGATAAATCGGCAGAATTTTATACTTCGCGGTATCGAAGGCAGCAACGGCTTGGAGCGCGGAAAGGACGGAAATTTCGTGCTCCACACTTTTCCCGCCAAAAAAAACGGCCACGGTTGTTTTGTTGGTCATTTATCGCGTTTTATCGGTGATAATCTGAACTGCAAAAGAACGATTTTTTTTTATAACGGTGGATGGTAGAACGGTGGACGGGCTGCTCTCGCCTGTACGACTCTGACGACTCAAACAATTCCAACGACTCAAACAAGCCTAACCATTCTAACATTTTCAAACCCTATTCCACAACAATCTTCTTGACAAAAATTGCTCCGCCGTCCTGCACACGCAGCACATACATCCCTTTTTGCAAATTACTTAGGTCTAAGTCGAATACTGCCGAGCCGTTTGCCGTGTCGGGTTTTTCCGAAATTAAAAGTCTGCCTTGCAGGTCGCAAACCTCGATGCTTTGCAGAAAATCGGGCGGATAGGCGAAGGTGATTTGGGTATTTCCCGCCGTCGGATTTGGGGAAACGGTAAAGGGTGTGCCTAACTTTTCGCGGATGTGGTCGGCGAGAAAAACGGGGCGGCGCAGTAAAAAAAGTTCGGTTCTTTCCCAGACCTTGTACCAAGTTTCCTTGTCTTTGACGAAATCGTAGCGGTCGATGTGCGCCTGTATTTCCGGCTCCAGCTCAGCGACCAGACCGCGCAGCAGCGAGACGGTGCGCTCGGGGGCGAAAGTCGTCTGCTGTAATTCATTTACCCGCTGCTGAAAATGCTGCCGGAATTGCCGATTGTGAAAAAGCAGTTCCGTTATTTCCGTTATCCACTTCCATTTTTGGCGGTCGAGATTGCGAATGCTCGTGTCGAAAAAAATGTCCATGCGCTCGTTATTGTAGTGAATAAAACCCGCGTCAAAGTCATTCAGCAGAAAATGCAAACGGTCGTCGAGCACGGGCGCAGACCAGTATTCGGTGTTATTATCGGGCCAATCCCAGTTGGCAATCAGCAGATTTATTGCCAAATAATCTATGTAGCCTTCCCACGCAAAAATGTCGCTCAGGTCGTCGATAAAAGCCTCGGATTGCGGGTCGGTATTTTGCAAATATTCACGCAGGCGAACGAAAGCGACGGAGGTGTTGTTGCGGGCTTCGCCTTTGCCTTGCTTGATAATTTCGTCGTCGTCGATGTCGTATTGCCGCCCGAGGAAATGCCGCCCGTTGTGCTCCCGCAGACTGATAATGCCCCAATAAACACCGTTGAGAAAGAGGACAGCGGGCTTGGTTTGCACGTATTCCGTCTTGATGCGTTCGTCCAAAATGCGGTGCGCCAATTCATCCGTAAATCCCGATTTGATGACCGAAGCGGCCGTCGTCGAGCGCAGCGTAATGCGGTCGAAAGAGTCGCCGTATTCTCCGCCCCAAAGCGGATAAGAAAACGAACCGTCGCCGTATTTTTCGCGTGCATAAAGCCGAAAAGTCTTCTGCGGCTCGATGCGCGAATGTGCTCCCGCAAGACGAATACCGCAACTTTGCGCGAGCTGTAAATTGCCCTCCCCGTCGAAAAATTCAACGTGCGTTTCGCGCTCCCATTCTTCGCCGCGACCGTAATAATTTTCGGCGGCACCGGGCGCGTAAATCCCGCGTTCGTACCCGAAATAAGCGTCGTAATCGGAAATCAGCGAGACCACGGGCAGGGCAGAGGTCATCCGTTTTCCCGCCGCGTCGATAAACCAGGTACCGCTGAAAATCGGGCTGACCCGACTGCCGTTTTGAAATGCAGCGGCACGCAAAACGAACGCCGTCTCCTGTTTGCCCCGCGCCGCATTGTCATAATGAGGCGTCGCGTCGATGTGTGCAATGCTGTCGGAAACGCCCGTCGTTGCTGCAATTCCGGCATTTGCGTCGTAAATAAAATCTTGTGCCGTCGGCGTTTCGGAGTCAAGGGTGTAACGTATTTCGCAGTCATCGCAATCGGTCAGAAGGCGAATATTTTGCGGCGCGGAAAAGAAACCGGGCGGTGTCTCGGTTGTCACACGATAGGGAAAAACGTTGCTTTGCGGCGGCGTTAAATTGGCGGCATTCGGGGTCGGCTGCGCGAAGTAAGCCCAAGCGCCGTCGAGTCGTCCGTAGCTTTGATTTTCGGCGAGAGGCGGCAGGTCGATTTGGTCGCTGATTTGGTTTTGTGCATCGAGCAGCCGCAAATTTTCACCGTCGCCGGAGATTTTAAAATTCGTGTGTAATTCGTCTGCAATCATCCCGTTTTTATCACTCGCAAAAACGAGCAAATAGCCGTAGGGCGCAATTTGTACTGCGGGGAAAGTCCAAGTCGCATTTTCATCCTGCAATTGCCAACCGCTCAAATCGACGGCTGCATCATGCGGATTGTATAACTCTATCCAATCCGGAAAATCGCCCTCCGCATCCTGCAAAACGCTGTCGTTCACGGCGCAGACTTCGTTAATCGGAATGGTTTGGGAATAAAGATTTTGCAAAAAAAAACAAAAAACAAAAGCAAAAACAGGAGTAATTTTACACATAGGTCAGGCAATTTTTTAAACAATCATTTCTTCAAAAGAATAATAACATAACAGCGTTGTTGCACCCCCGGTCGGAAAACAACTCCAACGACTCAAACAACTCTAACCACTCCAACTAAAACTCGATTCCCGTCCGCAAACTCACAAAATGATTATCCAATCTGTCGTGAATTTCCGCGCCGCCGGTAAAAGGTCGATACCTCAAACCGCTGCGCCGAAAGTGATAACCGAAAGAAGCCAAGAGTCGAATATTTTTCGTTTTCAAAAGATAAAAACCGTAGTCCGCACCCGTTGCCAAGCCGCCGCCGACACCGTAGTTTTCGTACACGCCGTTGGTAAATCCGAAAGCGTAACCGAGATGAATTTTTAAAAATCGCTTCCGCTTTTTGCCGAAATGATGCTCGGCGGCGAGGGTCAGCGGGAGCAGATTTGCGTCCTTGAGTTGCTCGAAACTGATTTCGCCCGCCAAAGAAAATCGCTCGGAAATACGGTAGCCCTGCGCCGCCGAAAAGCCCAAACCGCCGTTATAGGTAAAAAAGTAAACATCGCCCGTACCGCCGATTTTATAGTCGCCGGACAGTCGGGTGAAGGTCTTTTTCAAGGCGCCGCTTTCTTCTTGTCCACGCAAAAAGCAAGGGATAACGAGCAGGCAAAACCACAAACCGAATACTAACTTTTTTCTCATAAAACAAAGATAAGAAAAGGGCACCAAAGACAAAATCAGTCCTTGATACCCTTTTAATTTTTCAGGATTTCGCCCATAACCGCTCAACACCCCAACTTCTCAACACCTCAACATCCTAACGCCGTCTTCTGCGCGAAATCCGACTCCGTCGTCTGCCGCCGCCACCGCCGCCCGCCGGCACACCCATGCCGCCGCCTTTACTCATTTGGTGCATCATCTTACGCATTTGGTCGAACTGTTTGATAAACATATTAATCTCGTTCAAATCGCGACCGCAGCCTTTAGCAATCCGCTTTTTGCGACTCATATTCAGCAACTCCGGATTGCCGCGTTCATCGGGAGTCATGGAGTGAATGATGCTTTCCACGCGACCGAAAGCCGACTCGTCGATGTCGAGATTTTTAGTCAGTTTGGAAATACCGGGTATCATGTTCATCAGCGATTTGATGTCACCCATTTTCTTAATTTGAGCCAACTGACCGAGAAAATCATTGAAATCAAACTTGTTCTTTTTGATTTTCGCCTCCAGGCGTTTCGCCTCTTTTTCGTCGTATTGCTCCTGCGCTTTTTCAACAAAGGAAACGATGTCACCCATGCCCAAAATCCGCTGTGCCATCCGCTCGGGGTAAAACACATCGAGCGTTTCCAAAGTCTCACCGGTCGAGACAAATTTAATCGGCTTGCCGACCGTATATTTAATCGAAAGAGCTGCACCACCGCGCGTATCACCGTCGAGTTTGGTGAGGACGACGCCGTCGTAATTGATGCGTTCGTTAAAAGCCGCAGCCGTGTTGACCGCATCCTGACCCGTCATTGAATCGACCACGAACAGCGTTTCGTTGGGGTCGAGATTTTCTTTAAGCGAGGAAATTTCGTTCATCATTTCCTCATCGACCGCAAGGCGACCCGCCGTATCGACAATTACCACGTCGCGCTGATTTGCCTTCGCAAAAGCCAAAGCACCCGCCGCAATGTCAACGGGATTCATATTGCCTTCGTCCTTATAAATCGGCACACCGACCTGCTCCGCTAAGACGGAAAGCTGATTGACCGCCGCCGGGCGATAAACATCACAGGCGACCAACATCGGGCGCATGCGTTTCTTTTCTTTAAGGTATTTGGCGAGTTTACCGCTGAAAGTCGTCTTACCCGAACCCTGCAAACCGGCAATTAAAACCACGGCGGGCTTGCCTTTGACGTTGATACCGACACTCTGACCGCCCATCAGTTTGACCAGCTCGTCGTTGACAATTTTGGTCATTAACTCACCCGGCTTCACGGCTTTGAGCAGGTTTTCCTGCCCCAATGCCTTTTCTTTAACCGTATCGGTAAACTCTTTGGCGATTTTGTAGTTCACATCGGCAGCCACGAGCGCGCGGCGGATTTCCTTGACCGACGTTGCGATATTCAGCTCCGTAATTTTTGCATCTCCGGACAGCGTCTTAAAGGCACCGTCTAATCTTTCCTGTAAACTCTCGAACATTATAATATGGTTTAAATTTTTGCTTTTACTCCTTTTAAATCGCTTGCAACGCGGAGTTTTTAAATTCTCATCCGTTTAAAACGTTTAATCCCGATAATTGTCAGGAATAAAGTACGCATGACAATTAAACGATTAAACGCCTAAACCCCTAAACAACCTCTCCTCCTTCCTCTCAAATTTTTGCGGCGCAAATATAAGAATTTGCGCGTCAGTAAGCCGTCCGTTTTGTGCATTGCGGCTAAAAAATGTTATTGAAATTCTAATTTCGACTTTTTCTGCGAAAATACCGACTTATTCACTACATTTGCGAAACTCGGAAAAAACTTTTTCAGACCTGTCTTTGCTAAACAAATTCTGCCCTAAAGTTGTTTTCCCGTCTAAATACTTACGAAACAAGCTTATGAAATATTCCGTTGACCGAAACGAACGCTACTGCGTATTTACTGTTTTAGAAAAAAATCTGAATTCCGTCAGTGCCCCTGATTTTAAATCGGAATTGATACTGTTGTCCAATAACGACATCAATAATTTTATTCTCGATTTACAACACGTCGAATACATCGACTCTTCCGGATTGTCCTGCATTTTGACCGGCAATCGTTTGTGGAAGCGTCGCGGCAGCTTTGTACTGAGCGGTGCTAACCATCCGTCCGTCAAAAAGCTGATTGAAATTTCCCGTTTGAATACCATTTTGCCTGTCGTTCCTACCGTCGAAGAGTCGATTGATTACGTGATGATGGAAGAACTGCAACGTGAACTGCAAGGCACGGAAGAAGAAACTCCGGAAGAATAAAAACAGTCTTCACTCTCCGGCTCACTTTCGGTTCAAATGTGCAAAAGGTACATTTGAACCGTTTTTTTTCAACGGTGGACGGCCGACGGTTTTATGGTGGACGGTTCCCTGAAAATTAAAAACTGCCTTCAAATAGTCTTACCGACACCAAGCAATTACCATTAGTCGTCCATCAACTACCAACCATCAACCACCAACCAACGCATGCCTTTCAGACTAACTATCCTCGGTTGTAACTCCGCCGTACCCGCCAACGGTCGCCACCCCACGGCGCAGATTTTGCAGGTGCGCAAAAGTCTTTTTCTCATCGACTGCGGCGAGGGAACACAACTGCGGATGAGTGATTTTAACATTCACGGCAGAGAGCGCATCGGGCAGATTTTTATCTCGCATTTGCACGGCGACCACATCTTCGGTTTGCCGGGTTTGCTGACTTCTTACAGCCTTAATAATCGAACAAATGACCTGACGATTTTCTCGCCGCCGGGTTTGGAAGAAATGATAAATGCCGTATTGAAAGCAAGCGGTGCGCATCTCTCTTATGCCGTAAATTTTGTCGTCGTCGATACCGAAAAAAGTACACAAATCTTTGAGGATAAGCAAGTTACGGTAACGACCATTCCGCTCAAACACGGGATGCCCGTGACCGGTTATTTGTTTAGAGAAAAGAAGCAGCCCGATAATATTATTGCCGAAAAAATCGCGGAATACGACATTCCTTTTCAAAAAATAAAAGCCATCAAAGCGGGCGAGAATTTTGTAACCGCCGAAGGCAAAACAATTACGCACGAAGAACTGACCGAGCCGGCACCCGAGCCGCGCTCTTACGCATTTTGCACGGATACTTCTTACAAACCCGACATCGTGCCGCTGATTAAGAACGTGGATTTGCTGTATCACGAAACGACCTTCACGACGGAAGAGGGCGTACATGCCGAAAAATACGGACACAGTACGGCGGCACAGGCAGCCGAAATTGCGAAAGCGGCGAATGTCGGAAAACTGATTTGCGGACATTACTCCGCGCGCTACGGAGATTTATCGCCGATTGAAAAGGAAGCGAAAAGTATTTTTCCGAACTCGAAAGCGGCGGATGAAGGGGATGTTTTTGAGGTTGAATTTAGGAGAACAAAATGTTGAATCGTTGAAAACTTCACGTTGCTGCGCTCAACAACTCAACGACTCAACAATTCAACAAAATTTTCAATCCATAAACCGCATAAACGTCAACTCGATAACCTGCCCGGATTTAGTAAAATCTACGCTGACTTCCTCAAAATACGGCTTGCGTAAACGGCTGCACGGTGCTTTGGAAAAAGCATAGGGTTCAGCGGGCAGACCTACCCAATTTTTATCGTATTCACCGTCCGCATCCACATCGTGATACGAACCGACGGCGACCTTGCCGAAGGGAATATTTTCAAAAATAATTTGACTTTTACCGTTGACGACCTCCGCGCGTTTGCGTTGTATAAACCGGTCTTTGACCAAAAAAGTCTCGCTTTTGTTGTAAATCGAAGCTTCGACCATGCCTTGATTCGGGTCGATATTTTCGTAAGAAATAACGACGGTGCCGGTCAGTTCGGAGGTCGATTTGTCTTGCGCGAAAAGAGCAAAAGAAAGGAACAAAAAGATAAAAGAAGTTTGCATTTTGTCGAATGGTTTAATATTACCCAAGTACGGGGGACTTTCAAAGTTCCTTGTACTTCATGCGGCTAAAAATGTTACATGAGATTTACAGAACAAAACGCAAACAACCCGGCAAAATGTTCGCTGCATCCGCGCCTTTTTCAAAACGTCATTTCAGCAAACCTTTATTGTGTAAGTCTTTGAAAATCAACTTATCTACCGCCGAAATTATGTCCGTATTGTCGGTCGTCAGCCATTTGACCTCCGCAATTTCGGAAGTCGCCGTCGGGTCGCCCGTAAAGTCGGCGAGGTAGCAGGTCATTTTGACTTCGAGACCGTCCGGGTGTCCGTCCGCCTGCGCCGCAAAAGTTCCGTAATAAACGACGCTCGCTGACAAAATTTCCACAGCGAGTTCTTCCTTAATTTCGCGTTGCAGACATTGCAGGTCGGTTTCGCCCGCCTCGCGTTTGCCGCCGGGCAGGTAGTAGTTGGTTTTGCCGTGACTGCGGGTGCTGAGAATTTTGCGGTCGCGGAGGTAAAGAAGTGCAATTTTGTCAATCATTTTTTTACGGTGGACGGTTTTACGGTGGACGGATTAACGGTGGACGATGGACTTTCGCTCTGAAATGCGAAACTGCTCAACCCCCCTAACCTCTCAACCCTCAACCCCCCAACCTCTCCACTTCCAACTCCTCAACCTCCAAACTCCTCAACTCCTTTTCCTCCTCTTTCGCCTGTTGTCTGACCCACATAATGCCCGCTGCGGAAATCAAACTCATCGCTCCCATGACGTGCCACAGCGTTGAAAAACCGAAGCGTTCGGCGAGGTACATGCCCAATACCGGGGCGATGATATGACCGAGCGAAAAGGACAGACCGTACATGCCCATGTACTTGCCGCGATTGGTTTCGTGGGCGCGATTGAGCGAAAAGGAGGCGGCAAAGGGGAAGTTGATAATTTCGCCGACAGTCAGTGCCAACATGGAGATAACAGCAATGCCCGCCCACGCCGTCCACGTCAACATTTCGTAGCAAAGACCCGTCAGCAGCGTGCCGAGGGCAATCATGCCGAGGATGGAATATCGCTTTTCCAGCAGGGTGATTAAGGGCATTTCTATCAGCACGATAATCAAGCCGTTCATGCCGAGCAGCAGCCCGATTTCGGTGTCCGTGAAGAGAAAAAACTTTTTCCAATACAGCGGCAAAGTACCCATAAATTGAATGAAAACAATGCAATTTATCAAAGCAAAAGAAACGTAAGCCAGAAAAATCTTATCGCGGTACGGCGAGCGCGGCGGTGCGGAGAGAGGAGAGGTGTCGAGCAGGTCTTTCGGAGTTTCGCCCGCTTTGGGCGGACGGTGGCTTTCTTTTAAAATCAGCAAAAAAGACAGCGCCGCCGCCATGCAAGTCACGCCGTCGATGATAAAAATCCAACTGTACCCGAAGATCGCCGCGATGATGCCGCCGAGCATGGGGCCGATGCCGAAACCCAAATTGACCGCCAAGCGAATGAGACCAAGCGAGCGCGTGCGATTTTCGGGTTTGCTGTAAAAGCCGACCGCCGCCATACTCGCCGGGCGAAAGCAATCGCCGATGGCCGTCACTAAAAACACGCCGCCGCACCAAGCCTCGAATGCTTCGAGCCACAGCAAATTGAGCAAGGCAATACCGCCGATAAACAGCGACCAAAACATGGTGCGGTAGTAGCCGAATTTGTCGGTCAGCCACCCCCCGAGGTAAGAGCCGACGACCGAGCCGACGCCGAAAAAACTCATGACTACGCCCGTCTGACCGAGCGAAAAATCGAGTTGTTGCGTCAGGTAAATCGCAATAAACGGCACGACCATCGTGCCGCTGCGATTGATGAGCGTGATGAGGGTCAGCAGCCAAATATCGCGGCTGAGTCCGCTGAAAGACTCGCGGTACAGGCGGGTAATTTTGTTGAGCATCGGAAGATGTTTTGGTTAGCTTAGGCGTTTAGGCGTTTAATCGTTTAAGCATTTTTGGAAACTACGGTCAAGCTGAATTTTTCAAGTAATTACAGGAGTCGGTTTCCTCTTGACCCTCAAACCGCATTCCCGCTAAAAACGTTCCCGCCGCTGAAATAGATTTAAAAACTCTTCCGAAAATCTCATCGTATATTTTTGACCGTTCATATAATTTCCTGTCCGCTTTCATCTTTTCGCCGCTAATTTTGTTAGGAAATATGTTGAAAAGCTTAGGCGTTTAATCCTTTAGCGGCACTAAAGTTGTCTGAATGCCTAAACCTCCTGAACTCTCAAACAACAAAAATTTGTATAAATTTTTGTTAGAAATTACTCGACAATCTAAGTTAAAAATTGTAGAATTGCCCTACGCATGAAAGACAGAACCACAGCGGCCCTTTTGGCTGTATTTCTCGGTATTTTCGGAGTCCACCGTTTTTATTTGAAGCAAACGGGATGGGGTATTTTTCTGTGTATGTTATTTTGGACGGGCATTCCGGCTTTGGTCGGTTTGATTGACGGTGCGCGTTTTTTGTCGATGGACGATGATGAATTCGACTTCAAATACAACCGCAAACACCTCGACATTCGCCGCCGTTATCCGCACGACCGTGACTTCGACCGCCGCGACCGCGAATACCGCAGAGGCTACCGCGAGGAAAGGCGCAGCGAACGTCGCCGCACCCGCGAAGACGACCGTCGTACCCGTGAATTGCGTGAGCAAAAATTGAAAGAAGAAGAAATGCACCGCCGCAGTCACCGCCGTCAGGAGCGTGTCGCACGCCGCCGTCCCGAGCGCGTGGTGCGACCGACCGTCAATCCGTTTCGCCGGGAAGGCGTGAAAAAATTTAAAGATTTTGATTTCACCGGTGCCGTGGCGGATTTTGAAAAGGCCTTGGAAATCAATCCGACCGACATCGCCGTGCATTTTAATTTGGCTTGCTGTTATTCGCTTTTGGAAAACAAAAACGAAGCCTTTTATCACTTGGATAAAGCAGCGGCTTACGGCTTTAAAGATTTTACGAAAGTGCGGGAACACGATGCTTTGGCGTGGCTGCGCATACAGGATGAGTTCGGGGAGTTTGCGGCGAATAATTTCCGCCTGCCGAGCGATACGCCGCAGCAGCAAAGCGAGGACGACCTGCTGAGTACGCAGCCCGATTTGCTGGAGCAGATTAAAAAATTACGTGTTTTGCGCGATAAAGGATTTTTGACGGAAGCGGAATTTATTGCGCAGAAAGATAAGCTGTCGCGGTAGGGTGATAGGTAGTGTTTGGTCGGGATAAGTGCCCGGTCTTGATTGGCTTGCAAAATATCGTACAGCTTCTTACCGATAAAATTTAGAAACTTTTCTGAATTTAACCTTTTCGCAAGGAACGTATCGTGCCTTTTTTCGTTTTACTTTTTTTTCGACCCGACACAAAATAAACAACGACTATGATTGCAGCAAATCTCTTGACCGACAGTATGATACCTCTGCGCACCTCCGATACCGGGGACGATGCGCTTTCCGTGATGAATGATTTTTACGTCAAGCATCTGCCGATTGTGAACAATGAGGAGCTGTTGGGTTTGATTTCGGAAGACGATATTCTCAACAACGACGTCAATGAACCCGTCGGCTCGTATCAGTTGGGTTTGGCGCGTTTTTACGTGCGCGACAGTGACCACATTTACGAAGTGATGCGCCTGTTGGCGGAGTTTCGCCTGACGGTCATTCCCGTGGTGGACAGCGACGCGAATTACCTCGGCATGATTTCGCAGGAAGACTTAATTAACTACTTTGCGGCGACGGGTGCGTTTACCGAGCCGGGCAGTATTATTGTTTTGGAAATGCACCGCCGTGATTATTCTTTGTCCGAAATTGCGCGCATTGCCGAGTCCGAAAATGCGAATATTATCAGTTCATTTATTTCTTCGGGTTTGGATACTTCTTTAATTGACGTGACGCTGAAAATCAATTTGCAGTCCATTCAAAACCTCTTGGCGACTTTCGACCGTTTCGGCTACCAAGTCAAAGCCTCTTTTAACGAAAGCGATTATTTTGATACTTTGAAAGAGCGATACGATGCTTTAATGATGTATTTGAATGTATAACCCGCCCCGTAGCATCGACTTCAGTCGATGAGCTAAAAGTAAAAAAAAGCCCTGCGCAAATGCACAGGGCTTTTTTTTAGGTATAAAAGCGGTTTTGCTTCCGATAGCCGTTCGACTGAAGTTGAAGCTACGGTTCTCGCGCCGTCCACCGTAAAACCGTCCACCGTCCACCTTTTTAATCAAAAAAGAACGACATTTCCACCCGGCGGTTCAACTGAAAACCCGCCTCGGTCGGGCGCATATCATCCGGCAGGGTCTCACCGTAATATTCCAAAGCAAGTTGGTCTTTCGGCACCCCGCGATTGGTGAGGTAAAAGAAAGCCGACTCTACGCGACGTTTAGACAAATCCAAGTTATAAGCCCGTGAGCCGCGCTCATCCGCGTAGCCTTTCAAATTGACATTAAATTGCGGGTGCTTAATCAGCAACTCCGCCAAGCCGTCGAGGTATTGGTAGGCACCGGGGCGAATTTCGTCTTTGTCGTAATCGAAATACAGATTTCTGATGGCGAGGTTAAGAATTTCACGCTGTGCATCCGAAATTTTCGGGCAACCCTGCCCGTCGTAGCCCGGCGTCTCCGGACACAAATCCGAGCTGTCCGCGATGCCGTCGCCGTCCGTATCTTCTTTCGGGCAGCCTCTGCCGGCAAAGGTGCCGGGAATATCGGGGCATTCATCCACGTTATCCACGATGCCGTCGCGGTCGCGGTCATCAATCGGGCAGCCCGTATTATTTGCCAAACCGAATACATCCGGACACTTGTCGATATCGTCGCGAATACCGTCTTTGTCGCGATCGCCGAGGGGGCAGCCGTCGTTTTTAATCAAACCGACTACATCGGGGCACAGGTCGTCTTTATTCAAAACGCCGTCTTGGTCGGAGTCTGCGAGCGGGTCGTTTAAGTCGGCAATTTCTTCTTCCTCTTCTTCCGGGTCTTCCTCTGCGGCAATCGGGTCGTCCGGGCAGCCGTCGTTTTCTTTCGGACCGGGTTTGTCCGGACATTTATCCAAGTTGTCGGGAATGCCGTCCTCGTCGCTGTCGATGCGCTTGCCGATGGTCAGACCGAGCGTGATTTCGTGTGTGCCGTTGCTGACCGTTTTGAGGTCTGTGGTCGGCAAATCATAAGCATAAGCCAACATCAGATTATTTTTTAAGCGAATACCCGCCAAGGCTGCCATTGCCGCATTCGAGCGATAAGTACCGCCTACCCAAAGCAGATTTTTGTAGAAAACCCGCGCCGTCACGTCGTACTGCAAAGGTGCCGCCGATACTTTTTTAAATAAGACCGAAGGCTCGACGGCAAAAGTCTCGGAAAGGGGAATTTTGTAACCCGCCATGGCATAGTAGTGGCGCGTCAGTTCGTTGTTTGCGCTGTTATTGCCGTTAAATTCAATCCGCGTTTTGAAGATTTGCGGCACGGAAAATCCCGCGTAAAAACCGCCCGATTGCAGGTAAATACCGGCGCTGTATTCGGGCGTGCCGATGCCGTCTTCGCCGTTGAGCAGAGTCGGGTCGTTGGCTTGGGTGTCGGGGTCGAGATTAGACAAACGTATTCTTTGAAAACCCGCCGACAAACCGACACTGACGCGCGTTTTTTCGTTTAGTTGCTGCATAAAAGTCACGGCAGCCGTACCGCCGGTGCGTTGTAACTTGCCCGCCGTATCGTTGTACACAAAGCCGCCCAAACCAATCGGCAGTTTACCGAGTCGCCCGTGCCCGCTGAGGTAGCCCGTCTCCGGATGTTCCGTCAGACCGACCCACTGCGTGCGGTAAGTTGCCCGCAGGTCAATGGCATCCGCCGTACCCGCAATCGCCGGGTTAAAGGCAAAATCGTTAACGGTATAGTGACTGAAAAGGGGATATTGTTGAGCTTGCGCGCCAAAACCGACACAGGTCAGCAGCAGGGCAAGGAGTGAATTTTTGTATATATTTTTCATGGATGAAATTTTGTAGGAGAGAGGGGAGAGGAGAGAGGAGAGAGCCGAGACAACGTTTGCTTAAAAGCTATCGACTCTCTGTTCTCAACTCTCCGCTAAAAAATTATTATCTGACAATGGTGACTGCACCGCCGTACACCGTGTTTTCTTCATCGTTCAACTTTACCACATAGTAGTAAGCTCCCGTGACCAAATCTTTGCCGCCGTTGTTCGTGCCGCGCCAGTCGTTTTGATAGGGTTGTGCGTCGTAGATAATATTTCCCCAGCGATTGTAAATCAGGACTTGATTGTTCGGGTAGTTTGCGATACCCGGAATTATCCAATCGTCGTTTTCCCCGTCGCCGTTAGGGGTCAGGACATCGGGCGGGCCGTCGGTCAGGCAGTCGTCGATGACAAACATCATTTCGGTTTCGCAACCCGCGTCAAAAATGGTGACGGTGTAGGTGCCGCTTTCCAGCTTATTGACGTCTTCGGTGGTTGCGCCGTTGGACCACGAAAATTCTAACGCGCCCGAGGCATTTTCGACGCTGAGGTCGATGCCGCCTTCAAATTCGGGGGTGCCGCAGTCGTCTTGTGTCAGAGTTTCGGTAATTTCCAAGCCGTCCGGCTCCGTGATTTCTACGCTGCCGCCGACTACGCAACCGTTGGCGGTCGAGACGGTGTAGGAGTAGATGCCGGCTGCCAACTCGTTGCGCTCTGCGGTCGTTGCGCCGTCATTCCAGGTATAAACAAAAGGCTGCTCGCCGCCGAAAGAGGTCAACTCGATGCTGCCCGACCTGCTCTGTGCGCATTCGGGTTGCACGACTGCGGGATTGATGCCGAAAGTTGCCGCACGGGCATCCAGAGAAAATTCGTAAGTGTCGCTGCAATCGTCTTGCGAGACGGTCAGGCGGATAATTTTTACCCCCTCGTCGCTGTACGCAATGTCCATCGGATTGGCGAAAGTCGCTTCGGCGGGAAAGGAGTTTTCGCCGAAATTCCACAAGAAATCTGCCGTTTCCGTGTCCGCATCGCCTTGATATTCAAAGGAATAGTAAAAACCGCAGTCCGTTTCGATTTCTTCCCACGCCGCCGCCACCGTAAAGTCGCAGGGTCGCACATCGGGCGTAGGCTGCTGAAAGCCCTGACGCACAATCACGCCTTCACCCATTACGACCGAACAGGCAACGCTTTTTTGACCGAAAGAAGAAGTGATGCGAAAATCATTGACGGTGACCGAGCCGCCGAGACTGCCGAGGGTGGCGCGTCTGATACTTTGTGCGGAAAGGGGCAGCAGAAAACCCGCTGCCATAATGAAGAGAAAAATTCTTTTCATGGAATGAAAAATTTTGTTGAACCGCAACGTGCAGGTATTGGTTCGTCAGCAATCAGAGGGGAATGGTGCCGAAGGTTTGAGACTTAGAAATGTAACTGAAATTCGTTTAAAAGTTTAGTCGTTTAATCGTTTAGCGGGCGGCAGGCGTGCCAATCCCGATAATTATCGGGACTAAACCTTTAAACTCTTAAACAACCTCAATTCTTTAGAATTTCGGTTACGAAATAATAACCCGCAGCGAAGAGAAATTTTCTTTTCGCTGCAAGTCAATGTGTTTTGTGCAAAAAAAAGCAATCGGCCTATTGAGCCGTAATCAGATAACCCGTCAAGACAAACTCGCCGGGGTCGCTGTTGGTCGGTCGCTGAATGACCGTACCCGCCGGAAAACTAATGATACGTGTGCCTCGGGTAAAATTCGGACGCAAAAATTCCATGTCCGTGCCATCGACTTTCAGTTGTGCGGTCATGGCATTACTCAGTCCGCTTTTCAAAAAGAAAATCTTGTTTGCCGGGACGACGTATTCCGCGCCGGTGTCCGTCAAATCCGCAATCGCGGGGGTAATATTGGGGTCTGAATTGACTAACATTCCCGTACAACGACACTGACCGATGGTCGTGCCGCCGGCAAAAACCGGCATATTGGGAGTGTTGGGGTGCAGAACTTGTGCGCCGTCCTGCATCACGAATTGTACGTTATTACCTCCGGACGTCAGCCAAAATACTTTATCGGAGGGGACGACAAAGTTTTCGTTTTTAATCACCAAATGCTCCCCGATAATGCCTTGAGGATAATCGAAAGAAGCACCGGGGGCACCGAAAAGGCTTTCACCGAAGTTAATCGTATTGCCGCCCGCGCCGCTGATAGTCAGGGAGTTATTTTCAAATGATAAAGTTTGAATCTCATTTTCGGGGTCGGCGTCCGCATCGTCGATGTCGATGACGGTCTCGGGGGAGTTATCGAGGGATAAGGAGAGACCGCCCGTAGTCGGGTTGTATTGCAAAGATTGTACCTCATTTTGCGGGTCGGCGTCGGCATCGTCCGTATTGATGACGACGGGCGGCGAATTGTCCTGCGACAGACTGATGCCGTTGGTCGCGGGGTCGTAGGTCAGCGTTTGCAATTCGTTGGCGGGGTCGGCGTCCGCATCTTCCAAAGGAATATTTACGCCCGTACCTACCGTGCCCGAGAGGGTGAGTGCGCCGGTGTTTTCGTCAAATTCCAAAAACTGAATCTCGTTTTGCGGATTGGAGTCGCCGTCGTTAATGTCGATGACCGCGCCCGCGCCCGGTGCGTTGGTCAGGCTGATTTCGCCCGTTGCGGGATTATATTGAATATTTTGCAATTCGTTGTTCGGGTCGGCATCCGCGTCGTTGACGTCGAGGGTAACGGCCGCGCCGGGGGAGTTGCTGAGATTTAAGCTGCCCGTGGTCGGGTCGTATTCTACGCTTTGCAACTCGTTATTCG
The DNA here is from genome assembly GCA_020629965.1 of Saprospiraceae bacterium. GTDB lineage: Bacteria > Bacteroidota > Bacteroidia > Chitinophagales > Saprospiraceae > JAHDCG01. The sequence continues at coordinate 12,067 of JAHDCG010000038.1, read as the reverse complement.
GGTCGGCATCCGCGTCGTCGGTGTCGATGGTAACGGGTGCACCCGGTGCGTCGGAAAGACTTAATTCACCCGTCGTTGCGTCGTATTGCAGGTTTTGCAATTCATTATTCGGGTCGGCGTCGGCATCGTTTATATCGATGGTAACGGCTGCGCCGGGGGAATTACTGAGGTTTAAGCTCCCGGTGGTCGGGTCATATTCTACGCTTTGCAATTCATTGTTTGGATCGGCATCCGCGTCATCCGTGTTAATGGTAATCGGTGCGCCCGTAGCATCGGAAAGACTCAATTCGCCGGTGGCTGCGTCGAATTGCAGGTTTTGCAATTCGTTGTTCGGGTCGGCATCGGCGTCGTTTACGTCGATGACTACGCCGGGGTCGGTGGTGTTGCTGAGGGTCAGCGTGCCCGTCGCGGGGTCGAAGAGAATGGTTTGAATTTCGTTTTCGGGGTCGGCATCCGCGTCCGCATTGCTGCCGAGATTAACGCCGGGGGAGGGCGAGTCGGTCAGGGAAAGCAAACCCGTGGCGGGGTCGAATTGGAGGGATTGCAACTCATTGGCGGGCGAAGTATCGTCATCGTCGGCGGCGGTTTGTGCGACGCCGGCGGTGGCACTATATAAGGCGTAAGGTACGGACAGAATTTGACTCGTGCCGAGGGAAACGAAATCCGTGCCGCCGTTGGGGTCCATATCGATGCTGAGAAAAAAGGGACCGTTGCCCCAGTCGATGGTTTGAAAGTCGGGGCTGCCGGGTTCGGGGGTGCCTTCGCCGATATTGAGGTTGAAGAGACCGTAGTCATCGGTGGTTACGGTGTGCATTTCGTCGCGCACGACGGTGCCGTCGAAAGAGCCCTGCATGATTTTGGCGTGCACGGTGATGTTACGGGAGACGAGTTCGGTGCCGGCGGCGTCGGTGGCTACGGCTTGGTAGCAGACGGCCTGCGGCGATTGCGCGAGGGCAGTGAGGGACAGGAAGAGGGAAAATACAAAAGTCAGAATTTTTTGCATGACTAATTTTTTTGCTAACAGAATTTGGCAGCTCAAAAAATTAACCGTTCGAGGCAGAGTAAATTACGCGGGAAGAATCAAGAAAAAATTACAGTGCAGCAAAAGCAGAAGGCTGTCGGCGGCGCGACGGGCGGCAGGATACTATATTTTATTTCGGAAATAACCGTATCGACGTGTCCTCATTTTAATCCGCAAGATTACGCGGCAAAGATTATCGGATAAAAAACGGCGATGTGTAAAAATGTGAAAGCGAAAAAAATCCCGGAAGCAGATAAAATTGTTTCAAGGAATATTTGCTCTTGTGTAATTGGTATTCTGAAAAAAAAATGAGTAACAGATTGCATGAGACACCTTATGGTGTGTTACAATTATGCTTTTTACTACAAATTGCCGTGTATTATCTTAAAATTCAAGTGCGTAAAATGCTGTAAATCGGTGTGGGTAAATTTTCAAAGTGCTGTGAAAAAATTATTTCGCGGCAAACATACACATAAAACCGAATAAGGTATAACATATTTTAATAATATATGTGAAGGTCACACAATTTTTCTCTTTGGAAAACAGTTGATAAAATTTGAGGAAAACCCAAAGATAAGAGACAAAAATTTCGGACGAATAAGGCAACGGTAGTTAAATAAGATGAAGCGGCGGCGGCGGATTATTTACCGGAGAAATCGAAAAAGCAAGTTTGAAATGTTACGGAAAAGTTAAATGTTGGTAAAAAATTGATTTTAAAAATACCGAAAGGAGTGAAAGCGAAACAGGTTTTTTTCACAAAATGAGTGCTATAAATCCTTTATTTGCTGCATAGAGGGAGTATGAAGAAGAAAATAATTTTCACAAATGCCTTTTTTTGTCTTTGTAATTGCCTCGGGACTCCTGCATCTTTGTACTGTAATCGAGAGGAAAGGACGGCGGCTGATAAAAATTGCGACCGAAAGCGGCGCACAAAAAATTTGAATATGTTCATGGGATTATAATTTCAGACTTGCGTTCTCGACTTCAAACTAAAGTCGAGAATGCAAACTGCTTTTCTTAATCCCGGTGCTACAAAATATATCACTCATCGAGTGACCGAGAATTTATGTTCATGGGATTATAATTTGTCAGTAGCGCTTCTTCGACTTGTGTCGGAGGAGCCTTACTTTTTACCGCAAATTATCTCATCGGACTCTAAGAATTTATGTTCATGGGATTATAATTTGTTAGTAGCGCTTTCCCGACTTGTGTCGGGAAAGCCTTACTTTTTACCGCAAATCATCTCATCGGACTCTAAGAATTTATGTTCATGGGATTATAATTTGTTAGTAGCGC
>JAHDCG010000038.1:0-9650 GCA_020629965.1 Saprospiraceae bacterium | reverse complement strand
TTTCCCGACTTGTGTCGGGAAAGCCTTACTTTTTACCGCAAATCATCTCATCGCAACAGCAAGAAAAACCTGCCAAAAAAAAAGACCGTCGGGAAACGGTCTTCGTAATCGGAAAAAAATGTTCAAGGGATTAGGCTGAAATCAGCCGCATTTGTTGATATATAAAAAATGATGATGCGAAGGTAGGTCAAATATTCGGATGCCGCAAACTTTGGCAAAGAATATTTAAAAAAATTTAAAAATTTATATGTTCATGGGATTATGAAAGTCGCTGCAATCAACTTGCAGCGACTTTTTTTTGAAAAAGTCCGAAAAATCGTTGACACTTTAAATTTGTTTTTCTACTTTTGCGACCGCTTTTAAAGTAAAGCATTTTGATGATGATTCTTTAGCTCAGTTGGTTTAGAGCGCTGCCTTGACAGGGCAGAGGTCACTGGTTCGAATCCAGTAAGAATCACTAAAGGAAGCCGCGTACAGTTTTGTGCGTGGCTTTTTTTTGTTTAGCACAGCAGGTTTTTTATTTTACTACCAAATCCCAAAAATTTTACCTACTTTCGGTAAAATTTCAAAAACATGCTCATAGGCAGAAATAAGGAAACCAAAATTCTAAAAACCGTCTTACAATCAGAAAAAGCCGAAATGATAGCGGTATCAGGTCGTCGCGGCGTCGGCAAAACCTACCTCATCCGCGAAACCTACGCTGACCAAATAATCTTCGAGCAAACCGGCGTACGCAACGCATCGAACGCAGAACAACTCCGCACCTTCACCAACTCCCTCCGCCTGCTGACCGATGCCGACATCGAGCCGCCCAAAGATTGGTTAGATGCTTTCTTTTTGCTGCGCAAAACGCTGACACCCTTATTAGACAAGGAGAAAAAAGCGGTTCTCTTTTTTGACGAACTCTCTTGGTTAGCCACACCCGGCAGTAAATTTCTCGACTTCTTAGGGCACTTTTGGAACGATTGGGCTTCTCGCCAACACCTTATTATCGTACTCTGCGGCTCGGCTTCTTCGTGGATTATCCGTAAGGTCATCAACGATAAAGGCGGCTTGCACAACCGCGTGACGAAGTACCTGCGCCTGCAACCCTTCACGCTCGCCGAGACGGAGGAATATTTTCAAGCCAAGCGGATAAATTTTACGCGCTACCAAATCGTACAATTATACATGGCTTTTGGCGGCATTCCCTTGTATTTAGAGTCCGTCGAGAAGGACAAAAGTGCTTTGCAAAATATTAACGAAATCTGTTTTTTGGAAACGGGACTGCTGCGTAATGAGTTCGATCGACTGTACCCCGCCCTTTTCGATTCTGCCGAACACCACATCGCCGTCATTCGCGCATTGGCAAGCAAGCGTACGGGGCTGAGTCGCAGTCAGATTATCAATGCGGCTAAAGTACCGAACGGCAGCGGTACTTCGCGGGTCTTGGAAGAATTGGAACAGTCGGACTTTATTATGGCTTATCATCCGTTCGGTAAGAAAAAGAAGGATAAAATTTATCGACTGACGGATGAATATTCGCTGTTTTATCTGCGTTTTATCGAAAACTCGGTTTATCAGGGTGAGGGAACTTTTATGCAGTTGAGTCAGCGGCAAGAGTTTAAAATATGGAGCGGCTATGCCTACGAAAGTATCTGCATGAAGCACTTGCCGGCGATAAAAAAAGCGTTGAGTATCGCCGGAGTTTACTCGACGGTTTACTCTTATTTTCGCAAAGCGAAAGCGGATGAAAAAGGCTTGCAAGTCGATATGTTGTTGGAGCGAGCCGACCAAGTTATCAACTTGTTTGAGGTCAAATTTTACAACACCGAATTTGTCCTCACCAAAGACTACGCAGAACGCCTGCGCGAACGAGAGCGCACCTTTCTCCGCCTCACCAAAACCCGTGCTCAAATTCAAAGTTGCCTCATCACCACTTTTGGTATCAAAGAAAATGAATACAGTCGCGACGTTTTGCATCGGTCTTTGACTTTGGAAGACCTTTTCATTCCGTTTTCGTGATTTCCTTATTTTCGGAAAGAGGTACGAGGTACTTATTTTTCAAAAAATCGGAAGATTACCAAAGCAGCGTGGGGTTTTCCCGGTAGAAGTACCCCGTACCTAAGCAAATACGCGTTTTCGTAACGCAGAATTACATTTCGTAAAAAAATCCCCCCGTTTCAAATCTCTTTTCTTACTTTTGACCCGCTTTTCGACGGGTCGTCAAAAACGCTTTATTTCCTGCGTTTGCGTAGCGTCGCAGCAGCGCTCGAAAAGGCGTATAAGCTAAAAAATTACCACCACTCAAGGGGAAGTCGCAGGTTTAGTGATGTATAAATTCCATCAAATAAAACCGACCGCACCTCCTTTTAAAAATCGTAACTGAATATGATTATCGGAGTTCCGAAGGAAATTAAAAATAACGAAAATCGGGTCGCACTCACGCCGGCGGGTGCTTTTGAATTGACCAAACGCGGTCACAAAGTTTATGTACAAGCCACGGCGGGCAACGGCAGCGGCTTTCCCGACGATGAATACCGTCAGGCGGGCGCGGAGGTTTTGGGCACTATCGAAGAGGTGTACGACATTGCCGAGATGATTGTCAAGGTCAAAGAACCCATCGAAGCGGAGTACGATTTGATTAAAAAAGACCAACTGCTGTTCACTTATTTTCACTTTGCCAGCTACGAGCCGCTGACCAAAGCGATGATAAAAAGCGAGGCGGTTTGCTTGGCTTACGAGACCGTAGAAACGCCCGACCGCAAGCTACCCTTGCTCATTCCGATGTCGGAAGTAGCGGGCAGAATGTCCATCCAACAAGGTGCGCGTTACCTCGAAAAGCCCGTCAGAGGGCGCGGGGTGCTGCTCGGCGGTGTACCGGGTGTGCCTCCGGGCAAGGTACTCGTTTTGGGCGGCGGTATCGTCGGTACGCAGGCGGCAAAAATGGCGGCGGGCTTAGGTGCGCAGGTAACAATTCTCGATGTCAATCTCAACCGCTTGCGCGAGTTGGCGGATATTATGCCGGCGAATGTGATTACCATGTTTTCCAACGAATACAATATTCGCAGACTGATTAAAGACCACGATTTGATTGTCGGCGCGGTGCTCATCCCCGGTGCGAAGGCACCGAATCTCGTGACCCGCGACATGCTCAAAGACATGCGCCCCGGCACGGTGGTCGTCGATGTGGCGGTGGATCAAGGCGGCTGCATCGAAACCTGCAAGCCGACGACGCACGAAGACCCGACTTTTATCATCGACGATGTAGTACACTACTGCGTGGCAAATATGCCGGGCGCGGTGCCTTACACTTCGACGATTGCGCTGACCAATGCTACTTTTCCTTACCTGTTGCGCTTGGCAAATCTCGGTTGGAAAAACGCTTGTTTAGCCGACGACAGCTTGAAAAAAGGATTGAATATCATCAACGGAAAAGTCGTTTATCAAGGCGTCGCGGATGCTTTTGGTCTTGAAATGAATGACGCGGATGAGTTCCTCGGTTGATTTTACGGTGGACGGTGGAAGGGTGGACGGTTGACGGTTTGCTCCGCGATTGACCATAGGAAAAGCCCCGACGAGTGTGTGACTCGCCGGGGCTTTTTTAGTGAGAGAAGTTCCTTGCTTTAAGTTTTACCTCGGTCAGTCTCTCCTCTCACCTTTCTCTCATCTCAACTCAACTCTTTTCCGCCCGACAAATAATCCTGATACTCCTTCAGTTCTTGCCATTTTCCGGCGTCCGCGAGTTCGGCTTGTTTTGCCCAAGTGCCGGGATTTGCCAATTTGTAGCGATTGCCCGCTGCATCGAGAATAGCTTGTAAACGTTCTTTTTTCGCTGTTGCCAGTGCTTTCCAATCACCGATGCCCGCGTTCTTCAGCAGTTCTTCGATTTTCGGGCCGATGCCTTCCACTATTTTCAGGTCATCCGATTTCGCACCGGCAAAACCGATGGCTTTGAGGTAGAGTTTTTCTACTTTGGCGGGAGTTTCAAAGTCGCCTTTGTTTTCTGTGCCGGTGTCTAAGAATTTTTGGTATTTAACCAGCTCTTCCCATTCGCCTTCTTTTGCCAAACGGGCTTGCTCGGGCCAAGTTTTCGGGTCATTGATTTTGTTGCTGATGCCGCCTTTGGTGAGAATGTCGCGCAACTCGGAGACGGATTTAGCGGCGAGTTTACTCCAATTATCGACACCCGCTGCGGTCAGTACCTTACTGATTTTCGGACCGATGCCTTCGATGATTTGCAGGTTATCCGTCGCAAAATATCCGCCGTAGGCTGCGTAGCCGGTCAGCGGTTCGCTTGCTGCGGAGAGGTCGGCTTCGGGTTCGGTGGTCGTGTTGCCGAGGGCAATCCCGCCCGCGCCGAGTGCCGCCGCCGCTGCTGCCGCCGACTCTTTGCGACAGCGGTCTAAGGCTGCTTGGAGTGCCGCATTATTACCTTCCGCAGTAGAGACGGTCGAGCGCATGGCTTTGTTGTCTTTGTCCAACTCGTCGTGTGCGTATTTGAGACTTGCGTACTCGGTGTCGCGGTCGTTGAGTTTGGCTTGGTAGGCTTTGACATCGGTTTGCAAGCCGTTTACCGTTTTTTTGTATTTACCCCAAATCAAATAACCTGCCCAGACGCCGAGCATCAGGGCTGCAAAAAGTTGTACCAACCACATCAAGAGGCAGCTTGTACAAGTTGTGGAAAATAAAAATAATTCTGAATACATTTTTTTTTATTTTTTGACGGAAAACGAGTTCCGTAATTTACGATTTTAAAAAGTCCTCTACTCCGTAATACACACCTCCGTGCGGCGATTTTCCGCCCGCCCGCGCTCGGTATCGTTGGCAGCTACGGGGTCGCTTTCACCCTTAGAGTCGGTGATGATTTGCTCGCGCAGCACTTTACGATTGATGAGTTCGCGGCGAATATCCATGGCGCGGCGGCGACCGAGTTTGAGATTGGCGGCGGGCTCGCCGATGTCGTCGGAGTGACCGGTGACGGTGACTTTTTCTCCCGTTTTGCGCACCCGATCGGCGATTTTGTCGAGTTCCGCGCTGACTTCATCGCTGACTTTTCCGTCGGCGGAATTGAAGGCAAAACGGATGGTCGTGCAGCCGTCGATGGTCTCGATTTCCTGCGGCTGCTCGGATATCCAACGGTAGCTGTGTCCTTGCAGATACTTATCATCGGCGGCGGGTTGACCGCTCAGCAGGTTGGATTTGATGATGATTTGCTCGGCGGGAATGTCGGGCGTCAGCAGGTCACGCACGGCGGCGGCGCGGGCGAGACCGGCGTTGGTGTAGCCCTCGGGCGTCGGCTCGTCGGGGTAGTAGTCGCCCGTGATTTCGAGTACCTGTCCGTCGCGGTTGCCTTCGAGAATGCGGGTGCGGTACTCGTCGTAGCCCGGATTGGTCAGGGCGGCAAGCCCTCCGACGGCAAAATCGACGGGGTAGCGTTTTTCCTCGGCGACCGGCGGCGTGACCGCAGGCGGCGTAACGGATACATCGGGCGCGGCAGCGGTAGCGCAGTCGTCACAGAGTACGTTTTCCCAGCCCCTTTCGCGGCAGGACTCTGCTCCCAAACTGAGCCACAGCAAGGCAATGAGACCGAGTATCCAGAGGAGCCATTTGATTGATTCGCTCATAGTTTACTTTTGATTTTATGATGAAAATTAAGACTTTAGATTTTAGACGTTAGATTTCCGTTCTGACTTGTTTCAAATCGCGGAAAAACACCCAAAAAAATTTAGCTTTCGTAGTCAACTGTCGTGGCTGTTATTTCTTGCCGGGAACGGTCGTTCGAGGGATGATAAGATTACGGAAGCGAAAGGTAGGAAAAGTCGGGGGATATTTTCTAATAAAATTAGGAATTTTTTAGAATAGGCGAATTTATCGGGGTTTGAGGCGGAAAACGACTGTATTTTAGTTTAATTTATATGATTTTTTCAATCATAAAGGCAAATGAAAATCGGGTCGGTATTTGATATGAGTAAAGTCTTCCTAAAACACTAATCCTTATTCAGACATACAGATTTAGCATAAACAGTGACTTCAATTATTTTAATCGTGATGGGCACGAAAAACACCAAAATTGCTTTTACCGGTCTTACCACTCAAACCAACTCAAAACCAACCCCGCACCTCAGCGAAATCGCCTCCCCCGACTCCAAAACCCGCAATCCCTCCCCGTTATTAAACGCATCCACATTGCAGGTCATCGGCTCGAAAGCAATGCAATCGCGCTGCGGCGGCGTGAAAATTTGCAGGAAAGGATACTTGGTATCTTGAAAATAACGCAAGATCCCTTTGTCGCTCTCCAGACGCACTTCCGCAGTTTCATTTTCGCCTTGCAGTGCGAAGCAATTATCAAAATTATAATCATCAATCGGCTTGCTTTCCGCAAACTTCGTAAAGTCGCTGCGCTCGCCCGTCGGTATCATTTGCGCGTCGATGTGTACCATTGAGAGGGGCGGCAGTTTCAATTTGCAGTCTTCGACGTTATCGCTGATTTTGAAATAAGGGTGCCAACCCAAGCCGGCGGGCATTTTTTTTGTTCCCGTATTCTCGGTAGTCAAAGTGAAAGTCAGTGCCTCATTATTCAACTCATAAATTACCCGCGTTTTAAACGGAAAAGGAAAATATTCTAAATCGCCGGCGTAATCGTGCGAACAAACCACGCGACAATCGGCTGCGTTCACCTCTACACTGTCGAGTTGAAACGCTGACTTGCGCACCAGACCGTGAATCGCCGTATGTGTGTCCGCATTATTTATCGGAAAGGCGTATTCGGTGCCGGCAAAATTGAATTTTCCGTCGCGCACCCGGTTGGGGAAAGGGGAGAGCAGGGCGCCGCGACTCCACGCCAGGGTCTCTAATTCTTCGATGTTATCGTAACCTTTGAGCAGGGAAACCCCGTGCATTCCGAAATCAGAAATTATCGCGCCTTTTTCCGGAACAATTTTTAAATAATGTCCCGATTTTTCGTGAAACAAACGAATGACCTGATACTTTCCGATATTTTCAATGCTCTTTTTGTACATCTGTCCGGTTTTTATACCCGTTTCATCTCCGTCCGAAGATAAACAGGTCTGATAAGTTGAATAAATTTAGCGAAAATCCTCCCAAATCTTTATCTTCACTCCGTTATGAAATAATTATGCAACATTTCATAATGACCGAAATATCCATTCTTTTGCTTTAAATCTGCGAGACTGTTGTTTGTCACCTTTGCAGGTATTAAATTTCCTAAAGTGCCGTATTATTCCCTAATATTGCCGCTTATTTAGTAAAGTCTTATTGCTTTTACACCATTTATTGCTCCGTAACACCTACCCTGATTTTTATGCGAATTTTGGTATCGATAAATTAAGGTCGATTACTCGCGCAGAAGGGAATACAGCACCAAAAAATAAACACAATAATGAAAGATAATATTTTTGTACGCAGCAATAATATCTTAGTAAAAATCAACCAAGCCGACATTCACTTTATCAGCGCGGAGGGCAATTACTGCATGGTAAATACGGTGCAAGGTAAAAAATTTGCGGTAAAAATCTCACTCACCGCCTTCATGGAAAAACTGAACGAAGTCGATTTCGCGCAAGTACACCGCGGCTTTATCGTACAGTTAGATCTCATCGAAACCGTCGATACGGTCAACAGCGTGTTAAGTGTGCGCGGCGAACAAATCCCGATGGGGCGTAAGTTCCGAGACATGTTATTAAACAAAAAAATCAACGTCGTATAGTCTTCTTTCAGAACCGCAGCATATCTTTCATCCCGAAATTTCCCGCTTTTCCTACCAGCCACTCTGCCGCCAGCACCGCCCCTAAAGCAAAACCCTTGCGCCCGTGTGCCGTATGTTTGATTTCCAAACTATCGGTCTCCGAGGCGTACTCTATAAGGTGTGTCCCCGGCACGTCGCCTTCCCGGATGCTGTCGATTTTGATGCGGTTTTCGGCTTCCTTATCATCCAAAGTATAACCCTGCAACCGTTCGTTTTTCTCCAAAATTTGCTCCGCCAAAGTAATCGCCGTACCCGAGGGCGCGTCGAGTTTGCGCGTATGATGTATTTCCGTCATACCGACTCGATATGCCGACTGCCCGCTCATCAATTCCGCCAATCGCTCGTTGATTTGCATAAAAATATTGACACCCACACTAAAATTGGAAGCATAAAAAAACGCTCCTTTCTCCGCCTCGCAGAGCCGCTGCGCCTCCGCAAAATCATCTAACCAGCCCGTCGTACCCGACACCACCGGCACCCCCGCCCGCAGACAAGCCGTAATATTTGCAAACGCCGTGTCGGGCAAACTAAAATCTATTGCAACATTCGCCTTCCGCAGATTTTCCGGCGTCATCTCGTCCGTATTATTGCGTCCGATTTTTAAGACAATTTCGTGTCCGCGCTGCGTCGCAATGCTTTCGATGGTTTTGCCCATCCGGCCGTAGCCGAGTAGTGCTGTTTTCATAATTTTTATTTTTTGAGGAGAGAGGAAAGAAAGGAGAGAGGAGAGAGGCTGCCCTTGCGAGTACACTTTCTCACCTCTCACCTCTCTCCTCAAATCTTTTTCCGCGCAATCTCCAACGCCCTTTCGTAATCAATCTTCTCAAACACCTCCAACTTCCCGCCGATAGTCGCGTCCAGTATCAGGCGTTTGTCTTTTTTAAAATGATAATTCGCCAAATGAAAGCTGCATTCCGAGCCGTACACATCCGCTAATTGCCATTTTTGTCCTTTAAAATAATTGGGGTCGAAATGGTTTTGGTCGTCGCCTTCATAAACCTGCGTCTCATTGCTGTCGCCCTGTTGCTTAAAACTGTGGTCAACGCCGATAATAAAAACCCGCTCGAAACCCATAAAATAAGCAATCTGCATTGCCACGTAAGTCACCGTAAAACCTTCGCAAATCGGCTGCGTGATGTCTTCATAAAATGACCAGGTATTCAGCGTGTGCAAGCGGTGAATGTGTGCCTTGTCCGCAATTTTGCCGTGCGCCGCCGTGTGCGAAAGAAAAGTCGGGCAGTTCATATTTTCAAATTCCTCGACGCTCTGCTCGATAACCAACTCATTGACCGATACCAAATAGCTTAAATTCAAATCAATCCCGCGCTCGCGCATCAGGTAGATTTTGTTCAGCCCGAAGGTATGATAGTCCGCCAACGGCGCCAAATTCGTCTTATTCAAACTCGGCCCGTTGCCGATGATAAAACAGTCCTGCCCTTTGTGTAAATCCTTGAACCGGGCCAGCTTTTTCGCATACTTGCGCTTCCAGTTCAGATAACGCCGCGCCTCCGTCAGCTTATCAGCGATACCTTTGCTGCCTTCCAATAAATTGATGCCGAATAGGGCACCCGCCGGTCTTGCCATAAGTGTTAGTTGTTAGTTGGTGGTTGTCAGTTGTCAGTTGTCGGTTGTCGGTTGTCTGTCCACCGTAAACCGCAGAGCTGTTAAGTTCTCTCTAATGGTCAGAAAATTGAATTTTTGAAAAAAATTTTTCATCAAATTTAAAACAATTAGCCAAAAATTATTTGCCAAACCTGCTTTTTATTCGAGCTTAAAACTTTTTAAATTTTCATCCATTGCAGCACTTAACAGCTCTGCCGTAAACCGTCCACCGTCCACCGTTGGATTGTCCACCGTTCCTATAAATCCTTGAGGACGCTGCTGATGCCGCCGTCGAGTGTCA
>JAHDCG010000285.1 GCA_020629965.1 Saprospiraceae bacterium | reverse complement strand
CCGCCGCCGCCTGTGCGACGACCGATACCAACTTCTCGCAAACCGTAAATCTCACGCCGACTCCCGCCCTGACGCCGACGGTCACGCTCGCAATCGATAAGTCTGAATTTTGCGCAAACAGCGAAAAAGATTTTGCTTTTTTTACTGCAGAAACGGGCTTTCCCGCCGCGCAATATTTATGGTTTTTAAACGGAACGGAAATCCAAAACGGTACCGAAAACACGCTGACGCTGCTGCTCTCCGAGTTCAACGACGGCGACGCGGTCACCTGCCAAACCGTCTCAGAGGGAGAGTGCCTGACCGCAACGACGGTGACTTCCGAACCGGAAATTTTAGCAATTTTCCCCGCACCCGAGGTCAGTCTGCTGCCCTTCGATACGCTGTGTCTCGATGCGGGCGCGGTCACGCTGACGGGCGGTATGCCCGAGGGCGGTGCCTACGGCGGGGCATTTGTCGGCAGCGGTGCTTTTAACGCGACGCAGGCGGGCGTCGGCATCTACCCGATTACCTATGTCTTTACCGACGAAAATAACTGTATGAACAGCGCGACGGCCGACCTTGCCGTGGAAGTGTGCAGCGCTGTCGCCGACCCGGCGGACATTGCCCTCCGCGTTTTCCCGAATCCTTTTACGGAGACTTTGGAAGTGCGGGCAGAGGGTATCACGGGGGTGCGCTTGCTGACGAGCGACGGAAAAGAGGTGTATAATCGAGAAATGTCGCCGACTGATTTTGTCAGGTTGTCGGTGGGTGAGGTAATTGCGGGGCGGTATTTTTTGGAAGTTATTTTAGGGGAGGGGAGAGTGATTAGGGGGGTTGTGAGGTTGTGAGGTTTTTAGTTCGTTTGTCTTTTAGGGCGTGTGGTATTAGCTTAGTTCGCGCGAGGCTTTGCCTCGTGTGTAGCATTAGTCCGCCTCCGGCGGAATCGTAAAATGTATTTTTTTATCGTTTTCGACTCCTCCGGAGGCGGGCAGATGTGCGGCACGAGGGACAACCTCGCGCCAACGGGGGACAGGTAAGGAGTACGAGTGCTACCCTCGCGCTAACCGATTTATTGCTGCTTAATTACTTTTTTAGTATAAATAAAATGACCGCCCGAACGCACATTGATAAAATAAATACCCGCTGCTAAGTTCGATAAATCTAACCGCCCCTCTTTGTAATGGTTTTTCTCCTCACGTACCCTTTTACCGAAAGCGTCATACACTTCCGTCGTAAATTTTTCTTTCGCCTTAACCGTCACATAATGCGAGGTCGGATTGGGAAAAACTTCGATGTGCTGCATTTGCTCCGCAATGTTGATGCCGGTCAGATTGGGATGACAGCCGGGCGTGAGGCAGCCGTCGGGGTCGAGTTTTATCATCCAACCGTAGGAGCGCGGCGGTGAGA
>JAHDCG010000186.1:6595-8641 GCA_020629965.1 Saprospiraceae bacterium | reverse complement strand
TTTCAATCGAATATATTCCAAATGAATTAGGAAAATTGATACTTACATTATCACTTGCATTAGTACCAAACACTTCCGAATTATACTTTACAAAAAAGGTGGCTCCGGCAAAAGAGGTAGGCATATCGGATGCGGCAAATACATCAACTACGAATCCTGTTTGGTCAGAAATCAAAAAAGCGTTTTCAAATGTGTAAGTGATACTTTCTGCGTCGGCGGGAGCGGGGGAAATAGCCACTGTATTAGATATATGAATATTGTCAAACGGAACTAAAGACCTGTCACAGTAATAAAATACATTACCGTCAATTTTAAAGTCATCAAAAGAAATATCAGCCAACGCTGACAAATCTTCTATTTCAATTTTCACATGACAAAGTTTTTCGTTTAAAACAGTCATTGGATAATAGTCGAATTGTTGATAAGCACCGGATTGAATGGAAATTTTGACATCATTACTCGACTCATCAGACAGTATCAAAGAATAGGTGGAGTCTTGAATAATTTGGTCTTTAGTGACTTCAATCTTTTGATTTTGTACTATAGAATCCCCAAAAGGTTGCGGTGAATACTTAATAAATAGTTCAGCTTTGCCAAAATAAATACCGTTTTCACTTGCTTTTGCCATTATATCAAATTCCAAGAATTGTCCATTAAGCGTCGAGATATATTCAAAATTATGAAATGAAAGGTAGATGGTTTGTGGTACAGACCTATCACATGGTTTTCTGACAAAATTGTTATTGGTCATGAAATCAGAAGAGTCAATTACTGATACTCGTGTAGCCGCCATAAGTTTATTATACAGAGCTTGAATGCTTTCGTAATTTTGAAAATTGTCGTATGCTTTTACTTCTGAAAATTTCGTAGCATAAGTTATTACGCCATTTTCTTCAAACAGCAATCTGGCATCGCCAAAATCCCTATTTTTAAATTCTTGATAAGGCGAAAGAGAACAAAAGAATATACCTGATTGATTTTCTCCTAATTCTGCATAATGAGAAAAGTATTGTGAATTACCTGCTTTTGTAATGCCTCCTAAAGTTATTAATGTGATTGTCTTTTTGCTCCAGCTACCTTTAAACAGTTTCGAAATTTCGACAAGATTTTCTGTATATATCAGTTTTTTGTCTTTAGTCTGCTTAACGCTTTTTGAAATTACCGTACTTTCAATAACTAAATCCGCAGAATTAGTTTTTTCTGTAAGGGAAATTTGAGATTGAAGGAAATTTGAGGAGAGAAAAAAAGTCACAAATGAAAAAACGAAAATAAGTAAAGTTGATGCTTTCATGATAAAGAAGTTCGAAGGGTGATGATGTGTAAAAGTTTCACGTACACGAATAGAAACCACGATTACAGTATGTGTTCATTACATTTGTAAAATAAAATGACGTTTTATTTGTAAAAATACAAATCGGAGATAAAGAAGTCACATTTTGTGTTAAAACTTACATATCTGCTTCTCAGGACACAGAAAATGAACATATTACAAACATTACTATAACTATAAAAAAATCAACACCCGCAACTCCTAACCACCACCACCTTCTCCCCCGCAAATCTCTCCGTCACCGCCTCGATTTTCGCTTCCGTTTCCTGCTGTATTTTTCGCGCCGCTTTCCGGCGTGTTTTATCGTACGCACTCTCGATGTAACCCGTTGTCACCGCCGCCGCTTTGAGTTTGACGGCGTATTCCGCCGCGATTCGATTTAACTCGGCGACGATGTCGAAAGTCACCGGATTACTTTCGTGTACATAGACCGCCGTCGCACAAAAGCCGCCGAAATAAGCAAAATATTGCTGCGGCGGAAGCTGCATCCACGCTCGGTCAGCGGCAGTGTGTTGTGTTGCTATGTAACTTTGATAGCTGCTCTTTTTTACCTCTTTAATGCGCAAAGATTTAACGGCGTCGATGTCGATTTCTGCCGGGTCGAGCAGATGATAAGTCGTCGATTTTTCGTTGGAAAGATCGGTGTGTCGATACTTAATGCGAGTTCGAAAATAGAGGTATTCAGAGACTTTACACGCACCGAAACTGTAATCCTG
>JAHDCG010000186.1:0-6495 GCA_020629965.1 Saprospiraceae bacterium | reverse complement strand
TTCCTTACTTTTGCCGAAAATAAAAACGGTGACTATGACAAATAAAACGACCGCGTTATTTTCCTGCTTGGCGGTGATAATTTTGCTCGCTCAATTTAGTTGCACACCCGCGCCCGACGTGGTGCTGACGGAAGTAAAAGTCAACATGCGCGATAAAAATCAGCAGCGTTTGTACGACTTTCAGGATAGAGGCATGACCGACAGTCTGCTGACTTATTTGACGCATCCCGACCCGACTTTTCGCTATCTGGCGGCGACGGCTTTTGCCTCCGTGCAGGACTCGACGGCGGTAGAAAGTCTGGCGGCACTGCTCGCCGACCCCGTTGAGGATGTACGCGTCGCAGCGGCTTATGCCATCGGGCAGACGGGCGGAATGCGCAGCGAGGATTTTCTGCTGCGCGGCTTTGCTTCACAAGATACCACGGCGGCTTACCGACGCACGAATTCCGCGATTTTGGAAGCTGTCGGCAAGGTCGGCACCAAGCCTTACCTCAATGCGCTGTCCACCGTTTCGACTTACCGCGTGACGGACACGGTGCTGTTGGAAGGGCAGGCTTACGGCATTTATCGCTACGCTTTGCGCGATATGACAAACCCCAAAGGCACGGAAACGATGGTGAGTTATGCTACGGATTTGACCTATCCGCCGTCGGTGCGTCTCGTTGCCGCTAACTATTTGGCACGGGCAAAAAATATTAAACCGGCAGACTACGCCGTGCCGCTGTCAACGGCTATCGGCAGAACGGACGACCCGAATATTCGTATGGCACTCGCCTTGGCTTTGGGTAAAACGAAAAACGAAGAAGGACAGAAAGCTCTGCTGAATCAATTGGATTTAGAAACGGATTATCGCGTAAAAGCCAACGTGCTGCGCGCCCTCGGTAACTTCGATTACGCAGCGGTAAAAGATGCGGTTTTTGCGACTTTGGATGCCGAAAATATTCACGTTGCTAATGCTGCCGCCGACTTTTTTATCAATCACGGCGACGCCTCGGAAGCGACTTTGTACCGACGCAAGGCGCGGGATTTGAATTTGAATTGGGAAACGAAAATCAAACTTTACGAAGCGGCGAACAAGCACACGCCGTTGTTTTTCGGAAAGTCTTTGGAGGCTATCAATTACGAACTGCGACAGGCTTACTTGAAATCCGAAAATCCTTACGAAAAGGCGGCTGTTGTGCGGGCTTTGGGCGAATTCGGCTACAATCACCGCTTTATCAAAGAGCAGGCTTTTCCCGCCGATGAACCCGTGGTGCGCACGGCGAGTATGGAGGCTTTTGACAAAATTTTGAACCGTGAAGATTTCGCTAAATTTTTCGGCGGCACTTACTTCAGCCGCATGAAAGAAATGACGGGCTACATCATCGAAGCCATGCAAAACGGCGACCCGGGCATGATAGCGGTCGGAGCGGGCACGCTGCGTTCCGAAAATTTAGACTTTACCGCGACCGTTGACAGCACGGCAATGGCGACAATGGAAAATGCGCTGCGTAATCTCAAATTGCCCAAACAAATCGAGACGTACAACGAGTTGAAAAAGACGATTCAATTTTTCAAAAAAGAGCCTTATACCCCCAAAACCGTTGAATATAACAACCCGATAGAGTGGGTGGTTTTTAATAATTTGCCGAAGGAAGGTAAGGCGATTATTAAGACGAAAAAGGGCAATATTACGCTCGAATTGTACAGAGACCGCGCCCCCGGCAGCGTCACGAATTTTGCGAAGCTGACCAAACAAGGCTTTTTTGCCGGCAAAAATTTTCACCGCGTCGTCCCCAATTTCGTGATACAGGGCGGCTGCCCGCGCGGCGACGGCTACGGCGGTTTGGACTACACTATTCGCTCTGAGTTGCCTTACCTGCACTACGATAAAGGCGGCTATGTCGGCATGGCTTCGGCGGGCAGACACACGGAAGGCACGCAGTTTTTCATCACGCATTCACCGACTTTGCACTTAGACGGAAAATACACGATTTTTGCCGAAGTCATCGACGGCATGGATGTGGTACACAAAATCACGACGGCGGATGTCATCGAAAGTGTGGAACTGCTTTGAGGGCGGCTTAAGCGTTTAGGCGTTTAAGGGTTTAGATCGGTTGCATTCGGGAATCTAACGTCTAAAATCTAAAGTCTAAAGTCTAAAGTCACAACATTAACATCTAAATCAAAACAATGAAAAATACACCCTTAACACAACGCCACATCGACCTCGGTGCCAAAATGGCGGAATTTGCCGGCTATAACATGCCGATAGTTTACAGCAATATCAACGAAGAGCATTTTGCCGTGCGCGAAGCCGTCGGGATATTCGATGTGTCGCACATGGGCGAATTTGTGATACGCGGCAAAGAGGCGATGGAGTTTATTCAAAGCGTGACTTCCAACGACGTGAGCAAACTCGAAATCGGCGATGCGCAGTACTCCTGTCTGCCCAACGACGAGGGCGGTATTGTCGATGATTTGTTGGTATATCGGCTGCCCGAAGAAAATTGCAGTGCGGGCGAGCGGGCGTATATGTTGGTGGTCAATGCGTCGAACATCGAGAAGGATTGGAATTGGATTAAAAAGCACAATACCTACGAGGCGAAGATGATTAACATTTCCGACGAGTCGGCACTATTAGCGGTGCAGGGGCCGAAAGCGGTGGAGACTTTGCAGAAATTGACGGATGTTAATTTGTCGGAAATTCCTTACTATAAATTCGTCAAAGGTACATTTGCCGGCGTGGATAACGTGATTATTTCGGCGACGGGCTACACGGGTTCGGGCGGGTTTGAGTTGTATTTCAACAATGCCGAAGCGGTAGAAATGTGGGATAAAATCATGGAAGCGGGCGCGGAGTTCGGCATCAAACCGACGGGTCTCGGCGCGCGCGATACGCTGCGTTTGGAAATGGGATTTTGTTTATACGGCAACGACATCAACGACGCGACCTCACCGATAGAGGCGGGTTTGGGCTGGATAACGAAAACCAAAGTCGAAGCCGATTTTCCTTCCAAAGATATTTTTATCAAGCAGCGGGCGGAGGGCGTCGAGCGCAAATTAGTCGCTTTTGTCACCGAAGAACGCCGGGTGCCGCGCCACGGTTATACGCTGACCAACGCCGAGGGTTTTGAAATCGGTGAAGTAACCTCGGGCACACAATCGCCTTGTCTCGGGCATCCGATTGGTTTGGGTTATGTGCCGAAAGAAACGGCGCGAGTCGGTACGCAAATTTTTTATCAGGCGGGTAAAAAGCAACTGCCGGCGGAGATTGTGAAATTGCCGTTTTATAAAGGGTAAGACCGGTGTTGAAGTGTTTAGGCGTTTAAAGTTTAGTTGAAGTAAACATTTTAAACGTTCAAACGCCTAAACGCATTTGAACAGAGGCAAAAAAAATCTGCTCCCGCCTTTCTGACAAATTGCTTTGCATTAAAATAAAATTATATATTAAAAATACCTGTAAATTTTTAGTCCGAAAACCGGCATTGCAGTCCTTTATTGCTTACCTTTGCCTACTGAAATTTAACTCTTTCTCGAACTAAGCACACAAAACTCTTTCCTTTTTTTCCTTCGTACTCAGAAGAGAAGAAAAATTTTGTAATGCTGAAATGCTTTATTATGAAAGAGCGTATTTTCAAAAGATTATAATCCAACATTCATGAACAAAATTTTACTGCTCACTCTGCTGTGCGCGGTCATTCTGCTGCACGCCTGCACCAATGACCGCCTGTCTGATCCGCTTGATGAGAAGTTGCGTAAAGTTCTCAATCAAACCTCTCCGACCGGCGATTACACGCATTATATCCTGCCCGAGTCGGCAGACCTCGCCGCTATTCCGCAAGACCCGCTCAACGAACTCAGTCAAGGAAAAATAGAACTCGGTAAAATGCTTTTCTTTGAAACCGGCATTGCCCTCGACCCCGCTTATGAGTTTTCCCGCGAATTTTATTCCTGTGCTTCCTGTCACATTCCGTCCAAGGGCTTCATGCCCGGTCGTGTGCAGGGTATTGCTGACGGCGGCATCGGCTTCGGCGACGCGGGCGAAATGCGCGACCGTACTATTCTCTACCAAGAAAACGAACTCGACGTACAGGGTGCGCGTCCGTTAAGTTTGGTCAACGTCGCTTATACCACAAATACCTCTTGGAACGGCATGTTCGGCGGCAATGACGCCAACGCCGGCACCGAAGCCCTGTGGGATGCCATCCCCGGTTTGGAAGTCAACGAACTCGGCTATTCCGGCTTAGAGTCACAAAATATCGAAGGCTTGCATTTGCATCGCATGGTTGTCAATCCGGAAGTCATCGACTCTTTGGGTTACCGCGAAATTTACGACAACTGCTTTCCTTACACCGAGGAGAACGAACGATACAGCGACATCACGACGAGCCTGGCAATTTCGGCTTATTTGCGCTCTTTAATCGCCAACGAAGCCCCTTTTCAAAAATGGCTCAAAGGCGACGAACTCGCCATGAACGACGCCGAAAAACGCGGCGCACAGCTCTTTTTCGGCAAGGCAGGCTGCTTCCGTTGTCACAATACGGCGGCACTCAACAAAGACGATGATTTTTACGCCCTCGGCGTCAAAGACCTCTACGAAACGGGCGAGGCCTTCGCCACCGGACCGGATGACCAACGCAACTTCGGACGCGGATTTTTTACCAAACGCGACGAAGATATGTTCAAATTTAAAGTGCCGCAACTTTACAACGTAGCCGAATCGACGCACTTTTTCCACGGCAGCAGCAAGCGTACCATGCGCGAGGTCGTCGAGTATTTTAACGAAGGTGTACCCGAAAACAGCCGCGTACCCGCCGAAAATATCGCGCCGCAACTGCACCCGCTCAACCTCACCGAGCAGGAAGTCGATGACCTGACTTTGTTTTTGGAAAAGAGCCTCGTAGATGAAAATATCGAACGCTACGTGCCCGAATCGGTACTAAGCGGCAACTGCTTTCCTAACAACGACCCGGCCTCGCGCGTGGCTATCGGCTGTGAGTAGGAGAAAATTTTCAAGAAATAAAAAAAGACGATTTGAAGTGTGAACTTTAAGTCGTCTTTTTTTTTGCTGCATTGACTTTAGTAGGTTTAGTCGTTAGACCTAAAAAAACTGATAGCCGGGATTTTATTTACTTTATAACAGGTAAATAATTATGTAAACCTGCTTTTGAACTATCGGATAAGAAAACGGTTCTTTTCCTGCTTTGTAAATTCATCCGAAAGTCTCTGACTTTATATCTTTTTTTCTAAACTATCTGACTTGACACAAAATAATTTACCGCCGAACGAAAAGGAGCGCCTGCAAGCTCTGCGTGATTACAACGTCCTCGACAGTCTGCCCGAAAAGGCTTACGACGACATTGTAAAAATCGCCGCGCAAATCACCGATACCCCGGCTGCGCTCATTAGTCTGGTGGACGAAAACCGCTGTTGGTTTAAAGCACAACTCAACATCGAAGGCAGCGAAGCCCCGCGCGATACTGCTTTTGCCTCCCGCGTTGTCCTTAATCCCGACGAGCCTTTTATCGTTGAAGATGCCGCCGCCGATGCACGTTTTTCCGATACGCCTTTCGTGACCGGTACGCCTTCCATGCGCTTTTACGCAGGCACGCCGCTGGTCAATGAAGATAAGCACGTCGTCGGTTCGCTCTGCGTCATCGACTACAAACCGCGCAAACTGACGCCCGAACAAATTGCGACTCTGAAGACTCTGGCGGAGCAGGTCGTCGCACAATTCGAGTTGAAAAAGCGCATCAAAGAAGTCGAATATCTCAACGACCGCTTAGAAAAATCCAATGCGGAAATGGAGTCTTTCAGCTACACCGTTTCGCACGATTTGAAGTCTCCGCTGCGCACCATTAAGGGTTTTTCGGAAATTTTCGCGGAAGACTACGAAGATAAAGTGGACGCGGAAGGCAAAAAAATACTGAGCAGAATAACGGGTGCCGTCGATAAAATGGGAGGTTTGATTGAAGATATTTTGGCATTGTCGCGGCTCGGTCGGTCGGAAATGAAGAAGGAAAATTTGCACATTTCCGAAATGACCGCCGCTTGGTTTCGGGACGCCGATTTACCGGAAAAATATTCAGTCAAAGTCGCCGACGGACTGCAACTGCACGGCGACCGCGGTACGACCGAAGCAGCCCTGCACAACCTTTTGGAGAATGCCGTAAAATACTCTTCGAAAGAAAAAAATCCGCAGATAATTGTTGAGGAAATCGACTTCGACGGGCAAAAATTTATCTCGGTGCGCGATAACGGGACGGGTTTCGATATGCAATACGCGAAGGACATTTTTCGCCCTTTTAAAAGGATGCACTTGGAAAAAGAATTTCCGGGTACGGGCATCGGATTGTCGTTGGTGAAAAAGGTGATAGACCGACACGGCGGGGAGATTTTTTATGAGAGTGAGAAGGGGAAAGGGGCGCATTTTTGGTTTCGGTACGGGTAGGAGTTTTTTTACGCTGATTGCTTGTGTGACTTTGTTTTTGACCCTGATTTTTAGGAGAGTTA
>JAHDCG010000185.1 GCA_020629965.1 Saprospiraceae bacterium | reverse complement strand
TACTCCTGCACTTTCTCCCCAAAACTCAAATCTCCCGCATCGCCCAAACCGGGCACGATGTAAGATTTTGCCGTCAACTCTTCGTCCAAATCACCCAACCAAACATCGACATCCGGATGGTTTTTCTGTAAAAACTCCAAGCCGTCAACCGAAGCGATGGCGGTGACGACGTGTATCTTTTCGGGGGTTCCGTATTCTAAAAGGGACTTGATGGTGAGGTCAACGGACGCGCCGGTGGCTATCATCGGGTCGCAGAGGATGAGCGTAGTATCTTGTAAATCGGGGCAGGAAATGTACTCGACGTTAATTTCAAAAGTGCCGTCTTTGTGGTGTTTGCGGTAGGCGGATACGAAAGCGTTTTTGCTGTCGTCGAGGTAACTGAGCAGACCGTGGTGCAGGGGCAGACCCGCCCGCAGGATGGTGGCAAGCACGACGGTATCTTGCTGTACGGGTACGTTGGCGATGCCGAGCGGGGTTTCGACCTCTTCGGTTTCGTAGTCGAAAGTTTTGCTGATTTCGTAGGCAAATATTTCGCCGAGGCGCTCCAGGTTGCGGCGAAAGCGCATGCTGTCTTTTTGAATTTCCGTACTGCGCATTTCCGCGAGAAAGCGGGCGGCTACCGAGTTTGTTTTACTGAGATTGAATACCATAATCGTCCGGTTTTTTTGAAGGGCAAATTACGGATTTAAAAACTCAATTCGGATATTTCCCGCCAATTCTCGTTAAAATGCAACAAAAATTTGCACTTGTGCGTTTTTGCTCCGTTATTTGACCTTATAAACCGCTTCGCACTTTACTCACCCGCCGCTTAGGGGCTTCGGAAACAAATACTCTACACATTTGACAGGATTATTTATTGCCAAAGCCCTGACCGTATTTTTAGCTTTTGTAACACTCGGAAAGTACATTCGTCTTCCGGGCAACAAATACGGTTTTAAGTCTGATTTTTTTTCCGAACAAAACCGATTTGAAAAACTTTATCGAGATAAGAACACTGTTTAAAACTCTCGATTAACTAAAGATAATACCATGAAAAATTTATTTTTTCTCATGCTCGCCCTTCCCGTTTTTGCTTTTGCAACCGAACCGGAAGATGTTAACATCGACGCAATTACCGGCGCACTCAGCAGCGGTAATGCGGAGGCACTCGGTGCGTATTTTGACGAAAGTGTCGAAGTCGCCGTGCTCGACGATGAGAACATTTACAGCAAGGCGGAAGCTATAGCAAAGGTTAAAGACTTTTTTGCGAAAAACCCGCCGACGGCTTTTAGTCAGGTACACCAAGGTGCATCGAAAGGCAAAGACTCGCAGTATTGCATCGGCAATATGACGGCGGGCGGCAAGACTTTTCGGGTGTACGTTTACTTGGGAAATACCGGCGGAAAGTCGATGATACAGGAATTACGTTTTGATAAGGGGTGAGATTTTCTTACTCTGAAAAGTCAGAAAAAAGGCTCGTTTTGCGGTAGACAAGGCGAGCCTTTTTTACGATTACGAACACCGAACGCCGCCGTCCGTTGAATTAAGAATGATTTCATTTTGCAACAACCAACTATCAATGTCAAAACTGCAGATATTTCTCCTCTCTTCAATTATCTTCGTTTTGCTGCTCATCGGCGGTGCTTTTTTTGCCGAATACAAAATTAAAAGCAAAATCGAAGAGGGCTTTGCCGACCTGCCCGGGGCGGAATACGAAAAGGTGAGCGTCAGTCTGTGGAACGGAAAAATCAATTTGCAGAATGTAAAACTGAACACGCCCTTAGAGTCCGTTGCCGAGGCGGGGCGCGGCAAAAAAGTGGTCGGCACCATCGACCGGGCGTACATCGACGGGCTGCATTGGTTAGATTTGGCGACGGATAACGAGTTGCTGGCTTCTGAAATCGGTTTGAAAAATCCACAGTTGAAGTTTTATACAACGGCGGTCGATAGTGTACAAATTCCCGAAGCGAGTCCGCAGCAAAAAGACGAGACACAGGCATTTTTTGCGCAGATCAAAAGTCTCGATTTAGACGAAGGAAATATTGAGTTTTACGGAGAAGGAGAAAAAAATCCGCGTATCAGATTACAGCGTTTTGCTTTTTCTTTTTCGGATTTTACTTTCGATGCCGCTTTGGAAAACGATAAAATCGACTTTGCCGAGTACAATTTAGAAGCGGACAGCTTTTTTATGGCTATCGAAGACAAACTGCATCATTTGAATATTGAGAAGGTCAGAACTGAAAATAACCATCTCATTATGAAAAATTTGCGTTTCGACTCGCCCCTCGGCAAAGATGCCTTTATGCAAAAGTTAGAGTGGCGCAAGGCTATGATTGACTTGACCGTTCCCGAGATGATTTTACATAATTTTGCGCCGCAAAAGTTTCTTAAACAGCAGTACATTCTGCCTTTGTTGGAAGTAAAGAATGCGGAATTAACAGTTTCCGTTGACCAAAAAGTACCGAAAAATCCGGAAGATTACAAAATTTTACCGACGGAGGCTTTGCGTAAAATCAAAGGCTTATTGCACATCGACAGCGTGGCGGTCAGCAACACCAAAGTCACTTTTGCACTCAAGACCGCAAAACGCGAAAATTACGGTACGATTTATTGGACAGACATCGACGCCGGATTTTCCAATATCACCAATGATTCGATCGCTTTTCGTAAAAACAGCGACCTGATTGCGCGGACGCGTTCGCGCTTTATGGGTACGTCGCGGTTAGATTTGACGGTACGTTTTAAATTAAACTCACCGACTTTCGGCTACGATTTTTCGGGCAGACTCGACACTTTCGATATGCGCCAAACCAACCAAATGTTTGCCGATATTTCAAGCCTCGATGTGGTCAGCGGCAGTGTGAAGGAGTTGTCGTTCGACGTGCGTGCGGACGATAATCGCTCGACGGGAGATTTACTTTTTTCTTACAAAAATTTGGAGGTTCATGTTTTGGATAAAGACGGAAAAAGGGAAAGAAAAGTGCTGAATTGGTTGATTTCAAAAATCCTCATCGACCAAAAAACGGCGGAAGATATGCAGGCCAAGAAGGGAGAAATCGACGTACCGCGCGATAAAAAACGCGGCATTTTTAACCAAATGTGGATTTCGGTTTTGGATGGTTTAAAAGAGGTGATTTTACCGTAAAAAATATTTTAGATACGGGGTACTTCTCCGAAAACAAGCCGAAATATTTCGGTATCCTTCCGTATTTTGTAAAACACAAGTACCCTGCACCTTCTATCGTGTAAAATATCCGGTTGATAAATTACAAACAAATCAAACGGTAAAAATCCTCGACCGGCGAGTTGGTTAAAGTATTGCGTACCTTCGTAAAGTCCTCACAGGCTTCTTCAAAATTTTTCTCCGTCATGTAAATCTGACCCCGCAGGTAAAGAAAATTTGTGTTATCGGGAAAGAGCGTCAGGGCATCGTCGATTTTTTGCAAACCCGCTTCCGTCTCGCCGTTGTTATACAGTTCTTCGCCTTCGTCCGCTAAAGTCTGCGCCCGCTCGAAGTCCGTACGAACCGAAGCACATTGCGCATTTTCATTTTCAAAAAATAAACGAAAGTCCGTCATCGTCGAAACTTTGCGACCGTTGCGCTCGGCGGGTGTCCATTTTCCCGTCATCAGATTGCCGAGGCGAATGGCTTCAAAAGTAAAATCGGTGCCGAGATTATTGTAGTCGTTCACGTTCATTACCTTCACCGAGCCGTCGGGATTGACGAGCAGACTGACATCCGCGTAGCCGATAAAACAACTGTCGCGAAAGGCGGGCGGCGTCTGCATGTTTGCTTCAATCAGCGCAGTCAGACCTTCCGCGCCGGCGGTAAAAACGGCTTGCGAATCCAAAACGGTATAAACCGAATCGCGCCCGACCATGACATATTCGGGGGCTTCTTCCAAACGAAATTTAACGGGCAGATTAAAACGCGTGCGCACCGGAACTCCTGCATTTTCGCCGGGTTTCCAACGAATAAATGCGCCGTTCATCGCCGTGATGACGCGCATCACTTCGTCGCCCGTACCGCCGCCGAGGTCTTTCACGATTTCGGGCGCGGAGATAGTTCCGTCCTTTTCCACCACAAAACTGACCACGACCGTTCCTTCCAAATTTTGCTCGCGTGCCTCGTAAGGGTAGCGCACATTGCCGTAAATAAAACTCAGCAAACTCCGCTGCGCACAGTCACGTATTACGACCTCGGTGGTGTCTAACTGCTCGCAACCGGGAAAGCGCGGCGGATTATCGGCGACCAAATAAATCGTGGTATCGGCAGCGGCGGTTTCCTGCGCGATTGCACCGCCGGCAAAAGTCAACAGGATAAAAACGAGTAAAAATAACTTATTCATCAAAAAATTGTGTTTGTCGATTAAAGGAGGGGCTGTTCTCGGGAGGTGTGTGAGAAAAGAGGGCAAAGTTACTGATTTGGTTGGTAGTTGTTAGTTGATAGTTGGTGGTTCGGCAGGAAATTTTCTTGAGGTTATAATTCTTTTTGTACGGTTTTTCGTGCTTGCACACACCTTTTTTTGCTCCGCTTGCATCTTTACGGACATACCTTAACCGGTAGTTTTTCGACGACTTTAGAGAGGGCAGCGAGTATTCGTTGTCCTTTCTTTGTTTGGTGAGGGGAGAGCAGGGTTTATGTGCTGTTTCGGACTGCTCATTTCGCTAAAAAACTTTATCTTTACCCTTAATCTTTTTTTTATGAAAAATAAGAAAAACGCAAAAAAAGTCAAAACGGAGTTCGGAAAGAACAACGAGAGACACTCCGTTATAAAAAATCTCAGCGGTATCATAAGTTTACCGGCGGATTTTGATTACAAAAAAGCTCATTCCGAGTATATAGAAAATAAGCACAGATAAGACCACACAAGTCTGACCTCCTCTCTCCTAAGAAAACTAACAACTGCCGTCCAAAACCTTCCCGTTCACGGAAATCAAATCATCCAATCTCAATTCTTTTCCGCCTTCCAAAATCAGGTACTCGACCTTGTTGCGCGTTTCGAGATTGTCGATGCGAGACGAGACACTTTTCGTGCTGCCGCTGTCGTCTCGATACTTAACATCGGCGACCGTTTTGCGCATGGCAGCGATTTCCAACAAGTCATAATAATCGCAGGAAATGGGCTTATATTCCTTTTTCGTCCTCATAATTCGGTATTTTATTCGGTTAGAAAGTGCATACTCTGCACGTTACGGTTGGTTAGTCCTGCTGCCGGAAAGCAGCCGTGCAAAAGTATTTTTTATTCGGTCATTTTCCCCTCAAACAAAAAAAGCGATAAGCGGGTTCTATGAGTAATTCAAGTTTTTTTGTTAAAAAAGTTATCCGCCATGAAAAATATATTTTCTTTTCTTTTCCCCGTTTTGTTGCTCATCGTAAGCTGCACCTACAATCCGCCACGTGAAGGCGGCTCGGAAAAAGCACGGGAAGCCGCCGCTGAAGACCCGTCCGGCTTACCGCTTTCTACCATCAAACTACCCCCGGGTTTTAAAATCGAAGCCTTTGCCACCGACGTCGTTAATGCTCGTTCTTTGGAATATTCGCCCAACGGCACCCTCTTCGTCGGCACCCGCGACGAGGGCAACGTCTATGCCCTGCGCGACACCGACGGCGACGGCAAAGCCGATGAACGCTACACCCTGCTCACCGATATGAATATGCCGAACGGCGTCGCTTTCAAAGACGGTGACCTGTACATTGCCGAAGTCAGCCGCATTATCAAACTCGAAGACATCGAAAACAACCTGCAAAATCCGCCCGCGCCCGTCGTTGTGTACGACGGCTACCCCGAAGAAACACACCACGGCTGGAAATATATCGCCTTCGGTCCCGACGAAAAACTGTACGTGCCCGTCGGTGCGCCCTGCAATATCTGCAAGTCCGAAAAAGACGTGTACGCGAGCATGACGCGCTTGGATGTCGATACCAAAAACATGGAAGTCGTGCAGCACGGCATTCGCAACTCCGTCGGTTTTGCCTGGCATCCGGAAAACGGCGACCTGTGGTTTACCGAAAACGGACGCGATATGATGGGCGACGATATTCCCGCCTGCGAACTCAACCACGCCCCCCGCGAGGGTATGCACTTCGGCTATCCTTACGTGCATCAGGGCGACCTGCCCGACCCCAAATACGGCGAAGGCAAAGACCCCGCCGACTACACCAAACCCGTGCAAAAACTCGGTCCGCACGTCGCCCCGCTCGGCATGGAGTTTGTCACGACCGCCGCCTTTCCCGCCCAATTCAAAAATCAAGTCATTTTCGCCGAACACGGCTCTTGGAATCGCAGCAAAAAAATCGGCTACCGCGTGATGATGGTGACTTTAGACGACAAGCAAAATGCGACTTCTTACGTGCCTTTTGCCGAAGGCTGGCTCGACGAGTCGGAAGACGACGCCTGGGGCAGGCCCGTAGATTTGGAGTTTTTGCCCGACGGCTCGCTGCTCATTTCCGATGATTTTGCGGACGCCGTTTACCGCGTTACTTACACAGGTTGAGGGGTTTATTTGTTTATTGAGCGCAGCGAAATCCCGTACTTCAGTCGGGATGCGTTTATTTGTTTATCCGGAAGACGCATCCGAAAGTGCGGGGGACTTCCAAAAGTCCCTCGCACTTTCTAATTCCAAAAAAAATCCTCCCAATCCCGTCAATCCTGTCGCATCTTCCCTTGTTCCGAAAAAATCTTTCGTACATTTGCCCGTATTGCGTTCAACCTGTCAACTACCGAAAAATATGAAAAACACCCTGCCGCATTCCCTCTTTTCCGATTTGGATATCCATCTCTTCCGCGAAGGAAAACATTACCGCATTTACGAAAAACTCGGCTCGCATTTGCTCGAAAAAGACGGGCAGGCGGGTACGCAGTTTGCCGTGTGGGCACCGAATGCGCGGCACGTTTCCGTGGTCGGCAATTTTAACGGTTGGAATCGGGAGACGCATCCGCTTTATCCGCGCCTCGACGGCTCGGGGATATGGGAGGGCTTCGCGCCCGGCGTCGGCAAAGGGCAGTTGTACAAATACTACATTCACGCGCCCGACGGACGACATCTGGAAAAGGGCGACCCTTACGCACTTTTTTGGGAAATACCACCGAATACCGCCTCGGTTATTTGGGATTTTGACTACAAATGGAAAGATAAAAAACACCTCGCTGAGCGTAAAAAACACGCCGGCAAACCAAAGCCGTATTCCGTTTACGAAGTGCACATCGGCTCTTGGAAAAAGAAGCCGAACGGTGACTCTTTGTCTTACCGAGAGCTGGCGACGGAGTTGGTAGATTACGTCAAAGACATGGGTTTTACGCACATCGAGTTTTTGCCGGTGACCGAGCACCCGTATTACCCCTCGTGGGGCTATCAGGTGACAGGATATTTTGCGCCGAGCAGCCGCTACGGTTCGCCCGAAGATTTTATGTTTCTCGTCGATGCCTTTCATCAGGCGGGCATCGGGGTCATCGTCGATTGGGTGCCTTCGCACTTCCCGACGGACGCGCACGGTTTGGCGGATTTTGACGGAACGCACCTCTACGACCACGCCGACCCGCGCAAGGGTTTTCACCCCGATTGGAAATCCGCGATTTTCAACTACGGACGCTTGGAAGTCCGCAGTTTTCTCATCAGTAACGCTTTATTTTGGTTGGAAAAATTTCACGTCGATGCCCTGCGCGTCGATGCGGTAGCCTCGATGCTGTATCTTGATTATTCGCGCGACGAGGGGCAGTGGATACCCAATGAACACGGCGGCAATGAAAATCTGGAGGCGATTTCTTTTCTCAAAGAATTCAACGAAGTTGTGTATAAAGAATTTCCGGATGCGGAAACGATTGCCGAAGAAAGCACCTCATTCTCGGGCGTATCACGACCGACTTTCGAGGGCGGTTTGGGCTTCGGGCAAAAGTGGATGATGGGCTGGATGCACGACACGCTCAAGTACTTTCAGCAAGACCCGATTCACCGCAAATACCACCACCACCAAATTACTTTCAGTCTGATTTATGCCTTTTCCGAGCGGTTTATGTTGCCGCTGTCGCACGACGAAGTGGTACACGGCAAAGGCCCGCTGATTGATAAAATGCCGGGCGACGAGTGGCAAAAATTCGCCAACCTGCGCGTCTTGTTTTCCTTCATGTTCACCCACCCCGGCACCCAACTTTTGTTTATGGGCGGCGAGTTCGGGCAAACCAGCGAATGGTCCATCGAGCGTGGTCTGCACTGGGAACTCACCCGATACAAATACCACTCGGGCTTACAAAAACTGGTCAAAGACCTCAACGCACTCTACCGCAGCAGTACCGCCCTCTACGAGCAACAATTTTCGCCCGAAGGCTTCGAATGGATTGACCTCTCTGACGGCAATAACTCCGTGCTGACCTTCGTACGACGCGGCAAAAAGAAAGACGATTTTTACGTCGTGCTTTGCAATTTCACCCCCGTCATCCGCGAGCAGTACCGCATCGGTGTCCCCGTGGCGGGCACGTATAAAGTCATCTTAAATTCCGACCGCAGCGAGTACGGCGGCAGCGGCATTACCAACGACGCGACGCTCGAAAGCACGGAAGAAAAAACGCACGGCCGCGAAAATTCTCTGACGGTGCATTTACCGCCTTTGGGTTGTTTGGTTTTGAAATTGGAGAAGCGGAAGGCGAAGAAGCAAAATGTGGGTAAGCGGGTGCGGAAGGTGACGGGGGAGAAGA
>JAHDCG010000184.1 GCA_020629965.1 Saprospiraceae bacterium | reverse complement strand
TACCGGATGCTTGCTACAAGATTATCCGTACTTACACGGCTATCAACTGGTGTGTCTATGACGGTACCGAAAGTTCTGTTGTGAACAACAACAATCCTTTAGGTGCAGGCAACGACGACCGTTTGCGTGCTAACTGCTTGGGTCGCGGCCCGCGTTACTACGAAGAAGGCGGTGCTGACTCCGGCGGATTGTGCTCTCAACTGTACAACGACACGGACATCGTTCCTTTTAGCGTAGATGACGACAGAAATAACGACGACGGTATCATTGTTTACACTCAGGTAATCAAAGTGAACGACGACATCGCTCCTGTTATCACCGATCCGGGTACTTTGGACTTCTGCATCGACGGTAACTCTGACGCTGACGGTGACTGTGACCGTAACGTTAACTTGCCTGAATTGGATGTAACCGATTGCTCAGACGACATTACCGTTACTTACACTGTTGCGGGCTTGGGTACCGGCTTGAACTTCACTAACGTTGTACCGGGCACTTACACTGTAACTGTTACAGCTATCGACAACTGTGGTAACCAATCTACTATCGAGTACGATTTCGTTGTACGCGATTGCAAAGCACCGACTCCTTACTGTGTAGGTGGTTTGGTAGTAGAATTGATGCCTATGGACGAAGACGGTGACGGCCAACCTGACTCAGGTATGGTAGAAATTTGGGCGAATGACTTCAACGCAGGTTCTTTCGACAACTGTACCGATGAAGACGACTTGGTATTCCTTGGTTCTATCGGTGAAGACAACTTCGCGGAAGCTACTGCGGATCTCGTATTCGATTGTTCAAATCAAGGTCAGAATGACATCTTCATGTACGTGCAGGATGAAGCAGGTAACGTTGATTACTGCTTGACTACCGTATTCATCGAAAGCGTGGATAACGTATGCGGTAATACTATCGACGAGTTGACTGTTTCGGGTGCTTTGGCTACCGAAAACGATGCACCTGTTGCAGGTGTCGATGTCAGCTTGAACAACGGTACGGCTACTGTTTCCGATTTGAACGGTGCTTACTCATTGGTTGCCGAAAACGGTACGGACATCACGGTTATTCCTGAGTACGACGTTTACGACAACAGCGTAACTACTTTTGACTTGTTGATTATTCGCAAGCACATTTTGACTACCGAGTTGCTCGACAGCCCGTACAAAATGATTGCAGCGGACGTTAACAACAGCGGTACTATCACTGCTGCCGATTTGGTTATCGCACGTCAGGTTATCTTAGGTATGGCGACAAGCTACACCAACAACAATGCTTGGGCATTCGTTGATGCGGCTTACGAATTCCCTGCTGACTGGACATTGACTGACGGCTACCCTGCGGTTGCTTCTTTCAATAACGTAAGCGGTTCTATCGAAGATGTAAACTTCGTAGCGGTACGCATCGGTGACGTCAACGGAACTTTCGGTTTCGCAGACGAAGCAGACGAGCGTAACAGCATGATTATCCGTGCTAACAACGCTGACTTGGTTGCAGGTCAAGAGTTTACGGTCGAGTTCACATCTGCCGAGGCAGTATTGGGCTACCAGTTCACTTTGAACTTTGCGGGCTTGGAAGTTGTCTCTATCGACGGTAACAAAGAAAATTTCGGTCAATTCGCTAACGCGATTACCACTTCTTTCTCTGACGATAAGGCATCCGATAAACTGTTTGCGGTAACTTTCCGTGCGACTGAAAACGTAACTGTTGCCGATGCTTTGGCATTGACAAGCGACATTACCGCAGCGGAAGCATACAGCGCAAACGGCACGATGAACGTAACTTTGGAATTCGGCAACGAAGGCACGGAGTTCGCTTTGTACCAAAACACGCCTAACCCTTTCCAAGGGTCAACCGTGATTGGTTTCAACTTGCCCGAGGCAGGTACAGCGACTTTGACGGTTACTGACATCAGCGGTAAAGTACTGAATGTTGTAGAAGGTGACTACGCAAAAGGTTTCAACCAAGTTCGTATTAACGACTTGGGTGCAACGGGCGTATTGTACTACCAACTCGACACTCAGAACGACTCTGCAGTGCGCAAGATGGTTGTGATTGAGTAATCAATCATGATAACTGAAGGAGGGAAGTTTTCATACTTCTCTCCTTCATTTTTTCTTTTCAAATTTTCCACGAATACAGAATAGACTTCAGAATTAGATTTCAGAGTAATCACACTCTGAAATCTGATTTCTGTTGTTTTTAATACACTGAATATCGTTATCAAACGGAAGTCACAAACCCGATAATCGAGACTTTCATTTCATCGTTTTTAAATAAGCATACACATTCTCCGCCGTTTTTTAATTCCTTATCAAATTAAACACGAAACAGCGCGGAGCTATACCGCAACAATTTATCTTCGTAAGAAGAAAATTGCATAAAGAAATTAAGGCGATTGGATTGTATGTAACACCGATGAAAAATTAACGACTACATTTAGTATAAGAATAAATCGGTTTTTGGGATGGCCTCTTTACTGTTCGCAGTAAGGGGGCTTTTTTTTTGGGACGGTGGACGGTGAAAGGGTGGACGGTGGACGGGAGGGAAATCTTTCGGACATCCGAAATAACTCTGTATTTATCGAATTTATTCTTTTGAGCGAGTGTAATTCAACTAATTTTCACATCAGCCGGAAAAAAGTATGCAACTGAACGGGGAGAGCGATGTCTTTGGATATTGAGACTGAGCCACAAAATTTTACGAAGTAAAATAAAATCACAATCCCTCATACAAATCATAAGTAATCAGGGTCAAAAAAACATAGTCACACACAGCGTCCCGACCGAGGTACGGGATTTCGCTGCGCTCAAAAAAATCATAAAAAATCAAAAAAATCAGCGTCAAAAATGATAGTCACACAAAGTCATAACAAATCATAAAAATCGTAAGCAATCAAGGTCAAAAAAATCATAGACAAACAAGCCAAAATCATGAAAAACACCATCCTCCTATTTCTCTTCTTCACAGCCCTCACCGCCCGCGCCCAAAACGGACTCCGAGCCGCATACTACAACGGCACCAACTTCAATCAATACATCGGCACCCAAACCGAAACCCAAATCGACTACTACCGGGACGACTACCCGCCCTTTCCCGGCATCGACCCGCACAACTGCTCCGTGCGTTGGACCGGTCGCCTCCTCGCCCCCGAAACCGGCGAAATTACCTTTAAAGCAGCCGTGGACGACGGCATCCGCGTCCGAGTCGGCGGCGTACAAATCATCAACAACTGGCAGCTCAACGACTACGGCACTTCCGAAGGAAAAATAAAATTTGAAAAAGGAAAATACTACGACCTCGAAGTCGAATATTTTAACGCCCTGAACGAAGCCGAAATCAAACTCTACTGAATAATGCCCCGTCCTGCGAATTTGAGTTGGTACGAGCGTTTTTGGTACGAAGACGATGTCAAAATAATTCCCGCCGAATACTATTTTCAAACCGCCCCGCAAGAGCCGACGGTCTTTAAAGAAGAAAAAATCGACATACCGCCCCCGCCGCCGCCCGTAAAAAAGCAACCCGCTCCGAAAAAACAACCCGTCGCCGTCAAACCCGTCATCGAAGACTACATTCCGAGAAACGTACAATTCGAGCGGGCAAAAATCGAAATTCTGCCCGAGTCCTTTCCCGAGTTAGACCGCTTGGCAAGTTATTTAGTCAAAAATCCGCAGTATAATATCAAAATCGAAGGACACACCGATAACGTCGGCGATGCCGTCAAAAACGTAGAATTATCGCTGCGTCGCGCCCGCGCGGTAGCCGCCTATCTCATCAAAAAAGGCGTAAATAATGAGCGATTTTCCGCCGAAGGCTACGGCGGCAGCCGACCCTTAGTTACGGGCGACGGCAGAAAATATCACCCCGAAAACCGCAGAGTAGAGTTCGTTACGAAGAGGAAATAATTTTTACCTTTGTGTGATAATTTAACGACAACCGGAACACCCTGATTATGAAAATTTCGCACTCGACAATCTTCGCTTTTCTTTTTACCCTGTCCGCAATCACGCTCACGGCACAGTACACCACCAACGGCTCCGCCGTCCAACTCAATAATTCTTGTACGCGACTGACATCCGCGACGACCACCCAAAACGGGTCTGCGTTTTTTAATACGCCCGTTGACCTGTCCGAGCCGTTCGATTACAACGGTACCATGTATTTCGGCAACGACGATGCCGGCGCGGACGGATTAGCATTTGTGCTCGCCACCGATGTAACCGCTCAAGGCATGAGCGGCGGCGGTATTGGCTATGAAGGCATCATACCTTCGGTTGCCGTTGAGTTCGACACTTGGCAAAACGCAGATTTTTTCGACCCGCCGCAAGACCACATGGGTATCATGAGCGGCGGGGTGGCTATTCACAATACACCCACGGTTTTGGCAGACCCCGTGCTGCTGCCGAATATCGAAGACGGTGAAGACCACTGTTTCAGGGTGCGGTGGGACCCCGCCGTGCCGATTTTCGAGGCGACTCTGGACGATGTCACCATTACTTACGAAGGCGACATCACGACCTTTTTTCCGCCCGGCGTGCCGGTCTATTACGGCTACACGGGCAGTACGGGCGGGTCTTTTAACGAGCAAACAGTCTGCATTTATAACACCGACGCCTTCGGGCCGCTGACGCTGGAAGGACCCGACTTGATTTGTCAAAACGACGGCATTCAGACTTTTGTCGTCAATGTGGAAGGCGGGGTTTGGGACTTCAGCGCGGACGAGCAGGGGCAGGTTGACCCTTCCGTTTTAGCCCCGGGTCTCTATACCGTCGGTTATACTCTGGGCGCACCGGGTTGCGAGGTTTTACAGTTCAAAAGTTTCAACGTTTTGCCCGCGCCGCAGGTCGAAGCCGAAGTATCCGACATCGACTGTAATCAAGCGACCGGCGGTATAACAGTCATGGTATCCGGCGGACTCGAACCCTATACCTACGCATGGAGCACCGGTGAAAACGACCCTTTTCTCGAAAATCTCGCACCCGGCATCTACACGCTCACCGTCACCGGCAATAACGATTGCGAGACCGTCACGGATTTTGAAATTTTTGCGACCGACGTTCCGCAGATTGCTCCTTTGGCTATTACGCCCGGTCAATGTAATTCCGAAAATGTTATTGAGGACGCCGGTTTTTCGGCGGAAGTCAGCGGCGGCACCCCTCCTTACACGTACAGCATCGACGACTCGGAAGCCACGCAGGTAAACAATACTTTCACCGGTCTCACCCAAGAAAACGGCACGCTCACCGTCACCGATGCCGCCGGCTGCACCGCGATTTTAGACTATACCGTGCCCGTCGCGCAATTTCCCGAACCCGCCATAGCCGTCGGCGACAACAATCTCTGCAACGGCCCGACCATCATCACTATCGGTTTGTCGGAAGGCGAAACCGTCCTTTGGTCAACGGGCGAAACGACCGAAGAAATCACCGTCGAAACCGCCGATACCATCGAGGTCACGATTACGAATGAGTTCAATTGCAGCGCAGTGACGACCGTAGCGGTTAATCCCTGCGAAGGCTTCGAAATGCCCAACATTTTCACTCCGAACGGCGACGGTGTGAACGACACTTTCGGACCCGTCTCCGCAGCGGAAGGGCAGGACTTGGAATTTACGCTGAAAATTTACAGTCGTTGGGGCGATTTAGTCTATGAAGGCAGCGAAAATTGGGACGGCAATGCCGACGGAAAGCCTTTCCCCGCCGACGTTTTGGTTTATACCGTGGAAGTCGAAACAGGGGAGGAGAGGGTGACGGAAAAGGGAGATGTGACTTTGGTGCGGTAAGGAGATGTTGTTTAGGAGTTTTAAGGGTTTAGGCGTTTAGTCGGCGCGAGGCTGTGCCTTGCTCGTCTTACAAGGCGCCGCACATTTGTTTGCCTTCCTCGGAATTAGAATAACGTATCTGTCAAAAGCTCGTCTCTCATTCCGAAAATTTGTCGCATTTTTTGGCAGAGTCAAAAATATGATTTACTTTGTGAATGCAAGAAATCATACCCTTCACTTCCCGCTTAATTATCGGCAAAATGAAACTCATTTTCTCCTTCTTTCTTTGCTTTACCGTTTTTTCTCTTTTCGCGCAGCCGCGCAAGGGTGACTTATTTATCGGTACGAGCAGCCTCGGCATCTCCGTCAGCAAACCTACTGCCGAAGCAACCCTGAACAGCGGTTTTAAAACAAGTTTTAACAGCTTTGCAGTGTCGCCGGAGTTCGGTGTCATGCTCGATAATCAATTACTTATAGGCGCGCAACTCGGCTACTCGGTGTTCGGGCAAAGCAGTACGGGGCAAGAGAAATTACGCTTTCAAAACTTTAGCGCAGCCGCCTTCGGAACGTACTATCTTAACCAAAATAAATGGACGCCGTTTCTGGCTACTCGCTTCGAAGTGTCGAGTTTTAACAACAATTTTTTTAACGGTAGTACAAGAAGTTCTTTAGATTGGAACGCGGCTTTCGGCTTGGCGTTTTATTTGACCGAAAATACGGCTTTGGAGTTGGCTTACACTGTCATACTGCGCGACGAGGTGCGAGGCATTGATGAATGGCTGCCCGAAAGATTTCGCCCCCGTATCGGTTTGACTTTTCGTCAATTTTTGTTTTTTAATCGAGCGGGCATCGAAAATCTCAACGCTCGCCGTTTTATCGACAAAGGGGTAGCGTTATTGGGTGGAACGGGTAATTTTACTCGGTCTTCTGACGGAACACAAGTGTCCGTAACGCCTTCGGTCAAACACTTTTTTGCCGACCGGATATACGGCAGGTTGGACGTTTTTTACGCCGGCATTAAGGCGAGGGAGGGAAACGTCAGCGGGGCATTTGACGGAAATAATATCGGTGGGAACCTGTCGGTCGGAATGTACTTTCCTTTAGCAAAAGATTTCGTGTACCTTTTGACAGAGCCGCAATTCGGCATCAATCGACAAAGTGCGGGGGTGAGTATCATTAACGAAAGTTCTTTTTTGCGCCTTGACGGGGCGGTGCTGAATACTGCCTTTGGTGTGCGTTTGGGTTTTGGAATATTCAAAGGCAGAAATAAATTCGAACCGACACTTACGGTACTGCGCAACCGTGCCGCCGCCGCCGAAGCCTCCGCTTTAACCCAAAAATACACCACTGCAAATGCTGCCCTCGACTACGAATTCTTTCTCAACGACCGATTGAGCCTCAACGCAAATATCGCTTATCACCCCACACAGACTATCGTACTTTTCAGCAAAACGCCGAACGGAGAAGAATTTGCTGTCAGCAAAAACGAGCGGCGGGTGACTGATTTTACGTTAGGTATCAGGTGGTATTTGCGCGGCTCGAATCCGGAATAAACTCCAAAAGAAATGAAATTTTTTATCACTTTAATCCTCTGCTTTTTCGCCCTTTTCCTCATTGCACAACCGCAAAAAGGCGATTGGTACTTTGAAAACAGTCGTGCTTTTGTACAACAGACCACTTTCAGAGATGGAAATGACGTTTTGAGTTTGAGAAACAACCTCATCGGTATTTTACCCGAGTTCGGCTTGATGGTCGATAATCATTTATTGTTCGGATTACAATTAAGTTCTTTCAGAAATACATCGGAAAATTTCTTCATAGACTCGACGGTGGTAAGCGGAAACACAAATTTAGAAGTTTTCGGAACATATTATTTCGGTAAAGGAAAGTTCAGACCTTTTGCGATACAAAGAGCAGGGGTTTCTTTCAAACACCAAGAAGAAACACCCGTTGGTTTGCGCAGTTTTTCGTGGCTCACTCGGGTGGGGGCGGCATTATTTTTAAATGAGAGCACGGAGTTGAGTCTGTCTTACGAAGTGTTATTGCAAGGAGTCGTAAGAGGAGAACAGGAATGGTTTCCGGATAAATTTCGCCCTAAATTTGATCTCGGTATCAAACAGTTTTTTCTAAGAACTCGAGCCGCCGGTATGCGACCGATTGCCCTCGATTTCATCAAAAAGGGCATTTTTCGCGCGGGTGGAAACGGTTATTTTTCAATGACCGAAAATTTCATGGTTTGTAGAATTACACCCGATACAAGATATTTTTTCAAGGACGGATTTTATTTCGGTTTGCGGGGGAACTATCAATTCATTCGCACCCGAAAAGAATTGCGGCGACCTAATACAATCAATCGTTACTTTTTTCGGATTGCTCCCGAGTTTGGCTTTTATCTACCTGTACTCAACGAGCGCATTTACTTGACTGCACGCCTAAACCCCGAATTCGGCTATGATAAAGCAGGAATTGTTTTAGTTACAAGCAGCGAAGAAGATTTCAGCGACAGACTTTCGGTCACTACTTTAGGTCTGGGTTTTGAAATCGGAGTGGGTTTATTTGTCGGCAGACACAAGCTCACACCCTCCGTTTTGTGGCGTACCTTCAACAAACGACCCGAGGGTTTTGCGACCGCTGCGCAAACCTACAACAGTCCCGTTTTTATATTCGATTACGAAATTTTTCTAACGAAAAATTTTAGCATTAATCCTACCTTCAACTTTTTTTCAAAACAAAAGAGCGTCTTTTTCAGAGCCCTCAACAACTTAGATGATATAACAGTCGGTACAATAGACCAAAACAGATCCAATCTCGACTTCGGCTTCAAATGGTACATCCGCGGTTCAAGTTCCCACTAAACTCCAAAAAAAAACGCCGAGACCTCTCCCGGTCTCGGCTTCCAAAAAATAAATAACCAAG
>JAHDCG010000284.1 GCA_020629965.1 Saprospiraceae bacterium | reverse complement strand
GGTTGACGGTTGACGGTTGACGGTTGACGGTTGACGGAAGCTAACTGAAAAGCCCCGGTGAAAGTAAATTTCATCGGGGCTTTTTTTTAGTTTATTTCTTGCTTGGCTACTCGCTGCTTTTCAGAAGAAAAACTACCAAAGGAGACAGCAACAAAGGTGAACGAAAGCCACGCGCCTACGGACAACGGGCAACCGGCAACCGGCAACTAATCTCATATTTGAAGACGTTGCTTAATTTGTGCAGGTACTGCATCCTTATGTACCAACACCCCCACGGTTTTCAACTTAAAATACGGCTCTGACATGTAAAGAAAACCTTTGTGGTCGCTGATTTCGCCCCACGAATTTTTGGTCAGATAATACTTCGTGCCGTTTTGGTCAACGGCCGTGCCGGTGAGGTGCATCAGATGGTCGTCGGTGGTCGAGTAGCTGAGGAAAGTCGTTTGGCGGTCGGCTTGGGTGACGTTCATTTCTTTGCCCGGCATTTCGTACAAATCTTCGCGGTCGGCATCGGTCGGTACGACGGCAATACCTTGGCGGGCATCGAAACCTTTTTCACTCACATCACCGTCCCACGCGACCGAGTAGCCGTTGGCGAGGGCGTTATCTACCACGGCGGTAAGGTCGGAAAGCGGCACGTTGTAGTAGCTGCCGTTGCTGTAATTATCGGGAATTTCGAGGACAAATTGCTCGTAGAACGGATGATGTGTGTACGAGGTCAACTCCACGTAATCGTCGGCGTTCAAACCCATATCTTTGGTGAATGCCTCCGCGCTCATTTCTTTGCCGGCGTACTCGAAGGTCTCGGGCATTTCGCCCAAATAGGCATCCAAAATGCCCTCAAATCCGCGCATCCATTTGGTGCTCAAGCGTTTGGACTTCATAATGCCGTCGAGATAACCTTTCAGACCGGCCACCAATTCGCTATGGTCGTGTTTGGTTTCGCCCTCCTGTTTGCCGCTGTACGCCGCCTCGGGCACGATGCCGTTTTTCTTAAAAGCGCGCATCACGTCGTGGTTCAGACTGCCCTGACTGAACTGCGCTTTGCCCTGACGCAGCACATAATTCATCGCCTTATCTTTGTAAATATTGCGCACGATGTACATTTCCGAAAGGTCGTAAGTACCTTTGCCCTGTCGCAGCAGCTCGCTTTCCAAAAAAGAAACGGTGCTGAACGACCAACAGGTACCGGTGCGGTCTTGACTTTTGACGGGCGTGCAGGCGACATTGTCTTTGACTTTAAAATCGTAGCCCGAGGGCGTTTTGATGGTTTGCTGAGCCTGCATTTGCAGAGCGAAAAAGAACAGCAGAGCGAAAAATTTGTACTTCATTGTATAAGAATTTTTGATTTTTATTTTAAATTACCAAACGAAAAATCGGCGAAAAGTACGGGGCACTTCAAAAAGT
>JAHDCG010000283.1 GCA_020629965.1 Saprospiraceae bacterium | reverse complement strand
GATTTTGATGCTTGACACGAATTACGAATTACGAATTACGAATTACGAATTACGACCAACTCGTTCTGAAACAGAAGGTTTAAAAATTTTTCTAAAAGTTAGGATTAAGTTTAGGTTTCATTTCGCTGGTTTCCATGAAACGGAAGCAAGCATTATGACAAAAACAAATGCCAAGCAATCGTAAATCGTACATCGTAAATCGTAAATCCTCAAGAAAATACCACCGACCAAAAGAATAAACTAAAAGATTATGAAAAATACCACCACCACAGATTTACTTGAAAAGCAATTTCAAGACCGCATTGACCGGGGCGAAAGCATCGAACCGAAAGATTGGATGCCCGAAAAGTATCGCAAGACGCACATTCGTCAGATTTCGCAGCACGCGCACTCCGAAATCGTCGGGATGCTGCCCGAGGGCAACTGGATAACCCGCGCCCCCACTTTGCGTCGCAAAACCGCGCTGCTGGCAAAAGTACAGGACGAGGCGGGACACGGTCTTTACCTCTACTCCGCCACCGAAACGCTCGGTGTCAGCCGCGACGAACTCTTCGAACAATTACACAGCGGCAAAGCCAAATACAGCTCCATTTTCAATTATCCGACCCTTTCATGGGCAGATATGGGCGCCATCGGTTGGCTCGTGGACGGTGCCGCCATCATCAACCAAGTGCCGCTGACCCGCACCTCTTACGGTCCCTACGCGCGGGCAATGGTGCGTGTGTGTAAAGAGGAATCTTTCCACCAAAGACAGGGCTACGAAATTATGTTGACGCTCTGCAACGGCACGGAAGTACAGAAGCAAATGGCGCAGAATGCGCTCGACCGCTGGTGGTGGCCGTCACTCGCAATGTTTGGTCCGCCGGATGCGGAAAGCACACACACGGAGCAGTCGATGAAGTGGAAAATTAAGCGCAAAACGAACGATGAACTGCGTCAGCAATTCGTCGATATTACCAAGCCGCAAGCCGATATTCTGGGTTTAACAATTCCTGACCCCGATTTAAAATGGAACGAGGAGCGCGGTCACTATGACTTCGGTGAGATTGACTGGGAGGAATTTTGGCAGGTAGTCAAAGGTCACGGGCCGTGTAATAAGCAACGTTTGGCAGCCCGCAATAAGGCTTGGGATGAAGGTGCCTGGGTGCGCGATGCGGCTTTGGCTTACGCCGAAAAACAGGAAGCGAAACGGGCGGAGGAGACTGCGCCTTTGCAGAAAGCGGGGTAATAAATACGAGGTACTTTCCTTTTTGGAAATACGAATAATATTGAAATTTTTCGTGTTGTTCTTGAAAAAGTACCCCGTACCTATGTGCATAAAAATGACATTTCGGAGCGTTCCGAAATGTCATTTTTAGTAATCACGACTTTTAAGTCGTCGTAAAAAAACACCATCTTCTTTCAGACGACCTGAAGATCGGTGTTACTCGTATTTAGTAACCGCGAC
>JAHDCG010000183.1 GCA_020629965.1 Saprospiraceae bacterium | reverse complement strand
AGTGATAATGTAAGTATCAATTTTCCTAATTCATTTGGAATATATTCGATTGAAAAAGAGAATTTTTCGGAAGATATTTTAAAGATTGAATTTGCTGCTATTGAACCTGTGAGTCAAAGCGAACTTGTAGAACTTAACAACCTCCCGAACAAACTTTTTACCTTATCTTTTTCCGGTATCATAGACTGTGCAGCATCTGCTGGTCTCGGTTTTGAAGTTACTATGATGCAAGGTTTAAGCTATCATTATACAGGCGATGTTCCGATTCCAAATGAATTATACGACCCGGTAATTGTTGACAATGATATAGATGATGTTCTTTGTGGCTGTGATGACGGAGACCCGCAAGTTCTCGGATTAGATAATACTTTATTGCATGCAGGTGCAAGAGAAGTCTTGACAATTACAGGTAGTCATTTCGGTTTTTTTGATGTTGAAAAATCAAGAGTTATTTTCAGAAACGCTGATAGTGCTTCAACTTTAGGAACAGTAGGACAAGCGGTTGCAGAAGTCGGAGAAATTATTTCTTGGCAAGATGATGAAATAAAAATTTATGTTCCTTCTGTTACAAATAGTAAGCAGTTTACAAATCCCGCAGGGACAGGAAAAGTAAAAGTAATGAACGCCTGCGGAATAGGAGAATCGTCGGAAACTCTTCACATTCCTTATTCCTTATGGAATAATCGGCAATTCAACGATATCCCTAGTCTGCCTATCGTTTTATCTAACCTTAATGAAAATGGCATAAAATTTACTTTCAGTACCAACATTTCTAACAATAATCTTTTGTATATAAAATCTGCGTTTATAGAAGCATTAGAAGAATGGTGTATTCAAACACAAGTTGCCTTTTTTATCGATGATAATGATAGTTCTTTGACGCAGACTAACCCCGATGATAATGTGAACCTAGTAGTAATACAAGAACTCAACGCTACGCACGGTAAAGCTGGTGTAATTGTTAGCGCAGATTATGTAAATTTGTGCATTGACTCAGACGAAGAAGAACCAAGAATAGGTTACCGAATGGTAGATATGGATATTAGAGTGTCTCCGAGTATTACGGAATCTTCTGTTTCGTATGGTGACATTAAAAATTATTTCTTGCATGAATTAGGGCATTGTCATATGTTGCAGCATGCTATAAATCCTAATTCAAATCCAATTACCGATCCAACTACACAATATGCAATGTACCCTGATGGAACCAACATAAATGCCAATAACGCTGATTTAACAATTAAACAAGCAGACGAAAACGGTGCAGAAACTATCTTTCCAAGAAGTACAAGCGTTTTAAATAATAGTAATTGTAATAATTTAACTCCAATCGCAACCTCTGAAAATTGTGGAGATACAAACGCTGTAAGAAAAGCAGAAAATTTAAAGAACATAAACATAATTCCAAATCCTAACAATGGGTATTTTAATATAGATTTATCGAATATTAATCTTGAGTCGGGCGAGATTCGCATAATAGACATATTGGGAACAGAAGTCTTTAGGACAGGGTTTGCCGGTGAGATAATTAACATCAAAACTAATCTACCCAAAGGAAATTATATCGTTTTAGTGCATAACGATATCAGT
Organism: Saprospiraceae bacterium; assembly: GCA_020629965.1. Classification (GTDB taxonomy): domain Bacteria; phylum Bacteroidota; class Bacteroidia; order Chitinophagales; family Saprospiraceae; genus JAHDCG01. The sequence goes on along the minus strand of JAHDCG010000183.1, from coordinate 7,554 downwards.
ATTTATTCACATAAATTACTGATATTATGAATACTAAGAAAATATTGTTATTGCTATTTATTGTGCAGCAAATAAGTTGCTTTAGTCCTACGAGATATTTAAAAAAACAAGGAGTATCCGACGAATGTCAGAAAACCATACTCTATCTTAAAGGAAAAATTGAGTTAGATGAAAGTGGTGAAACTCATCGTTTTAATTTTACAAGTAATAATCTTAAAGATAAACACAAAGAATACGTTGAGTTTGCTCAATATGTTAGTTCTTCTAAAGAATATGACAATTGCTTTAAAGGTATGCCAAAAGAAACTATCTTCAGTATTTTCGGCAAACCTCCTGAAGACTCAACAACTATCAGACAATACGGAGTTAGATATAAATTTAATTTCGGTTATGATTGTCCGTGTGCAGATTGTATTGAAAGTGATAGATTGCAAAACTGCAATCATTTAAGATTTTTTTTTGACAAAGAAGGCAATGTGGGGCGCGTGTCCATGAGCGCAACGGATATTGGTTGGTAGAGAGTTTTGCTTTTGGAATTTCTACTATTTACCGGTTATGTATTATATTCATTTGGAGAATACTCTACCTCCTTCATACCGCGTAACAAAGGTTATATTAAATTTTTCGCGTCTTTATTTTTGTGGATAACCGCGGTGAAAAAAGTCAACCGTAGCTACGGCTACGGTTGACTTTTTTCGCCTTGTTCTCCCCAAAAATAAAGGAAAGAAACACTAACAAACTTCTATTACACAGTACTTTATGATACTGAAGATTAGAATTTGTTTTTCCATTTTATGGAATACACCCTTCCCTTTTTTCTTACCCGCCTCCCCAAAAAATCCTACCTTCGCACCGAGAAAATTTTATCCGCACGAAGAACGTATCGAGAGAATAAATTTGAGAAAAAACCGGACAGCAAGTCCTCTGTTTCCCTCAAAGCGAAAACCCCCTCGTACATCGTAAATCGTCCGCGACTGAAGTCGGGATTTCACTGCGTTCAATAAATCGTAAATCGCACCATGTCAGAAAAAAAACTATTCCTTTTAGACGGTCACGCCTTGGTTTATCGGGCGCATTTTGCCTTTATTACTCGCCCGCTCATCAACTCCAAAGGGCTGAACACCTCCGCCATTACGGGCTTTGTGCGCTCGCTGTGGGACATTATGAAGAATCAAAAGCCGACGCACATCGCCGTGGCTTTCGACCCCTCGGGCGGCACTTTTCGAAATGAAATGTACTCGGAGTACAAAGCAAATCGTGAGGAACAACCGGAAGATATTGCGATTGCTTTTCCGTATATCAAGGAGATTGTGCGCGGGTTCAATATTCCGATTATTACGATTGATAATTACGAGGCGGACGATACCATCGGCACCATTGCGAAGCAGGCGGAGAAAGAGGGTTTTCAGGTCTATATGGTGACACCGGATAAGGATTATGCGCAGTTGGTTTCCGAGAATATTTACCTCTACAAACCCGCACGCATGGGTAACAGCGTGGCGATTTTGGGAAAAGACGAGGTGTTGAAAAAATGGGACATCGAGCGTGTGGAGCAGGTCATCGACGTACTCGGGATGCAGGGTGACGCGGTCGATAATATTCCGGGTATTCCGGGTATCGGGGCAAAAACGGCGGTAAAATTATTGAAGCAATTCGGCAGTTTGGAAGGTCTTTTAGAAAATACGGATAAGCTGAAAGGCAAGCAAAAGGAGAAGGTTATCGAGTTTGCGGAGCAGGGTTTGTTGTCGAAAAGACTGGCGACAATCGACACGAATGTGCCGATACAATTTAACGCAGCGCATTATGAATTGGAAGCTCCGGACAAGGAAGTATTGGCGGAAATTTTTAAGGATTTGGAGTTTCGTTCGCTCGCCGCATCCATTCTCGGAGAGCCGCAGCAAAAACCCGCCGAGTCGAAAACGGGTCAGGGCGACCTCTTCGCGGGAATGCCCGCACCGGCATTTTTGGGAGAGAAAAAAAGCGGTCCGGCGGCGCATTCCGTTGCCGACAGCAACATCAATAATACGGAACATACTTACGAACTCATCGACACCGCCGAGGGACGCAAGGCTTTAATCGACCTGCTTTCCGACGTGAAATCTTTTACTTTCGATACGGAAACGACGGGCATTGACGCCAACGAAGCGGAGTTGGTCGGCATTTCCTTTGCGGTGCGCCCCGGTCACGCATATTATGTGCCCGTACCCGCCGACCAAGACGAGGCAAAGGCAATCGTGGCGGAGTTTAAAGGTGTTTTTGAAAATGAAAAAATCGAAAAAGTCGGGCAAAATCTGAAATACGACGCGCTGATGCTGAAATGGTACGGCGTAGAAGTCAAGGGCAAGTACATCGACACGATGATAATGCACTACCTGCTGGAGCCGGAACTGCGGCACAATATGGATTACCTTGCCGAGACTTACCTCAAATATCAGCCCGTGCCGATTACTTCCTTGATTGGTAAAAAAGGCAAAAATCAGCTGACCATGCGGGATATTCCCGTGGAAAAAGTGGTCGATTACGCAGCGGAAGATGCGGACGTGACCTTGCGCCTGCGCAATTATCTGCAACCTGAACTGGAAGAGCAGGGACTCGCAGACCTTTATCACCGCATCGAGGAGCCGATGATTAAAGCCCTCGTGCAGTTGGAATACAACGGCATCAAAATCGACTCGGATTATCTGGCGGCGTACTCTAAAGAATTTGACGCGGAACTGCAACAACTGGAGCGCGACATCTACAAAACGGCGGGTACGACCTTCAATATCGCCTCGCCGAAGCAGGTAGGCGAAGTGCTTTTTGACCGGATGCAGGTGCCGTACCGCTGGAAAAAAACCAAGTCCGGGCAGTACCGCACGGGCGAGGAAATCCTGTCGGAACTCGCACCCGATGTACCCGTCATCGACAAAATCATGCGCTTTCGCGGCTTGACGAAATTAAAATCGACCTACATCGACGCACTGCCGACGATGGTCAATCCGCGCACGGGTCGCATTCACTCCTCGTTTAATCAGGCATTGGCGGCGACGGGTCGTTTGAGTTCGAGCAACCCGAATTTGCAAAACATTCCCGTCCGCACCCCGGAGGGCGCGAAGGTGCGGGAGGCCTTCGTTCCGCGCGACGAAAACTACGTGATTTGGGCGGCGGATTATTCGCAAATCGAACTGCGCCTCATTGCCGAAATCAGCGGTGACGAAACGATGGTCAACGCTTTCCAAAACGGTCTTGATATTCACACGGCGACGGCGGCGCGCGTTTTCGATGTGCCTTTGGAAGAAGTCACCCGCGACCAACGTAACCGTGCCAAGACAGTCAATTTTGCCGTGATTTACGGGGCCGGCGCGACCAATTTATCCAAGCAACTCGACATTCCGCGCAGCGAGGCAAGCGACCTGATTAAAAACTATTTCGCCCGCTTCGAAGGTCTGAAAAAGTGGATGGACGACGTGGTCAAACAAGCCAAGGAAGACGGCTACGTGATGACCCTCGAAGGTCGCCGCCGCTACCTGCGCGACATCAACAGCCGCAACTCCATGCTGCGCAGTCACGCCGAGCGCAACGCCGTCAACACCCCGATACAGGGTACCGCCGCCGACATGATTAAAATTGCCATGGCGGACATTCATCAATTTTTGACGGAAGGCAACTACAAAACCAAAATGGTCTTGCAGGTACACGATGAGCTGGTTTTCGACGCACACAAAGACGAACTGGAGGAGCTGAAACCGATTATCGAAGAGAAAATGAAAAATGCCATTCCGGGTCTGAAAGTCCCGATTTTGGTGGGGATGGATGTGGGGGAAAATTGGCTTGAAGCACATTAGGTTGGTTGGTAGTTGGTAGTTGATGGTTGGTGGACGGCTTTCGTTGGTTGCTTGGCTTTTTCGATGCTGCAAACTTTTCGTTTTTCTTTAAAAATCACTATTCCGTCAACTCGTCGGACACGCCGAAAACAGAAAATGATAAGTTTTCTGTTTTTGGTTTGTCTGACGCGTTGCACCACCTTCCTATCTGCCTTATTTCAATTAAAAAAACACAAAAACCTAAATATTTTTCCATGTTTCAATTTGTGCTTATCCTCGCCGTCGCATGGTTTTTCTTTCGTTATACGGAGAAAAAACGCTTGGAAGAACGGCGGCGCAACGACCGATTTCATTCCCGTGATTCTTTTGAAGTGAAGGGGAAATCGCGCCGTGCGGATGACGATGACGAGGGGGAATTTATTGATTATGAGGAGGTTAAATGAGACGTTAGATATTAGATTTTAGACGTTAGACTCCCGCGTCTTCAATCGTCTCTGTTCCTTGAGATACTTGTACAATAATCAAAGCAATCTTCCCAAAAGAGCCGTAAAGCAGTCTAAAATCTAACGTCTAAAGTCTAAAATCTTAATAAATGCAAATCACAGAACTCGTTCTCTATAAAAACAACCAAATCATTGCCTTCAACAAACCGGGCAATATGGCGGTGCAAGAGGATAAAACCGAAGATAAAGCTCTGTCGCAACTCGCCGAGATTTATACCAAAGGCGAAATTTTTGTCGTACACCGTATCGACCGACCGGCGAGCGGGGTGGTGCTGTTGGCAAAAACGCGGGGCGCAGTAACAAATCTGAACGCACAATTTCGGGCGCGTACCGTCAATAAAACCTACCTCGCCGTGGTCAAAAATGCGCCGCCGCAGCCCGAAGGCACGATTTTTCATTATCTGTCTAAAAACGAAAAGCAAAATAAAACCTACGCAGCGGACAAGCCCTCGCCCGGTGCAAAGCGCGCGGAACTAAAATTCAAAACCGTCGCATCGAGCGACAACTATCACTTGTTAGAAATCGAACTTATCACCGGCAGACACCACCAAATCCGCGCCCAGCTCGCCGCTATCGGCAGCCCGATTAAAGGCGATGTCAAATACGGCGCCCGACGCGGCAACAAAGACCGCTCGATTCATCTGCACGCATGGAAGGTCAGTTTTGACCACCCGGTGACGGGCGAAAGAGAAGAAATCACCGCGCCGCTGCCGACCGAAGATGCGGTCTGGTCTTTTTTTGCGGGGAAGGTTTGAGGTGAGACTTTGGATGTTAGATTTTAGATGTTAGATTTTAGATGTTAGACTCTCGCGGCGACTACGGACAAATTCCATAGTCGCCGCGCTGCTCTTTACTCTCAACTCTCCGCTCTCTACTCTTTACTCTTCGCTCTCAAATCCAATTCAACTTAATATTCTCAATCCCTTTTTCCGCCAAAATCTGCTTAATCTCCGCCACTTTTTCTTTGTGACCGGGAATTTTCGTTTCGTGCGTTTCCACTACGGCGAGGTCGATTTTTTGGTAAATACCGGACTCGATAATCTTGTGCAGCAGTTCGATTTCCGCGCCTTCGATATCGACTTTGAGCAGGGCAACGCGGCTGTTCATTTTTTCGATAAATGCCGTCAAATCAACGGCTTGCACCATGACCTTTTGCGTTTCGCTGACGTTCACTTTATCCCCGATGACGGAGGAGCTGACCGTTAATTCAACGTCTGCTTCCGTGCGGTCTTTGTGAAAATAAAAGGGAATTTCCGTGTCTTCAATCCACACTGCTTTATTGTGCAGCGTAATATTCTCGGTGTCCGAAAAACGCTTGGTCAGGCGACCGAAAGCCAACGGGTCCGGCTCGAAAGAATGCACCGTCGCGCCCGTTTTCGCAAACTGCGCGGTGATGTCCCCGATGTTTGCTCCGCAGTCGATGACCACCGAACCGGGTCCGATTTTAGCCAACAGCGGACGCAATTTGAACAAAGAAATCAACAGTGCGCCGTTGTTCAGTATTTTTCTTTTGAGTACGGGGAAGTTGAACATGGTGTTGAGATTTTAGATTTTAGACGTTAGATTTTAGACTGCTTTGCGTCTTTATGCGAGATAAACCCTACGGACTGCAATCGGACATCCGATTAAAATCGTGCTCCTCTCTCTCCTCTCACCTGACTCCTCTCTCCTCATTAAATTTCTCTCTCCTCCCAAAAAGCTCAATTCTCCGCCAACCGCTTATCCTCTTCCGGCGGACTGATTTCCGCGTCGATTACCTTCGCCAAATCCGTGACATACACATCGTCTTTTGACTCTAAAAGCAGACTTTCGACTACGAAATAAACTTTAAAAAGATCGTTATTATTCATCGTGACGACGACCCAACCGGGGTTGTATTTGCGGGTTTCCACCCTGACACAGAATGCCGTGTCGTCGATGAGGTGTGCTTTAGAAAAATTCCACAAAATCAAAGCTGCCAAGTATGCCCGTTGAAAAGAAGACCAGGTGCCCTGCGCGTTGAAGTGCTTGATTTCGTTGTTGCGCAGTTCGCCCGCGAGGAAAGATTCTATGAAGTTTAAGTCATCCATATCGAGCCGCAAAGCTATGAAAATAAGCGCGGGGAATGAGGTGTTTTTCGGAAAGTATCATAAAATTTGCTCGACTCTTTATTTCGGCCTACAATCGAATATCTCGTCGGCACGATGTTTACTTTGCCGTTTCTTCTTTGTCAAATGCGGCAGATTTATTTGTTTTTGCAACCATACCGCGCACCAAATCCAAAAGTTCGCCGTCCTCCTTTTTCATTTTCTCCAATACGGAAAAAGCCGCCGTTTTTTCCAAACCCGAACGCACCAGCAGCAAGTACGCACGCGCCTCTTCCGTATCTAAAAAGCTCAAAAATTTTTGGGCGAAAGCTTTACCCGTCTTGTGTTTGCGCGTCAATTCTTCAAAAATAATCTGCTTTTCTTTATCGAAAATTCCGGCGCGTTGTTCGTCAAAAATATCGCGCTGCACGGGAGCGGCACTGCTGAGTTGCGGGCGCAAATCCAACAGCACTTTCGGGCGCGTATAGACCGTAAAACGAATGTCCTTGATGTTGCGACCCTTTTTGATTTTTTCAAAAGAAAACCAATACGGCAAAATGTCGTTTTCCTCCAACTCCTTCTGCGTGACGATTAAGACAAACCGCTCGAAATCAAAAAAGCGTTTGTAATTTTCTTCGACGGCAAAATAATTTTTCAAGTCCTGCAAATCATAATCAAAACTAAAGGCGGGCACGGCGGTATTTCCTGTTTTGTGCGCTTCAAAAAGACCGATAATACCCGCCGTAAATTTTGATTTATACGGTCGCAAATCTTCCAACAGTCGGGCGTGCGGTTGACTCTGAATTTGTAAAAAATAATCGGTAACGCGGGGCGTGAAACGGGTGTAGATTTTCCCGTCACGTATTTCGGCGTGCGACAGCCAGTTGATGCCGCTGAAACCGGTACCGTCCGCACTCTCGACGGTCAAAGGATGTTGATTCAGATGAAAAAAGAAACGACGGATGGGTTCGTATTTATCGCCGGTCTCGGCGGCACCACGGTCGATAAAGTTCAGTAAATCCTCGGCGTTCACGACAATTTCCGCATCCGGGCGCGCACGGTCGATGAGGGCGGCTAAGGCGTACACGGCTTGGCGCGCGGGCAGGTTGATATTTTGGTTTCGGAAAATAGTTGACGGTTGACGGTTGACGGTTGACGGTTGACGGTTGACGGTTGACGGTT
>JAHDCG010000182.1 GCA_020629965.1 Saprospiraceae bacterium | reverse complement strand
GCGGCAGCAAACTCCGTAAAAGGGCGTTTAAAAGGGGCTTGAAAACCTAAAACGATTTCATTTTTATCAATGCCCGCTTCGATTAAGTCCATAGCGATACCTTTTTCCGTGAAGTCTTTCTGTATCCAAATTTTGCCGTTTTTAATGTCAACGTGCAGCAGGCAAGTATGAATGCGCGACATATCTTCCCAACCGATGTCCATCAGAAAGTAATGACCGTTTTTGTCGTCGAAGACGCTTTGTAGTTCCGACTCTTCGCGGTTAGGATAGCTGACGGAAGCGTAGTCGGCGATGATTTTTTTGATTGTTTCTTGGTAGAATTTTAATTTATCCATAGTACGAGTTTTTTATTTACCGGATTATAGACAATAATTTTCAGTTGTTCTTCTGCGATTACTTCTTTTCCGAAAGGACTGTCAAAGAAATCTGACCAAGCGTCTTTCGGAATGGCTAAGTACAGAGTTCTTTCGGGTTCTGTTTTTCGTAATAAGCGAAAATAATTTCGATATTGACCTAAAGCAGTATGAAAGTCTGACATTCGAGAATGTGATAAAAAACTTTTCACCTCAACGGCAATAACGGTTTTACCTTTTTGTGCCGCAAGAATTTTTTCAGCACCTAAATCTATTTGTAAATTCTTCTTTTTCCACTTTAGAAAATACGGATCAGGTGTAATTGTCCAACCTGCTTTTTCTAAGGCTTCTTTCACGTGCTCATGAAAATATCCTTTGCCATTCTTTTGTAGTTTTCGTTTTGTTCTTATCGAAGATAAAGTTTTTTTGCCAAAAAACAAAGCATATAAAACCTAAAATAAGTCAAACTTATACGACGATAAAGGGTCTGCTCGAAATTAGTTTCGGGCGGGGCTTTTTATATTACCGAAAGGTTGTCGTGTTATAATTCCAACGGAGGCGGACTGATGTGAAGCACGAAGGCAACCCTCGCGCTGACTAATAAAGTCAGCCGACTTTCACTCACCCAAAAAGAAAACATTCCGCCGACTGCAACTGCCGAAAAAATTGCCGACAAAATAAAAGGTTTCGTCGCCGGTTTTTAATCGAAGAACAAGCGGTTCATACAGCACTTCGAGTGTATAAAACCGGAAGTCCGCCTTTTGTCTGCCGCTTATATGCAACTTGCTTTTTTTTAAACATTGCCTGAGATGCCGATATTCGGCAAGAGAAGGATTCGAACGGGTCAACTCCGCAGCTTCTTCTGCCGACAGCGCGTAACCGATTTCGAGATTCGGATATTTTACTCTGAAATCCGGGTCTTCCCAAATCTCACGAGCGAGGGGCAGAAATTCATATTTGACCCGTTTCGGAACTCGGTAATCCTCGTTTACAAAACGGCAATGATACGTGCCGTGATAACAAGCCTGCCCGAAGGAAAGGTTGAAATGCAGAAACAGGAAGAAAAGCGGTAGTGCGGATTTGATAAATCGCATGATTCTTTTGAAAAGGCTAATTTCTGTATTTATTAAGTGCATCCGACACGATTAATCTTACAGACGCGCCTCCAATGCAGTTCTTGCTGCCGAAAATTTTAATTCAAATCAATCACCAAATTGGTACAGTCGTCGGCGCAGATATCTTCGCCGTCGGCGGTAAAACCGGTAATTTCAAATATGTCACCGCAGCATTTACTTTTGCTCACAAAAGTCATTGTGCTTTGTAAAGCCAAAGTGTCGATGGTGCCGACCGTAAGCGTGTAAATTGTATCGTTTTGCATTATCACTTGTAATCTTTCGTTAAAAACCGTGATAGGAATATCGCTGCCGCCTTCCGAAGTGATGCGGATGTCTTCAACCTGTACTACGGGATTTTCGCCGAAAACCGCATCTTGGTCGCCGAAAACAAGATTTAAGGTAAAATCTTCAAAATTAAAGGCGCAATCGACTCTGTTGCATTCGCAGCCGATGTGGAGAAATGCGGTGAGTGTAAGCAGGAAGAAGAAGAAGATTTTGTAAATTGACAGTTTCATTTTCTTAGGTTTTGAGCGTTTGAATTTGAGGAAAAGCGGGCACAAAGCAGCAAGCTGCGTTATGTGCTTTTTTGGGTAACGACGAACCGGTCAAAACGGCTGCCGAGAGGAAAGTCGCTGCTGTGACAATGGAGACACCGTATCGTTTTTTCTCAAAAATACCGCCGCGTCATCACCAAGGGCAACCCAATCAAAAACAGCGCGACGAGATTTATCAAAATCACATTATGTACCGCACCGTAATACAAGGAAATGCCGCTGTCGATGACAAACCAAGACAGCAGCCCGTACCACATCGCCCGGTACGCCCACGGCTCTTTTTTCTTAAAAGCATTTTCGGAAATCATTATCATCAAAATGTGAAAACCGACGATGGTGCCGCCGATAATACCGAACAGCCAATTTTTCAGATGCAGCACCTCTTCCGAAAATTCCGCGCCCGCAAAAAAGACCTCGCGGGTGTAGCTGTTGTGCCCGTCGAAGAAAAGAGAATTGCCGGCGAAGGCGACTAAAAAACCGACGGCGACGGTCAGGAGGTTGGCACAGGTGAGAAATTTTTGCCAAAAAGAAAAGTCGATGCTCGATTTATTCACAATCCGTATATTTTTAATTTCAGAAATGCAGACAGCAGCGGATGCAATGTTTTATCCTTTTTTCAAGCCGAGTCATCGGACTCATCTTTCGCTTGATAATACTCGATGTCGATACCCTCTTTTTTCATCAATTCGATACCGAAATTACGAATGGCAATGACAATCGGAATGGCCGTTTTTCCTTTTTCCGTGATACTGTATTCGACTTTGGGCGGCACGACGGGATAGACCTCACGGTGCACAAAGCCGTCGCTTTCCAACTGCCGCAGTTGGGTCGTCAGCATCTTGTCAGAAATATGCTCAATGGATTTTTTCAATTCTCCGTAGCGATAAACGCTGTCTTTCAGTCTCCATAAAATGGGCATTTTCCAAGTGCCGCCCAATCTGTCCATCGCAAATTCGACGGGATTGTAGTAGGCTTTTCCGTTGTATAAAAAATCCGGCATTTTGTAAGTGTTTGATTATCAATGTACTTTCCGAAAAGTTAGTACCGTACATTTTAGTTAGTATAGACCTAAACGCAGGTGTTATGTGTATAATTGCCAAAGTTTACAAAATGAACGAGAATTGCGCATTCGGTTTTTGTTTTTGATTAGTAAAAGAATCAGAGACGAACCCGGTCAGCAAAAGGCAAAGGCAATACTCGACAAAATTAAAAAATTATGTCACAAGTTAAAGAAAATCTTCGGTATGTACACGCACACGGCATGCCGACAAAAGGAAAAATACTCATGGTCGTCAGCAGCCCCGCCGTGTCGGGTCAAACCGGATGGCCGGTCGGTTTTTGGGCAGCCGAATTGACTCACCCCCTGCGCGTTTTTCAAGAGGCGGGCTACACGGCGGATTTGGTATCGACCGAGGGCGGAAAAATCGAAGCGGATGCCTACTCCGACCCCGCGCACGAAAGCGGATATGCGGCGCACGATGTCATCACGACGGGCTATATGCAGTCTGCCGCTTACCGCGAAATGCTGACGAGTACCCGCAAAGTATCGGAGGTCGATGCCGCCGATTACGACGCGGTTTTTTTGGTCGGCGGACAGGCACCGATGTACACCTTTCGGGGCAATGCGGATTTGGAAAAACTGTTTGTCGATTTTTATGAATCCGGCAAGCCGAGTGCCGCCGTCTGTCACGCCGCCGCTTTACTCTTGGAAGCCCGAAAGTCAGACGGCGATTTGTTGGTAAAAAATAAAACGTGGACGGGTTTTGCCAATGCGGAAGAGGACATTGCCGATGCTGCGGTCGGACAAAAAATACAACCGTACCGCATCGAAGACGAAGCCGCTAAGCTGTCGGACACGACTTTCAAAACGGCGGCACCTTTTGCTTCTTACGTCATTGCGGACGGCAACCTGATAACCGGACAGCAACAAAATTCGGGAGAAGCCGCTGCGCTGACGGTCGTTGAAAGGTTGGAAAATTGGGTAATTTTGTCGAGAGGTTGAGTCGTTGAGTCGTTGAGCGTGCGTCATCTTGATTGCATGGGCATTCAGCGATTCAACGGTTCATTCCTGCCAAAATCGAAAGGGGCTTTTAATAAAAGTAATTGTTTCGGTGTCTGACGCTGCTACCGGTAAAAAGCGAAAATATTGCGAATAAAATCTAAGGTTTAAGCGAAACAAGCGTCTGACACCGATGTCGAGATTTGCATCGAAGTCACTCACCTAAGTTGTTATAAATAAAACGCAAAAAAAAAAATAATATGAAAATAGCAATCATCGGAACGGGAAACGTAGGCGGGGCCTTAGCTACGCAATGGTCGAAAGCGGGTCACCGACTGTATTTAGGGGTCAGAGACACCAAAGATTTTAAGGGAAAGGAACTACTCGATAATGCGCAAACCACCGCGCACTCTGTCGCCGAGGCAGTGCGGCAGGCGGAGGTAATTTTAGTGGCGGCACCGCCGGAAATTGCCGAGACGCTGTCCGAAACCTTCGGTGACACGGCGGGCAAAATCATCATCGACGCCACTAATGCGGTGCGCACCAAGCCCGAAAATTATCCGACGGCCTTTCATGCTTTCGAGGCACTGACGGAGGCGGCGGTAGTAAAATGCTTTAACTCGACAGGTTTTGAAAATATGCGAAATCCCGACTACGGCGATGTGACTTTAGATATGTTTGCGGCGGGCGATAACTCGCAAGCCAAAGCCGTTGCCGTGCAATTATCGAAAGATGCGGGCTTTGAAAAATGCTACGATTTCGGCGGCAGCGACAAGGTCGAATTATTGGAAAAATTCGCTTTGTCGTGGATAAATTTAGCGATTTTTCAAAAAACGGGGAGAAATATCGGGTTTAAAGTAGTAGTCCGCTGAGCGGATTTTTTGCCGCCGCTCTTCCGACCGAAACAAACACAAAACGACCGTCGCAAGGCGGTCGTTTTTGTCTTTAATAATGTGCGCTCACTTCCAAATTCGGTAGGCGCACATGCACATCTGCGGCAGCCGGGCGCATCTTTCTGTCCTGATGACAAACCATGCAGCGGTCGAAATCCGGCAGACTCATTTCCGCGAACTTTTGACCCGAGAGCAGGGCATTTTCCGCACTTTTGATGCGCGACTCTAAGTGTTCCCGGTAATCCCAATGCGCGTATTCTTCAAAATATTGTGCGTTTTTGTAAAGCAGCAAAGCAGTTTCGTAATCGCCTTTTCGCAGCAGCAAATCACCCGTAATCATCAAAAACCCCTCCATGTTGTGCGGTGCAATCCACGTATTCCAACAAGTACTCATTTTTCCTTCCGTCGTTTTTTGTGCCATATATTTTCGGTAATCCAAGTCGGTACGGCTCACTTTTTCGCCGGCGCATTTGTCGATATTTTTCCACAGCATATCGACGGCAGCCTCGCGGTCTTTTTTGCGCGGCGACATCGCCAAAGTGTAGGCGGCGGTAAAGAGATTGAACTCGGGGTACTTGCGCACGGCTTTTTTCATCTTAAAATAACCCTCCGTCATGTCCTGCATGTCGCCGTGAATGCCGCCTTCCGCCATGGACATACTGACCAAAAAACCGTAATACCGCCACTCTTTTTCGGGGTGTAGCGCGAAGGCTTCGTCAAAATACTTCACCGCGAGAGTCGCATGGTCGGTCACGCGGGGCGATACATTTTTAACGCGCCCGCTTTCCGCCAATGCCCACGCGTGCGTAAAACCGAGGTGCGCCGCGATTTTGTAATCCCGATTATTTTCCAAGTAAGCCGCCGTCAGTCGGTCGAGTATTTGCGGAATGCTGTCATAATTTCCTGCGTGAAAATTATCCCAAAAGTATTTATCCGCTTGCAGGGCGGTCGGGGTTTCCGACAGTCTGCCGGTCTTCTTGGGCGCGAAAGTCGGGATGACGGTGGCGCAGCCGTACACGGTGAGCAGGGCGGCGAGGACGAGGAATTGTTTTTTCATCGAGTTTAGTTTCTTTTGCGGCGAGCATAATTTCAATCACCCGCGACCCACTGACGCGCACTTTTTAGTTCGTCGGTCGAAAAATGTTTTAGCTCCATGCCCGGGATGACAAAATCGGTCAGTTTAGCAAAGCTTTCGATAAAATTCACATCAGAAACCACGGCGTATTTTTCCACCGTTCCGAGGGCGCGCAGGTCGGCTTTTATGCCTTGCACGAGGGCTTTGATGCCGGCAAAGGAAGGAAAAGATTTGAACACGACCAAAACGTTGAGTTGTTTGTTTTTGCCTTCCTCCTCGAAGAGATTGTAGAGGGCGGACATGGATGCCTGATTGATTTCGCGGTGGTCGAGGTCGATTTGATAGCTGTGAGAATTGATTTTTTCAATCCCGATATTTGCGAGGTAATCTTCGGGGTCGCGCTGCGGTACTTCTTCTTCCGTCAGCCAACTTATCGCTGCTGCACGACTCTCTTTGTCGAATGTTTTTACGGCAATGCCGGGGCTGAGAAAGCTGATGACGGAAGCGCCTTTATTCAGCCAATCAATGTCGCTCAAAATCGCGTATTTGTCCACTACGTGCGTTGAATTTTTTTTCAGACCGACTATTTCATCGAGAAAGGATACATTTTCGGGCATCGGCAACTCGTCGATGATGCCGAGCAGTTTAATTTTTTGACCGTTTGCTTTAAATTCTTTGAAAGCGCGGTTCAGATGTTCGGCTGTGCTTTCCGTCAATTTTCCCGTAGATTTGAATTCGTAAATGTCGGTGTTTTCGATTTTTTTCAGTTCCATTTCAGTCGTTATTTTTTTGGTTAAATTAAATACCTCGGTGCTTTATGATTTCGTGTGGTTTGCAGAATAACTCCAAGGGGTTTCAACCCCTTGCTGCCGATATACAAGGGGTTGAAATCCCTTGGAAAAACGGAAACCACATCAATTCATAATGAGCCGATACCTTGAACAAATCGGGTAAAGTAATTACCCGCCGCAAAGGGTGCAGTTCCTGACAAATATAGATTTTTGCGGAGAAATTTCAAAGAGCAGCGGTGAATTATTTTGCTGCTTATTTAATCCGAACCCGTACCGCAGTCAGCCGCAATCACCCCGAACAACCCGACCCAATCCGTTTTCCCCTGTTTCGCGCCCGTGCGCACAATGACGACATCCCGGTCCGGATTGACGTAAACAAACTGTCCGAGAAAGCCCGCCGCGTAATAATTTCCGGTAAAAATGCGGTAGTTTTTTTCGGTGCTTCCCGCTGCATTTTCAACGGCGAAAGTCTGCAAAACGCGGTCTTTTTCTGCTGCGTTCAGCGTCTTTTTGTAAGCGGTTTCGCGCCACCAATGGTTTTTGTAATTCGGTTGTCCGTTTTTGTGCGCCTCGACTTGTGCAATGCGATTGACCCATGCGCTGCCGACGATGCGCTCGCCGCGATAGCTGCCGCCGTGTTTGTAGAGATAACCGAGTTTGAGCAAATCGGAGGTGTGCATATTCAGCCCGAAGGAAAATTTGGGAGTACCGTGTTTTTTGCTGTCCAAACTCCACGAGGCGTCGTACTGCATTTCTAAGGGTTGCCATACTTTTTCCTGTAAATAATCGGCGATACTTTGCCCGGTCGCACTTTCCAAAACCCAACCTAAAAGGTCGGTATTGACGGAAACGTAATCGAATTTTTTCGACTCGTTTTTCAGTTTTGCTTGGCGCATGTATTTTTTCAGATTGGTGCCGTAAAAATACTTAGCGAGGTCGCCGAAAGGATTGTAATACAACTCCGAAAAGTCAATGCCCGACTCCATATCAATCAATTCCTGCAAGGTCACGTCGGCAATTTCCGAGTCGGTCAATTCGGGAATATATTTTTTGACCGGGTCGGCAAGCGAAGTAATTTTTCCTTCTTCCAAAGCAATGCCGACGAGCAAAGAAATGAAGGATTTGGAAACGGAATACACGGAATGCGGCGCGGCGGGGGAGTAGCCGTTGAAGTAATTTTCGTAAATAATCGTGTCGCCTTTCAGCACCAAAAAGGAAGTCGTATGATTGTCGGTCAAAAATTCCTCAAAACTTTTGTCCTGTAAAAATGCCGCGCCGCCGGCGTCTGCGATTGGCACCGTGCGGTTACCGGTTTTATCAAATTGAAAAGTCGGCGGTGCATCCGCTGCGGCGACGTCGAGGCGGTCGAATTTTTTGTAATCGTCGTAGGCGGCGAAATTCCAAATTACGGTGCGCCCGACGTGGCAGGAGGAGAGGAGGAAGAGGGTGAGGAGGAGCGTTTTTTGCATTCGGGAGGGAAATAATTATTTGGAAATTCTCATATTTTACCGCTTGGTCTGACTGTTTTATTGACTTTACTCGGAGCTGTTTGAAACTGTATAGCAGCGGTAGGAGGTGCAAATCCTATTGAGCAAATAGTAATAGAAATGTTCGCGCTGACTGAATAATTGCAGGTGCTTTTATTGCTTTTTCATTTTGCCTCTGCATTAAGTTTCAGCTCGTTTGGTTTTGGATATTTTGTCGGTATGTACTCAACTTTGAACGGTAATTTCATCTCTGTAATTTCTTCTATCTGTGTTTGAAGCAGACCATTATCAGAACAAAATTTAAATACCAATTTCAGGTATCTTCGAATAATCATAAGCGGCAGAAATTCTCCTCTGTAACTCATCCATTCCATTAAATCTTTTTTGCCTTTGGAACTATTACAGGAAGTACAAGCAAATATTAAATTTTCAGCATCATCTTTACCGCCCGATTTTTGTGCAAAAATATGGTCAAGGGTCAGTTTTTTACACGAACCGCAGTAATTACAAATTTGCCCCGTTTGTAATTTTATCTTTTCGTCATCAAAGATTGTCCGCATATTCATTGTTTCATCTTTCAGTCCTTTGAATAGCTTTGCTCTGATTACATAATTGAAAGTGTTGTACTTTTCTTGTTTTCTTTCAACGGCTGTATGAGCCATTGCAAGATTTGCATACGACCAAAAAATCAACTCTTTTACTGTTTGGTATTTTTTCGCCCTCGCCATTTTCATTTTATTTTATATCTGACAGCTTTCTTTATCGCTCGCTCGCCCTCACCCGTATTTTTTTACTCGGCAGAATTTAAAAATGTCTGTTCGATCGGTAAATAAAATCTCTTCAATTCCGCGCCCCCGCTGTACTCAAAGGATGCGGACTGT
>JAHDCG010000282.1 GCA_020629965.1 Saprospiraceae bacterium | reverse complement strand
AAATTTTATCCTTCAATACCGTAAATATCAACAAGCCGACGACGATTGTCAAAAAACTCTACCTACGCCCCGACATCGGTCTGCCGATTACGGTTTACTTCGATAATGACTATCCCAAACGCAGCAACCTGCCCGATACGGAGTGCGACAGAACTTACGATGCAACCTTCGACCGCTACATTCAGCAAAAAACGCGCTTCCAAAACGGCTACGCAAGCGGATTATCGGGCAGTGCAGCGGCGGAAGCCAAAGCCGATGTCGCCGCTTTTTTCAATTCCGAAGTGCAAGCCGGCTTTGATACTCTGAATATATTTACCGACCAACTTATCAAATATTTTAACTCGGGCGCCGTCGATACTTTGGTCATCGAGTTGCAGGGCTACGCCAGTCCGCTCGCCAAAACGGACTACAACGCCCTGCTGACCGCCCGCCGCACCGACTCCGTAGAAAATCATTTTGAAGAGTGGAATAATCGCGCTTTGCTGCCCTTTATCCAAAGCGGCAGATTGCGTTTTATCGAAATACCGAACGGCGAGGAATTAAGTAATCCCGACGTCACCGACTCGACGAGCAACCGCCGCAAATCGGTGTACAGCCCGCAGGCTTCGCGCGAACGACGGGTGCGCATCTTAGATGTGAAGCGAAAAGACGGTATGATAAATCTGCGTTGATGCTATCACTTTTACCGGCAGGATGACTCAAAGTCACCTTTTCAGTAAAAGGGGAAATCAAGCAAAAGCGATTAAAAAAAAATCAGCAAGAGAAGAGAAGAATCGAGTTGACTCCGGGAGTGTCAGTCACACGCGCCTCAACGATTCAACAATTCAACGATTCAACATTTTCTAAAAAAAATCAAAAACAATGATTGATTTTACAAAAAAACAAATACACCGCACGGGCGCAATTTTGCTGCTGTTAATCGGCATTACCGTCGGCTTATCGGCACAAATTACCGTTGATTTGAATATCACCAACCCCACCTGCAACGGCTTTACCAACGGTGCGGCAACGGCGGGGGCATTCGGCGGCGTCGAACCCTATACCTATAACTGGAGCAGCGGACAAAGCGGCGCGAATATTTTCGGTCTTACCGAGGGCGAAATCAGCGTCACCGTCACCGACGCGGACGGTACAACGGCGGAAGCCGGCGCACAAATTATCACGCCCGATGCCCTTTCCGGCAACATCGACGCAAGCGGTAACGTCTGCACCGACGGTTCCGGTAATCTGACCGCCGACGCGACGGGCGGCACCGCTCCCTATACCTACGCCTGGAGCAACGGCGCAAACTCCGCCGAAAATAACAACTTAGCGGAAGGCGGTTATTTTCTCACCGTCACCGATACCAACGGCTGTCAGGCGGTCGAATTTTACGAGGTCGTCGCCCCGCTCGCAGTCACGGTAGTCACCACCGATGTGGTTTGCAACGACTTTTGCGATGCGAGTGCGGAAGCTGTTGTCACCGGCGGCACCGCTC
>JAHDCG010000181.1 GCA_020629965.1 Saprospiraceae bacterium | reverse complement strand
CGATTTTTTTTAAATAAAAACGACCGCCAATCGAATTAACGAGAGGCGGTCACCCGGAACATACATGAGAAAACTACGTTTTTCCGCTTCCGATTTTTTTTAAATAAAAACGACCGCCAATCGAATTAACGAGAGGCGGTCACCCAGAACATACATGAGAAAACTACTATAATCTTTATTTTTCCTCTCTGCTCTCACAGGCAGCTAACAGGAGAAAAAAAACCACTCAGCGCGGCTCACGACTGCTACTTATCCAAAAGATACAACTTGTACTTTTCAATTTTTTGAATAAGTTTTTCCGGGTAGCGGGGGTCGGTCGCATAGCCGGCTTTTTTCAGTCCGTAAGCCCAAGCTTCATAGTCTGTTCCGTGCTCTTTAAGTGCTTTGTAGTGCTTGGTGCTGAGTAGTTCGGAATGTGCGCGCCAAGACTCCCAGTCTGATTTGTACTTGACGAAAAAATCTTTGTGGTGGTCGTCCGAGTGATTGGAGCAGTGACCTTTACCGCATTTTTTGGAGAAACATTTAATGCCGAAGTGGTTGTTATTGCGCTGTGCCAAGCCGCTGTGACCCGCGCCGCTTTCGAGCAGACCCTGCGCCATTTTTACGCTCGCCGGAATACCGAAACGCTCCGCTTCCTGTCTTGCCGTCTTTTGAAAACGACGGATATATTTCTTTTCCTTTTTGGTTTTGGCATCGTCGCCGGCTGCTTCGGCAAAGGGATTTTTGATTTCTTCGTGGTGTGCGACGGCTTGCGCAATGCCCATTTCCGCGACATTTTCACCTCGGCTGTTTTTTTCGTCGGCAGGCAATAATGCACTCGGGGCATTCATATTGACGGTGAAGCGAAAATCCTTATTAAACATCAAATACGCCAAAAGGAGACAGACGGCGATTTTGAAATAAGGAACGTCGAGGTCAGCCAATGCACCTTTGGTGAGTTTGTGCAGTTGGTATTTACTTGCAACAAAAAGTTTTTTTATGCTCAACAAGATTTTGCGCATAATTAAGGTAAATTCGATTGCGGGCTGCTCTCCGTTGTCGCGCTCGGAGTAGAATCCGTCTTTGTCCCGAAACAAATTATTTTCTGCCTGCTTTTCCGTCGAAAAACGCGAACCGTTTGCTTTTTGACTGCTCATTACCGTAACTTTTTGTATCTTTAAAAACCTAATTGTGTAACCCAACGAACATTATTTGTTTGTTGACGGTGCAAATATAAAACTAAATGTTTCATATCTGCAAATATTCTAAAACATTTTATTTAAAATTATGGGAAATTTCTCGGCAAACATTGTGAATCAACGGTTTAGAGCAGCCTACGCGGAGTTGGAAAAAACGAATCGTATCAAAGGAAAGTCTGACATTGCGAAGCATCTCGGCACTTATAACCATGTGATAAATTCGATTTTGAAGGGAGAACGCAATATTACTGTTGACCAACTCAACAAACTGTTCGAGACTTTTCACATCAACGCCAACTTCCTGTTCGGCATCACGGATGAACTGTTTTTGCCCGGTCACGCAGGCGACGGCATGAATACCCGCCCCATGTCGGAACGCAGCAACTCGGGTCGGCGCAATATCACACTCGTACCCAACCGCGCCCTCGCCGGCTATGCTCTGGAGCACCGTCAAGATGAATTTATGGAAGAACTGCCGAAGTTTTCCGTCCCGAACCTGGAAGGAGATTTAGTCGCCTTTGAAATCAGCGGCGACAGTATGATGCCGACCGTGACCAACGGCGACATTGTGGTCTGTGAGCCGATAGAACGCGGCACCGCCCTGCGCGATAATCACGTTTACGTCGTGGTGACGGATGTGGTCGTTGCCAAACGCATTCAGCAAAGCCGTGATGCGGACAGCATGGTTTTAATTTCCGATAACAGCGAAGTTTACAAGCCTTATTCGGTGGATTTGAACGAGGTACGGCAGATTTTGAAAGTGAAATGTCGGCTGACGAGTCATGCGATTTCTTGATGGTGAGGGGAGAGGAGAGAAGCGTTCACTACTTACACAAACGGTCAGTGAATTATAATTCGGCGATGCTGTTTTCAAGACAAATACCGACTCGGTCAGAAAGAAAAAAGGGAAAGGAATTATTTCTTCTCCCTCTTTTATTTTTACGATTTTTCAGTGAGAATATTGTTGGAGTAAACTACCGAACACTTGAAGGAAAAAAACAAGTATCCGATTTTACCCTTGCTCTGCTCTCCCCTCTCTCCTCTCCACAAAACATACCCGCCCTTTCGCCTGTTATTTCGGTCTATGACAGCAATCGAAAATACGCTTATCTGTAAAAAATCTTCTTTTCGTTATTTGACTTTCGGCACGGGAAAAACGCTGTTGCTTGCCTTGCACGGCTTTTCTAATACCGCAGATATTTTCCTGCCTTTGGCGGATGTTTTGGAGAAAAAATACACGGTCGTCGCGCTCGACTTGCCTTATCACGGGCGCACAAAAATCAGCGGCACAAACTTTCGCAAAGCGGATATGACAGCGGTTTTACGAGAAATTATTGCTTTGCACCCGCATTGCGACGCAACGGAGTTGATGGGTTACAGCTTCGGCGGGCGTTTGAGTTTGGGACTTTTTGATAAAATAAATGCCCGCAAACTGTGGCTGCTCGCACCCGACGGTTTGGAACGACGCAGAGGCTACAATCGCTTTCCGAAAACCTTTCGACAAATTATCGCGCGCAAATTGGAAAAACCGCAGTCCTTTCTGAAACTCCTGTCTTGGCTGGAAAATAAAAAGATAGTGCCGACCTACAGCCGTCAATTCATGGAATATCAGCTTTTAAATGATAAAAATCGCAAACGCGCCATGGGTTCGTGGATGCTGTCGGCGGATTTTAAAAGCGACCGCGCGGACTTGTTGCGACGTTTAAAAAAATATCAACCCGAAATTTTAATGGTGTACGGCAAATACGACCGCATTATTTCGGCGGAGGGCGGTAAGTCTTTGGCACAACAATATGATAAAGCGGAGGTTAAAACGGTCGAAAGGGGACATCACGTTTTCGGGCGGGAGTTGAAGCGGATTTTACAACAAGAGATGAATAAATTTTAATTTTAGCTTATCGACTGAAGTCGATGCTACGATCCCCGTCCACCGTCCGCCCTTTCACCGTCCACCGAAAAAAGAATCAATGGCGCAATACAAAGATTTAGAAAAGCTGCTCGACCTGCTCAAACTCGAAAAAGAGGAAGACTTAGAGCGATTTAAGCAAACCGTCAAAGATTTGCCGCTCGCAGAGCGCAAGGAAAAAGGCGTGACCTGGTATCCTTTGCAGATTTTAAAATCGGGCTATACCTACGGCGAGCGGGCTTTTGTAATTGCGGAGCGAACGACGGAATTAGGCAATGCACATCAGTTTCGTTCGGGCAAAACGGTCAACTTTTACAGCAATCAGCCGGGCGAAAAAACGCGGGATTTTACGGGTGTGGTAAATTACGTGAAGAAGGACAAAATCAAAATCATTCTCAATTCCAAAGACTTACCGGATTGGCTGAATCAAGGAAACTTGGGAACGGATTTACTCTTTGACGACCGCACTTACGTGGAAATGGAAAAGGCTTTGAAAACCGTTATGAAAGCCAAAGGCGACCGTCTCGCCGAGCTGCGCGAAGTGATGAAAGGCGAGGAATTGCCGCGTTTTTACCCGGCATTCGAGCGCATGGATTTTCCGCTGTTGAATGATGCGCAGTCGGAAGCGGTACACCAAATCCGCAGTGCGCTCGACGTCGCGGTGGTACACGGTCCGCCGGGTACGGGCAAGACGACGACGTTGGTGCAGGCTATCAAAGTGCTGACGCAAACCGAAGCAACGGTTTTGGTCTGTGCGCCGTCTAACTCGGCGGTCGATTTATTGACTTTGCGCTGCGCCGAAGCGGGTCTGAATGTAGTGCGCATCGGTAATATTTCGCGGGTCGATGAGGACATTATTCGACATACCTTGGAGATGAATATTTCGGCGCATCCGGAAAGTAAAAACATCAAGAAGGTCAAGATACAGGCAGCAAATTCGCGGAAGCAGGCACGGAAACGGAAGCGAAAATTCGGCAGAAACGAAGCCCTCGAAAAACGCGCCTTGCTCAAAGAAGCCCGTGACCTCGAAGTATGGGCGAACCAACTCGAAGACCGACTCATCGACCAAATTTTGACAGGTGCGCAGGTCATTACCTGTACGCTCGTCGGGGCGGCCGGTCGAGTATTGACGAAGCGGAAATTTCGTACGGTAGTCATCGACGAAGCGGCGCAGGCATTGGAACCGGCAACGTGGATTCCGATAATCAAAGCGAGCAAAGTCGTACTGGCGGGCGACCCGTTTCAGTTGCCGCCGACGGTAAAATCCGTTGCAGCTAAAAAGCAGGGTTTTAACGTGACGCTGTTGGAAAAGCTGCTGCAAAAATTTCCCGATTTCAGTTTGCTCAACGTGCAGTACCGGATGCACGAGGCGATTATGGGCTTCAGTAATCGGCAATTTTATGACGGAAAACTGCGTGCCGATAAAAGTGTGGCA
Source organism: Saprospiraceae bacterium (assembly GCA_020629965.1). Taxonomy (GTDB): domain Bacteria; phylum Bacteroidota; class Bacteroidia; order Chitinophagales; family Saprospiraceae; genus JAHDCG01. Next base: position 4,680 of record JAHDCG010000181.1, on the reverse strand, counting down.
GTGCACTCATTAGACATCGGTGCGCACAAAGCCGTGCTGTTTATCGACACGGCGGGCTGCGGTTTTGAAGAGAAAGAAAATAAGGAAACCAAAAGCCGCTACAATCCCGAAGAGTTTCAGATTTTGTGCGAACATTTGTACCAACTGCAGGAAAAATTTGAAGACCGACCGATACCCGAAATCGCGCTCATTTCCCCTTACCGCGAGCAGGTTTTATACATGAAACAAGCCGCCGAAGACGACCCGCAGTTGGAAGATTTGAACCTCGCCGTCAACTCCATCGACGGCTTTCAGGGGCAGGAGCGCGAGATTGTTTACATCTCACTCGTCCGCTCGAATGACAAAGGCGAAATCGGCTTCTTAAATGATTATCGCCGCATGAACGTAGCGATGACCCGCGCCAAAAAACTGCTCGTCGTCATCGGCGACAGTGCGACGGTCGGGCAGCACCGATTTTACGAGAATTTTTTGGAATACGTCGAGAAACACGGGGCATATCAGACGGCTTGGGAGTATATGCAGGCGGGGTGAGAGGTTGGGAGATTGAGGAGTTGAGAGGTTGGGCAGTCTAAAATCTAAGCCCGATAGTTAAACTTCCCCTAAACTCCGCTTACCTTTGCACTAAGGCACGGTTTTATCGGCTCTTTACGAAACTTTACTTCGGAGTAACTTTTTACTTTTTACCGCGTCTTTGAATTACAAGACAAATCACAAAACGGAAAAATTATTTGAAGAACCTTTTTACAAAACAAGACCATGAATCACATTTTACTTTTCGTTCTTTCCCTCCTTTTCTCTAACGGTATTGCCGCGCAAAGTACGTTGAACATCGACAGTACGGTGACGGAAATTCAGCCCTACGAGTTGCGGGTATTCCCAAATCCGACCACCGACTCCTTCGCCGTCGTCGATAATTATTTGGTGGACGAAATTGTTTTGTACAACATCATCGGTCGCAAGGTAACGAGCTTTGAGCACGTAACCGGTAAAAAATATTCGCTCATCGACCTGCCCGACGGCATGTACTTTGTCAGCTTGGTGAGTCACAATGACGGCGTACTGAAAACGCTGCGCATCAGCAAGCGCGTGATGCGCCCGTAGAAAAAACGGGTTCTTTCGTAGAAAAAGCCTCCTGCAATTTTTCATTGCAGGAGGCTTTTTGCATTTATTCCATGCTTGAATCGCTACTTTTGTGCTTTTCAGAATAAAAATTTTTGCTTTTACTTTTCATTAAGCTACCGCAATATGTATCCGGATTTATCCTACCTTTTTCACGACATCTTCGGCACCGAGCCGGACAACTGGACTTCCATTTTCAAGACCTTCGGGTTGATGTTGGTCACGGCGATATTGACGGCGGCGTGTATTCTCAATCATGAATTAAAGCGCAAAGCCAAGCAGGGTATTTTCACGGCGGAGCGTGTGCAGTTTGTGCAAAAGAAAACGGCTTCGCTCGGTGAGATGATTTCTAACGGCTTTTTCGGTCTGGTGCTGGGTTGGAAAATTCCGTACATTATCCAAAATTTCGGAGAGTTTCAGCGCGACGCGGGCGACGTGCTGCTGTCGGGCAAAGGTTATCCGTTTTTGGGCGTTCTGTTGGCGGCTGCGTTTGCCTTTTACACTTATTATACAACCAAAAAGCAAGCGGAAAAGGCCTCGCCGAAAGAAGACATCCGCGACGTCTATCCGCACGACCGCATCGGAGAGATTACGATTGTGGCGGCGATTACGGGCATTATCGGCGCGAAATTGTTTGCGGTCATCGAAGACATCGACGCGCTGCTGGCAGACCCTGTCGGTCAGTTTTTGTCGGGCAGCGGCTTGGCGGTTTACGGCAGTTTTATCGGCGGGTTTTTGGGTGTCTATTGGTTTTTGAATAAGCATAAAATTAAATTTTACCCCTTCGCGGACAGCATCGCGCCGGCCTTGGCTTTGTCCTACGCCGTCGGTCGTATCGGCTGTCAGTTGGCGGGCGACGGCGACTGGGGCGTGATTGCGGAAGCTGCGCCCGATTGGTGGTTTTTGCCCGAATGGTTTTGGTCTTGGGACTACCCGAATAATGTGAACAACGACAACGGAATCGACGGCTGGCGCACGGGTTTGGTGGCTTCCTGCGACCCGGCTTGTATGCTGAAAGTGACTGCCGCGAGCATCGAGGACGCTTGTAAGGAATGCTGCGGTGTGCGTTATTGCCACGTTTTGCAAGAGAAAGTTTACGCAACGCCTTTGTTTGAAATCGCGGCTTCGACGGGCATTTTTGCGATACTGTGGGCGCTGCGCAGAAAATTGGAGTTTGCGCCCGGTTTGTTGTTTTTTATCTACCTGATTTTCAACGGCGTCGAGCGTTTTTGGATCGAGCAATTCCGCATTAACGACACTTACAATGTTTTGGGATTTGAATTAACCCAAGCGCAGCAAATCGCAAGCGGTTTGATAATTATCGGTATTATCGGCAGTATTTTGCGGTACAATAAAAGCAAAAAAACGGCATGAAAGAATTGACGGCGGAAGAACGAAAAGAGGCGGTCTATGCCGCGCTGCGACCCGCTGCGGAACGGGAAGGTTTTGCATTTTTGCCGGCAAAAAATCAATTCAGAAAGACCGTGCCGGAGGGCTTTCAAACGCTGATTGTGTCGTTGAGTCCTTATCAGGATTTGACTTTGTTCGAATTGCATTTGGGTATTCGAAACGACTCGATTGAAAATTTGGCTTTTCAATTTACCAACGGTCTGCCGCTGTTCGAGCCGGACAGTATGACCTTAGTGATTTCTGCCGGAAAGTTGCGCGGCAAACGCTTTGCTCGCCACGAAATAAAAACACAGACCGACGCCGAAAACGCCGTGCGAACCGAATTGCAATCTTTAGAAAAAGAAGGCTATGCCTGGCTCAAAAATCATCAAACCCTCACCGCCCTCGACCGGGTGCTGAATGACGAACCGCTGCGACCTTCGCCGCTGATGCCCAATCGCTTTCACCGTTGCCTGCGCGGACTTGTCGCCGCTAAACTGTCCGGGCGTGAAGACTATCGCTCGACAGAAAAAGAATACCGCGTGGTACTGAAAGAACTTTCCGCACCGCCCTACAAAGTCGAAAACTATGAACGTTTAGCTGATTTCCTACGCGATTATTCCGCTAATTGACGACGACCATCCGGTTGATACTCACCGTTTTTCCTTTTTGTGAAATGCGAACGTTGTAAATGCCCGCACTGATATTCGACAAAGTCTGCGGTGTGTTTCCGACGGCATTTCCTGTTTTAATTTTTTCTCCGTTTGCGGCAAAAAACTCGTAAGAAAAATTACCTTCCGCCGAAATCTGCCACGTATCGCGCACGGGATTGGGTGAAATTTTCAAGACATTTTGCAAATTAATTTCCGCTGTTGTCGAAGGCAAATCATCCAAAGTCAGTAAAAAAGTTTTGTCGCTCACCGTCTGATTTTCGAGCATACCGCCCGCGAGGATAAATTGATTTTCGCTGATTTGAGCAATGCCGCGCAAATCCATCAAAGCGGGCATCCAACCCGTATTTTGTGTCAAAAGTCCCGTCGCCGGATTGTAAATTGTCACTCTGTCCAAAGGCGGCACACCACTGTTATTGCTGTACGCCAAGCCGTCGAAATTATAAGTTACATCCGAGCCGCCGAACCACAGAGCTTGACCTTGAAAAGTCGCAGAGGCGGGTCGATAGCCGCGTGCTTCGGGCAGACTTTCCGCCGACCAAGTGATGTCCGTCGGGTCGTCGGGGTTGATGTAGCCTTTGCGCAGATTGACGGACGGCGGAAAATTACCGCCGATACGCGCGCCGCCGAGGTAGTACAGCGTGTCGCCGACGATGGTGCCCGCTGCGCCGAAAACCTTGTAAGTTCCGTTATTCGGCACCGGCGTACCGACCGCCCAAGTGTCGTCGGTCGGATTGTAAATCTGCACATTCGGCACGTTGGTCGTGTTGCTCCACCCCGTCACGATAAAAATGAGACTGTCGCGCCACACCGCCTGCACTTGGTCGTCGATGGCTACGGGAATATCCGTGCCGTCCGGTTCCCAAGCGTTTGCCGCCGGGTCGAAAACGTGAATTTTAGCGGAAGAAACCTCTCCGCAACTCGGCGACAAGTGATAACCGCCCGTCACGTAGATTTTTCCTTTGACGGTGTTGGCGGAAGCCGCAATTTTGCCGCCCGCAGCATCGGGCACATCCGGCAGCGTTTCCCAAGTATCCGCTTCGACGTCGTAGCGAAATGCCTTGAGATGGTCGCCGTCACAGCTTTTGGTGGCGTCAATGCCCGTGAAGGAATAGACGTAGGTTTTTCCGTCAACGACGGCAGCGGTCACGGCATTGTTACTGACCGCTTCGGGCATGGTTGCCAATTCAATAAAAGTTTGAGATTGTAGTGAGAAATTCAGCAAAAGGGAGAGCAAAAAAACCGTAAGGCGCATGGTGTTGTTGTTTTGAAAAATGAAAATTGCACAGGTCGGTTACCAAACCGTAGCATCGACTTTAGTCGATAGGCTATCTAATTTTTTTCAAGAATAGCCGGTCCCGACTGAAGTCGGGACGCTACGGGAGAGCAAACCCAAAGTTAGCTCGTATGTCAGCGTAAACCATAAAGAACCATAAAAATCAGCGTAAAAAATTCCATTATCAATACTAATCACACCTTCACCAAAAATCTCATCATCGGC
>JAHDCG010000037.1:4899-46778 GCA_020629965.1 Saprospiraceae bacterium | reverse complement strand
TTCGCTAAGCAAATCGAGTCCGGCACCTCCGCCGATTTTTCGGGAAAATATTACCTCGGTCTGCCCGCCGGCGGTGAGTACGACTTGGTAATTTCGGCGGTCGGCTACGAAAACTTGACCTACAATCTGACGCTGACGGAAGAGGATGTAATCAAGGATTTTATTCTACAAAATTCGGATGTGGAACTGAACGAAATCGTGGTCAGAGCCTCGAAACGCGACCCCGCTTACGCCATTATGCAAAAGGCAGTCGAGAATAAAAAGAAGTACTTGGCGTCGATTACGAGCTATCGGGCGGAGGTCTATGTGAAAGCAAAAGAGGACATCGAGACTTTTGCAAAAGAAGAAGACGATGGTGAAGATAAGAAAAAGAAGAAAAAATCGGTGACAATAGTCAGCGAAGAGGGCGAAGACCACGACCCTTTTGCGGCGGCGGAGGCAAAAGCCAAAGAGGAAGAGCAGAAATTTTTGGGCAGTATGAATCTTGTCGAAGCGGAAGTCACCGTCAACTACCAATACCCCGGCAAGTACCGCGAGGAACGCACGGCATACAAGGTGTACGGCAACAAAAAAGGGCTTTTTATTCCGCGTTTTGAAGAGACGGATTTTAACTTTTATCGGAATATGGTGCAGTTGACGGGCATTGCGGAGACACCGCTGATTTCGCCGCTGAGTCGCACCGCGATTTTGGCTTACAAATACAAACTCGAAGCGAGCGAAGAAGAGGACGGCATCCTAGTCCATAAAATCAAAGTCACGCCGCGCAAATCGGGCAACTCGACCGCCGAAGGCTACATTTACATCAACGAAGGTATTTGGAATATCAACCGCTTGGATTTGACGATGACGAAGGGCAGTTTGAAGTTTTTCGATGCGTTTCGGCTCAAGCAAAATTACGCGCAGCAAGAGGACGGCACTTGGATTCCGATGAGACAGGAAATGCTGTACGAAACCAAAGAAGGCAAGAAAAGAGAATTTCGCGGCAGCACGACGCTGAAGTACAAAAAGTACGAAAACGGTTACGAATTTCCCGATAAATTTTTCGGAAACGAAGTCGTCGTGACTACTCAGGAAGCCTACGACAAAGACAGTATTTACTGGAATCAACGCCGCCCCGAGCCGTTGAGTGTCGAGGAAATAAAACTCGTCAAAATGCGCGACAGTATCGAGATTTTTCACGACAGCCCGGAATATAAGGACTCGATGCAGGCGCTGTACAACAAAGTAAAGCCCGTCGAAATCTTTTGGGACGGCGTCGGTTTCCGCGATTACACCAAAAAGCGGGAGTGGTATTTCGGCTCTTTACCCGCTTTTTTAAACTTCGAGGTCGTCGGCGGTTGGCGCGTCGGACCTTATGTGTCGTGGTTTCGCAGGTGGGAAAACGGGAAGATGATGCGTGTCAACACCAATCCGAATATCGGGCTGAAAAACAAAGACGTGCAGGGCAATCTCAACGCCTGGCTGCGCTACGACCCGATGCGTTTGGCGGACATCAGCTTTACGGTCGAGCGGTCGTTTGCGTCCATAAATCCCTACGATGCCTTTATCAATCAGCTCAGCGTTTTCAATTACATTTTGCACGACGCGGGCGAAATTCGTCACCGTTTCGAAATTGTCAACGGGCTGTATTTGTACACCGCCGCTTCGTTCAGCGACCGGCAGTCCGTGGTCGATTTAGACAGCGAAACCTTCCTCAACGACCTCATCGACGACCAGCCGCCCGCCTACGATTTCGAGCCGTATCAGGCGTTCATTTCGCAGATAAATCTGAGCTACACCCCCGGTCAAAAATACATGACCGAACCCAATCGCAAAATCATTTTAGCAAGTCCTTACCCCACTTTCAGCCTCGAACATAAAAAGGGCTGGCAAAATATTTTCGGCAGCGATATTAACTTTGATTACTTAGAAGCCGGCATCAGTCAAGACGTCACTTTCGGCGTATTCGGCAACTCGAAATACACGATTACCACCGGTAAATTCCTGCAAACCAAAGCCTTGGAATTTATCGACCTCAAACGCTTCCGCGAGTCAGATCCTGTGCTGTACTCCGACCCGCTGTACTCTTTTCAGTCTTTGGATACCGCTCTGGCTACTACCAATATTTTCCTGGAAGCGCACCACATTCACCACTTCAACGGCGCGATAATGAACAACATCCCGCTGCTCAAAAAGACCCGCATTCGCACCGTAGTCGGCGGCGGTTTTTTGTATGTCAAAGAAAATAATTTTCGCCACGAAGAGATTTTTCTCGGCTTAGAACGCGTCTTTAAACTCGGTGCGCGGCGGCGGCTGCGCTTAGGCGTGTACGGCGTTCTCGCCAATTCCAATATCTCGAATACGGATACCAATTGGAAAATTTCACTCGATATTATTGATACTTGGAAGCGGGATTGGAGTTTTTGATTTGCCGATTTGTCTTCGGTTCTGATAAGAAAAGGAAATTAGATACCGAAATTCAACGGTCATCTAAACGCCTAAATCTTTAAACGCCTAAACAATACATTCACCGAAAACTTCGCCACACCGGCTCCTTCCGTTTCAGCGGCGGCAGCGTAAAATGCACAAATCTGTCCTCCGCCATCGCACTCAAAATGACCAACTTCTCTCCGTCCCACTCTCCGAAAATATCAATCGGATGCCCGCCGCCGAGCGCAAGAAGTTTGTAGAGAAATTTTTCGGGAATATGCGCCGGCAGTAAGTTTTTATCCGCATCGACGAGTTCGATTTTTTCGTCACTGACCAACGGAATGACCTGTGTAAAAAACGCCGGAAAGCGACTCATCCACGGATTTGCGGCAAGTACTTCGGCGTAGTCCGCAGCGAAAGCAACGAAATTCGGATAGCCCTGCCAATGGATAACTTCGTCCTTGCGGTGCGCCGTTTTTGCCAACATGCGCAAGGGGTAAGCCGCCGGGTAAAAAATCATTTCCGCCTCGAAGATGTGCCCGACTTTCCATTCTTCTTTGTACGATTCGGTCTGAAAAGCAAAGTCCAAAAGCAGACCGATGCGGTCGATATTTTCGCCGTACAGCCAGGTGCGCCGCTCGTAAATTTTCTCGTCGGCGGTGTGTTCGCTTTGTCCGACGACCAGCCAAGTATCCGGCACGGATTCTAATTGCAGCACCTCTTCGCGCTTTTGATTGATACCCGAAAGGTTGAGAATTTCGTCTTGCAATGCGGGCGGCAGTTTGTCCGCATTTTGAAAGCCCTGCGACAGCAAGTAAATGTCGCCGAGTGCCGCCGTCATTTTTTCGTGCCACGCGGGTGCGCCGCGCAGGTCTTGCAGACGCAGCACGCGCTTACCGATGCCGCCGAGCTTGGCGTCGGTCATGCGGGCGGCGAGGTTTTCCCAAAAAGTATCGCCCTGCTCTTCGACGCGGGCGAGTCCCTGCCGCAGAATGTCGGCTAACCACACGTCGAGTTCGGCAAGCCCGGCGGACATTTGCGTCAGGCGTTTTTCGCGGCTTTTTCGGCGTTCTTCGGCGCGCAGTTTTTCGGCTTCCGCAAGGGCGGCGGGAGTCGGCGGCGGGGCATTTTTCTTAGCTAAAAGTTCTTTAATTTCAACGGGAATACCTTCGGCAATGCGAAACGCACCGGATTGTTCGGAGACCAAAATGGCTAATGCGATACTGTGTTTACAGGGCTTTTGGCGGGAAGGACAGTTGCAATAAAATTTGTGCTTTTCGGGGTGCGTCGCGTCAATGACGACTTTGTAGTACGCTGCACCGCTGCTTTTGCATTCGCCCCAAGTCAGCTTGCCGGTACTCGCGAGGTTACGCCATTTGCGGGCATTCGCTGACTTTTTTGCGCGACCGTAGGCGGCTTTGTCGGGGGCGAGATTGTAGATGTCGGCGGGAGAAAGGAGCATGTGGTTGTTGAAATATTGAGTCGTTGAAATATTGAGTTATTGAACCGGTCTGTCTCGCATTCTCAATCGGAATGAGTCATCGAAGTAATAAACGCAAAGTGATAAACACAGAAACAGTGCTTTGAAGTGAGGTTTTCAACGATAAAAAAAATAACTACACGCCCTGCATAAACACCGCGATGTCTTCGCCCTGCTCCAGATTCAGTTTTTTGCGCAGTCGATAACGCCCCATTTCCACGGATTTGGGAGAAATATTGCGCACCGAGGCGATGTCTTTGGTCGATAAATTCAGGCGAATGAGTCCGCACAGTTGGCGGTCGTTGGCGGTCAGGTCGGGAAATCTTTCCGTCAGGCGGTTGAAAAAATCCTGATTGACGACATCCACGTTTTCCTGAAATTCTTTGATATCGTCGTTGATTTTCAGATGATTAGCGGTCGAAAGCAGCAGTTCGCGAGCTTTGGCTTTAGCGGTTTCGCTTTTGGCGGATTGCGCGATTTTTTTCAAACCTTCGTACAGTTCTTCCGAAAAATCATTTTTGCGGGAAATATCGAGCGCGAAATTTGTCAAATCGCGCTGCTTACTTTCCACTTCTTGTTGCAGTAATTCGCGCTCTTTGGCTTCGGCTTTAAAACGCTCTTCGGTGAGGGCGCGGCGGGTTTTGATGCGGGAGTAAAAGTACAAAAAGGTCATACCCAAAAGCAACAAAGCCCCGACCGCCAAGGCAATGAGAAAGTTTTGGGTACTGCTTTCCAATTCCAATGTTGCGATTTTTGCGCGGCTTTCCGCCAACTCACGGTCGCGTTTTTCGTCTGCATAGGAGGCTTGAATTTTAACGATTTCGTTGGTCAAATCTCCCGTGAGGATGCTGTCGTTGAGCGTGACGGCTTCGTTAAGTAAAATATTTGCCTTTTTATAATTGCCTGCTTTTTCGTAAAAATCGGACAGAGCTTTTTTGGTAAATACGATGTCACGATTGTATTGATGCTCCTCGGCAAGAGCGAGGGCTTGCAGATAAAGTTGCTCGGCATTTTCGTACTCTTTAGATTTTTCTTTGAGTTGCGCCTGCAAAAAAACGGCTCCGATAATTTCCTTTTTATCGTCGAATTCTTTCGCTAATTTTAGAGCTCGGTCGGCGTAGCGTTCCGCAAGTTCATATTTTTCATTTTCAAAATAATACTCGCCGATATTGGCGATGGGAATACTCGCCTGCTTCGCAAAACCGTTTTCTTCAAAAATTTCTACGCATTTTTTGAAGGCTTGGAGTGCCTTTTCGCCTTCGCCCGCCGTGCCGTACACCGAGCCGATACCGTTGTAATTGACGGCCTGCCAAAAGGGGTCTTCGAGTTCGGTATAGATGTCGAGGGAGAGATTAAAATTTTCGAGTGCCTTTTCGCTGTTGTTCAATTTGTTGTAAACATTGCCGATGTAATAGAGCGCGTAGGCCTCGAAACCTCGATTATTCGTTTCCTCGCCGAGTTTGCGAGCGGCAAAGAAATTTTCGAGGGCAGAGTCGTATTTATTGAGATTGAGGTGTGCGATACCGAGATTTTGCAGCGCGGAAAATTCTCCCCGGTCGTAGTCGATGTCTCGCGCCGCATCCAAAGCCCGCTGTGCAAATTTGATTTTTTGAAAATAATACAGACTGTCGGAAGTCGCAATTTCATTCAAACTGTCCACATACGACACAGGAATTACGCTCGACTGCGCGCGACCGCCGAGACTCCATAAAAGGAGCAACAAGACAGAGATTTTTTTCATAATTCTTTTGGCGAAAAAAAAATACCGCGCATCAACAGCACGTCGCGGCAAATCGGTTGAAATTTTTTACGGGTGATTAAATACACTGTAAACAAAGTTTCATCAAATTTTTCGCGTCTTTCTTTTCGCGTTTGACGGCGTTAAAAAAAGTGAACCGTAGCGACGGCTATGCTTAATTTTTTTGCCTTGTCAAACACAAAAATAAAGGGCGAAAAAATTTAACAAACTTAATTTACAGTGTATTAAAAATTCAGGTCATAAGTCGAATCGGTCGATACTTTGCTCTTACTCGAAAGGTGACTTTCTTGAGAGATAAATGAGTCACCCTGTGAGTAGCCACAGATTTGATTCACTATAAATTCAGCTTATAAAATTCAAATGCTTTTTAAAAATTATTATTCGCCTCCGCATAAATGACCGCCAGCATCACTTGCCCGACAATGCGCAAAGATTTTTTGCTGATAATATCCATGTCGTCGTCGTGCGTATGATGATACGGCCCGAAGGTCGAACGCTGCCCGCTGCCTTCCGGCAAATTAATAATGTCAATCATCGGAATGCCGGCGTTGACGGCAACGTAATAATGGTCGTCGGTAATGGCCCCCGTGCGCTCGCGGACAAAATAATTGGAGTAACCCATATTTTGCGCCTTTTTCCACACCTTATCCACAAGTTGTGGATTAATCTGCATCGAGTAGCCCTCGTAACCGAAACGCGGATTGGCCGAGCCGACCATGTCCAACAAAATACCGTATTTGGCGGAATAGCCCTGCGGCACGACATTTTTGCTCCAGTGCTGCGAACCCAGACACCAAGTGGTAGATGTATCTTCGGTGCCGTCGCCGTCTTTGCCTTGGTCTTCGGCGTCGAAAAGAATAAAGTCCACGCCGAGGTCTTCCGCCTCTATCGGATTTTCTTGTAATTGCTTAGCGAGTTGCAGCAAAACCGCCGTGCCGCTGCCTCCGTCATCCGCGCCCGCGATGGGTTGGTCGGCGCGCTCATCGTCTTTATCGGCGGCGTAGCGACTGTCCCAGTGCGCTCCGAAAAGAATGCGTTCTTTGGCGGAAGGATTGATTTGAGCGATGATATTTTTGGAAGGCAGTTTCTCGCCGTAATGCGTTTCGGCAATAAAATCCTGTACGATAACCTGCGCACCGTACTCCTCAAATTTTTGCACCAACCACTCTGCGGTCTGTTTGTGTGCCTCCGTGCCCGGCACCCGGTAGCCGAATGCGACTTGCTTTGCCACCAAATCGTAAGCTGCCTGCCCGTCGAATTTTGTGACCTTATATTTTTTCTCAATCTGCATGGGCGGCGCGGGTTCGGTAGGTTTATCATCACCGCAGGCGGCAACGAGAAAGCAAAGCAGCAGTAAAGCGGCGAGGGTTTTAACTTTGGAAATCAAATTCATATTTTTTTGTTCTGTGACAAATCACGTGATAGAGAAAAATTTAAAATCTGAAATAAAATAACACCTCAGGTTTTAAATTTTTCTGTATCACCATTGTGTGATTTGTCATTGAACCGGTATATCAAACAATGTGAAATGAATTGCAAAGCTAATAATTATCCCGTTGGCAAAACAGGTCGAGATATGACATTGACACAATTTTAGGAAACCGGATAATCTGACATCAAGAAAAAACGAAAACATTCATTCTCTTGCTATCTCCAAAAAAAAATGAAAACCTCCCGCCAACACTACCCCGCCCAGTTGTCTCTGTCCAAACTCCGATACTGTATCGCCTCTGCCAAGTGTTCGATGGTAATGTCCTTACTGCCCGCCAAATCCGCTGCCGTGCGCGCGACTTTGAGAATGCGGTCGTAGGCGCGTGCCGAAAGTTGCAGTTTTTTCATGGCGGTTTTGAGCAGCAGCAGCCCCGGTTTTTCTAAGGCGCATACCTCGCGCACCATGCGGCCGGGCATTTGCGCATTGGCATAGACGCCGGGGTATTCTTTGAAGCGTTCCGCCTGAATTTGACGAGCTTGCAAGACGCGATTGCGAATGACTTCGCTGTTTTCGTACTCTTTTTCCGTGTCCGTCAGTTGGTCGTAGCTGACGGGCGTGACCTCTACGTGCAGGTCGATTCTGTCCAGCAGCGGCCCCGATATTTTGTTGAGGTAGCGTTTGACTACGCCGGGACCGCAAACGCAGTCCTTCGTCGGGTGGTTGTAATAGCCGCAGGGGCAGGGATTCATGGAGGCGATGAGCATAAAATTGGCGGGATAATCGACCGAAAGCCGCGCCCGCGAAATAGTGACGCGGCGTTCTTCCATCGGTTGGCGCATCACTTCGAGTACGCTGCGTTTAAACTCCGGCAATTCATCCAAAAACAAAACGCCGTTGTGCGCCAAAGAAATTTCGCCGGGCATCGGATTTCCGCCGCCGCCGACCAGAGCTACGTCGCTGATGGTATGGTGCGGCGCACGAAACGGACGGTGCGCGACGAGCGAAGAATTTTCGGCCAGCTTACCCGCGACGGAATGAATTTTCGTCGTTTCCAAAGCCTCCATCAGCGATAGTTGCGGCAATACCGTCGGCATGCGCCGCGCCAACATTGTCTTCCCCGCGCCCGGCGGACCGATAAGAATAGCATTGTGACCGCCCGCTGCGGCGATTTCCAAAGCGCGTTTGATGTTTTCCTGACCTTTCACATCCGAAAAATCGACGTCGAAATATTCCTGATTTCCGGCAAACTCTTCGCGGGTTTCGACGATGGTTTGTTTCAGTTCTTTTTCGCCGTTGAAATAGTCGATGACCTCGCGCAAATTTTCTACACCATAGACTTCGAGGTCGTTAACGATGGCGGCTTCGCGGGCATTTTGGTGACTGATTATCAGTCCTTTATATTTTTCTTTGCGGGCTTGTATGGCAATGGAAAGCGCACCTTTGACGGGACGCAAACCGCCGTCGAGCGACAGTTCGCCAATCATCAGATACTTGCCGATTTCTTCGGATTTGACTTGATTACTCGCCGCCAAAATGCCCATCGCGATCGGCAAATCAAAGGAAGAACCCTCTTTGCGAATATCGGCGGGCGCGAGATTGACGATGAGATACAGCCGCGGCATGTTCTTTTTGACGTTGGTTATCGCGGCTTCGATGCGGCGAAAACCCTCGCTGACGGCTTTGTCGGGCAGCCCGACCATTTGATAAAAATTATTAACACCACCCGCCGGCTGACCGCCTGCGTTGACTTCTACGGTGATGGTACGGGCATCTACGCCTTGCACGGCGGAGGAGTAAGTTTTGACCAGCATGTTGTGTGTTTTCTCTGTTGTGTGGGAGGAGACTTTAGACGTTAGATATTAGACGTTAGACGCTGTTCGTCTCTGTGTCTCTGCATCTTTTCTAATTTCGACTCCTCCTTTGATTTGAGTGTTGGTTTTTATAATAATTCACAAAATAGGAAACTTTCGGGAAATGAAGATTATTGTCGAAAAAAAATTGTTATCGGCGGCGATTTTAGTTGATTTTTACACGAAATGACGGGCTTTTGAACAAGACTTTACTTTGCTTTGTTTGCAAAAAAAGCACCACGGAGGAAACCGAGAGTCGAGTAATTTATCAAAAACTTTTATCGGGAAATCAGAAAAGCCGAGGAGAAAAAGGAGATTTTAGTTTTGCCTCCGGCTTCTCTCTCCTCTCACCTGACCCCTCTCTCCTAAATTTCACAACCATAACAAAATGGCAAAAAATCGCATCAACTTTTACAGCACCAACCCCGATTGGCAACCCGATTTGCCCGAAGAAGAAACGGCGGAAACGCTCGACCCGGCGGAGCAAAAACTCTACGTGATGATTGACCGCAAAAAACGACGCGGCAAGGAAGTAACGCTCATCACCGGCTTTGTCGGCGCGGAAGACGACCTGAAAGACTTAGGCAAATTTCTGAAATCGAAGTGCGGGGTCGGCGGCTCGGTAAAGGACGGCGAAGTTTTGATACAAGGCAATCACCGCGATAAAATTGTCGAATTATTGAAAAATAAAGGCTACACGAAAACGAAAAAATCAGGCGGATAGCCAAGAAAATCGGCTCGAATTTCCGTACAGAAATTCGAGCCGATTAAACCCTTAAACGCCTAAACTTCTAAACGTTCCGTTCTATTCCACCCGCGCCCGCACTTTCAACAGTTCTCCCAATTCCAAAAATGCCGCCTTATGCACTTCATTGTAAAAAGTATCGAAGCCTTTGCGGAAGCGTTTGGCACGGTTAAAATAAGCGTTTTGGCTTTTCGCATAAGAGACTTTGACCGACATCGCTTGCAGGTTGGCAATGATTTTATTCAACTTCAACAGTACATCCAAACTCGGCGCGGAAGACTCTAAATTTTCGATTTCATTGCGAATGCGCTCGCCCGCCGCCAGTTTGAGTGCCGCCACGTTTTTCATTTCCACATCCCACTTTTCAAACTCCGTTACCAAGCGCGACAACTCCCGCAAATACATATTTTCGCTGAAAAAATAATTGTACAAATCGCGGTTCAAAACGTGTTCCGTCGCATCCAGATAAATCTGCGGCACGGAGATATTATTTTGCAGCATCACCGTCATCAACTGATAATTATCTTCGTAAATATCCCGGAAATCGCGCTCGGCGTGACCGAGATTTTGCTCCATGACCTGCGTCAGTATTTTGTGCTTTTCGTCTTGAAAAAGATTGCGCACCGTAAAGCGTTTTTTGCCGAAATACCGCTCCGTGTTGATGATGACATCGCCCAAATTTGCGGATTTAAAAGCCGTCATCAACGCCTCGCGCATTTTAAAAAACGACTCGTCTTCCATGTCCGTGCTAATCGTACCGAAGATATTCTGCTGCCCGAGATAGACCGAAGCAAAGCAAAACGACTTTTCCGAGTAGCTGATTTTCGAGCGCAGCGTCATGCGCCCGATTGCCATACGCTGCGTACCCGCCTCGGCTCTTTTTACCTCCCGACTCAAACCCTCGTAGTTGAAAAGCTCGATTTTTTTCAAATCCCTTTCAAACAACGCCGCCGCCGCAAAGTGCATGCCCGCCCGCTCCAGACCGACCGAAGTCGGCAGCACATTTTGCTTCCAATTTTCGTAAGCATTTTCGTAAATATTGGACGGCGTCCGGCGCAGCATGTCCTCAAATTCTTTCTTCAAATCCGCGCCCGACACCTGCTTCGCGTACTGAATCGCCCGCAGTGCATACTGCAAAATTTGGTTGGTCTCCAAACCCGAAACTTCGTTAAAAAACCACCCGCAACTCGTGTACATCAAGATAGCATTGCGCTGCATTTCCATCAGGCGCAGCAGTTGCGTCGTCTCGTCGGCATCGAGGTCGTATTGCGCGTTGCGCTCCATGAACTGCCCGACGCTGTGTTCGTTTCTGTCCAGCAGTACGGAGATGTAATCGTTGCGGGCCTCCCACACATTTTCTAATAATTTGCCGCCTTCGCGCTCATAAATCGGCACGAGTTTGTCGCGCAGCCAATCCAAAGCATCGCGCAGCGGGGCGCGCCACAGTTGATTCCAGTGCCCCTCGCCGCCGGTGTGACAGCCGCAATTCGACCGCCACCGCTCTACGCCGTGCACGCACGACCAAGAGGAATTGTCCCAAATTTGCGCCTCGAAAGTCGGCGGGAAAAGTTCCAGAAATTGTCCGTAATTGGTGAGTTTGGCGCGACCGCTTTCTTCGACATTCTTCAGGCAGGCGGCGAGTGCCATTTCGCCGTAGCGGTGGTGGTGTCCGTAGCTTTCGCCGTCGGTGGCGATATGGGTGAGCTGCGGCGTATCGTTGCTGTCGAAGGTGTTGAGCAGGCGTTCGGAAAAGGCGCGACCGTTGTTGAGCAGCCCCTCGAAAGCGATGCCTTTGGAGATTTCGCCGTTGTAGAAAAAGAGGGCGATTTCGCGTCCCGAGGGCAGTTTGCATTTGTACGGGCGACGCGTATCGAATTGCTCGTTTTGCACCGTGTACCAGTCCTCTTTGCCTTCCGCACGCAGGGCTTTCATTTGGCGCGGCGCGAGAATGGTATATTTGATGTCGTGGTCAACCAAAGCCTCCAAAGTATCCGTATCGACGGCGGTTTCGGCGAGCCAAATACCTTCGGGTTTGCGGTCGAAACGCTTCTCAAAATCGGCGATACCCCAAATAATTTGGGTGTGCTTGTCGCGCTCATTTGCCAGCGGCATAATAATGTGCGAATGCACCTGCGCGACCGCCGATCCGTGTCCGCCGAAGCGTTCCGCGCTGCGTTTGTCCGAGGCAATAATTTTGTCGTAAGTCGTTTTGTCGTTCTCTTCCAACCACGACAAAAGCGTCGGTCCGAAGTTGAAACTGATGCGCGAATAATTGCTCGTGATTTTGGTGATGTAGTCCTCGCCGCCTAAAATACGGGCAGCAGCATTGGTCGAGTAGCATTCAAAATTGATGCGCTCGTTCCAGTCGTGCCAGGGTTTGGCAGACTCTTGTTTCTCGACAAATTCCAACCACGCATTTTCGCGGGGCGGCTGGTAAAAATGACCGTGGACGCAGATGTATTTCATAAGACGGTGGACGGTTGGACGGCTTACGGCGGACGGGGGCGTAAGTCGCTTGGTGTTGTTAGTTTTTTGCTCTGCGGTGAAAGCTGTGAGTTAATATTTTACCATACTTTCGATAATCGTAAGGAAAAAAACAAGAACATTTACTTTTAGTCCCGCTTTACTCTCTCTTCTCACCTGACTCCTCTCTCCTCAAATCAAAAGAACGAGAAGCAATATTTCTTATTAACCCACATATTTCAAGCGCACAAACGTTTTTCAAAACAGCAAAGGTGGGAAAATTCAAGGCATTTCTACGCTGATTTCAAAAATCAATGCGGTCGCCCGAGTATTTCGCCCGAATTTACTCTTTCTTCCAACTCTTCCTTTTCTTTTTCTTCGGCGGCAATTTCCTTTTCGGACATGTTCAGGCTGCGCAAATTCGGCGAGCCGGCATCTACCCAGCAAGTGTACCAGACGTTACCGACGGCGGCAATGGCATCCTGCATCCGCTTTTCCTGCAGACCGTTGAGTGCGCTTTGGTAGGCTTCGGCGTAGGCGCGGCACTCGGTGCGAATGGTGCGCCCGAGGCGGTCGTCGTAGCAGTATTGTTGGTCTTGCGGAAAGGTTTGGCTGAGGCGTTTTTCAATCAGCAGCACGCTGTCGAGGTAAGAGTGACTTTCGAGTACGATGTCCCAAAAGTAGTCACGCGGATTGTCGATATACTCCGCTTTTCCGACGAAATAATCGTAAGTCTCATCGGCAAAAAGTTCGGGAATGCGACTCTCCCAAAAGGCGTGAATGCCGACTTGGTCGGTGAGTTGCCCGTTGTAATTGACCGTGGTGTGCAGCGGTACGTGCGCGTCGCCGAGGTAGTGACCGAACTCGGCGGCGTTGCGCAAAATATTCTTAGCGTCACGATTTTCGAAGGCGCGGCTGAGGCGGCGTTTCATGTGCATCAGATGATACGGCACGATGCCTTCTTTGGAAAATTTATCTTCCACAAAGATTTTTTTGCAGTCGCGGAACGTATTGCCGAAGTAGCTTTCCGCTTTTTCGCAGTCGCAAGTCCACTCGTCTTCGTAGTAATTAGAGAGAACATTTTCGATATAAAAAGACTTGAAATCGGCGTGTAAAACGGGTTCGGGCGCACTGTTAAAGAGGGACGTTTGCGGATACCAGAGGTCGTCTTCTTTGGCACCGGCGGCGCGTTTTTGCGGCTTTTCGGTAAAGAGAATGGTGGTGTCGCCTTGACTGTCGATGACCAGTATATCCGTCCAAACCATGAGGGCTTCCGACCATTCGCGCGGCAGATTATCGAAGGGCGGCTCGCCGTACACGTCGATGTCGATGTAGTGGCGCACGGCTTCGTGCTTGGTGGCGTAGCGGCGTTTGTCCGGGTCAACGGCGTGCGCGGTGATATACTCGATGTTGGGTTTGAAAAAGGTCATCATCTCCGGCGGCAGCGTAAAAACCGCCATGCGATTGATGCGTCGGTGCCCGAAAAAGCCCCAGATTTCGTCGGCGGCAATAAAAGCGGAACCGAAGAAAATACAGGCGGAGAGCGCGAGGAAAATTGTTTTCTTTTTCATACCGTGAATTTTGGTACGAAAATAGGCAGCTTGGCGAGAACGAGGAAGGATTGGCGGGGTTTTGTGATTTTTTTGACAGGAAAATTAAATGATTTTAACTGTATTCGAAAAGATGAGGGGAATACTTTCTTTCCGGAAAATATAGTTTCAGTGATACGGTAAGAAATACTCTACGCATTTTACGGCACTGTTTTTCGTACTGATTCACAAAAAATATTTCCGTAGTTCGGTAAGCGAAAACCCAAAAATCGCCCCATCCGACAAAATCCCCCTTTTCCCGCGTCCGCACGTCACAAACGCCTCCTTCCTCTCGTTAATAAACCGATATTTGCCGCTCAATTGAAAAAATCCCTTGCATGCAAAATAAATTTTACGTTGTCTTTGCTTTTTTGCTCTTACTTTCGGGCAGTATAAAGGCACAAGACGAAACTACACCGACTGCCTCGCTCTACGGCACGGTGACGGATGCCGATACGCGCGAGCCGCTCGACTTTGCCAATGTTTATTTGAAAAATACGAACAATGCGGTGGACAGCAAGCGCAACGGTTCCTACATTTTATCCGTGCCCGCCGGTCAGGATTTTACGCTCGTGGTGTCGCGCGTCGGCTATCAGGAGGCGACCGCGAAAATCAAAGCAATACCCGTCGGCAGCAGCCGAAAAATCGACGTGGAACTGGTACCGACCATGAGCGACGTAGAAATCGTAGTGCGTGAAAGCCGCATCGAAGACGGCGGCATGGTGCGTGAAGACGTCTCCGCACTTAAACTGCTGCCGACGGTCAGCGGTAATTTGGAGAGCGTGCTGCCCAGCATCGCCCTCGGTACCAGCAGCGGTTCGGGCGGTGAGTTGACCTCGCAATATAATGTGCGCGGCGGTAACTACGACGAAAACCTCGTCTATGTCAACGATTTTGAAATCTACCGACCGCAGCTCGTGCGCGCCGGACAGCAGGAGGGGCTTAGTTTTCCCAACATCGATTTGATTAACAGTCTTACCTTTTCGTCGGGTGGTTTCGATGCCAAATACGGCGATAAGTTGTCTTCCGTTTTGGATATTAAATACAAACTGCCGCAGGAGTTCGGCGCGTCTTTTACGGCGAGTGCACTCGGCGGCTCGGCGCATATCGAGGGCAGCACGATGGTCGGTGCGGACAAATACAAACGCCTGCGCTACCTTGTCGGGGCACGCTATAAGACGACCCGCTACCTGCTCGGCACACTTGATGTGACGGGTGAGTACACTCCGAATTTTGCGGATATTCAAGGTTATGTGACGCTCGATTTGAGCCGCGATTGGCAACTTGGTCTGATGGGAAATTACAACCGCAGCGAGTACCAATTCATCCCCGAGTCGCGCAGCACGGCTTTTGGTTTGGTCGATTTTGCTCTGGAGTTGTTCAGCGTTTTTGAAGGGCAGGAGGTGAGTGACTTTACGACGAATATGGGCGGGGCGGCTTTGACTTACTTTCCCGACCGCGAGCGCAATCCTTTGTTTTTGAAATTTTTGGCGTCCACGCAATTCAGTAACGAAGACGAAACCATCGACATTATCAGCGATTACAGTCTGCGCGAAATCGACAGTAACCTCGGCAGCGATAACTTCGGCGAGGTGCTTTCCGAACTCGGCACGGGCACGCAACACACCTTTGTCCGCAACTATTTAAACTCCAACGTCACCAACATCGAACACAAAGGCGGCATCGAATTGCAAGACAACGACCCGCAACCCGGTAAAGAAAAAAGCCACTTTTTGCAGTGGGCGGTCAAGTACCAACGCGAGTTTATCCGCGATGAAATTCACGAGTGGGAACGCCTCGACTCGGCGGGCTACTCCCTGCCGTACAGCGACACGAGCGTCGAAATTTTCAATTACTTAAACACCGATAATCTGCTGGAGTCCAACCGCATTACCGCTTCGATTCAAGACACCTATTCGTGGCAGCAGGACAGCGTGGCGGAGGTCAAATTGAGCTACGGTGTGCGCGGTCAGTATTGGGATTTAAACAAAGAAGCATTTGTGACACCACGGGCGCAGGTTTTGTATAAGCCTTTGAAAAAGGACAAAGATATTTCGTGGAAACTGGCGGCCGGTTTGTACTTTCAGCCGGCGTTTTATCGGGAGTTGCGGGGTTTTGACGGGGTGGTGAATCGTAATTTGCAATCTCAAAAATCGGCGCATATTGTGGGTGGTTTTACTTCGGATTTTTACATGGGAAAACTCAGCCCGAAGAAATTTCGTTTCATCATGGAAGCCTATTACAAACGGCTGTGGGATGTGGTCAGCTACGAAATCGACAATGTGCGCATTCGTTATTCTGCGGAAAACGACGCGACGGGTTACGTGGCGGGGGTAGATTTGCGTCTCAACGGAGAGTTTGTGCCCGGAGCGGAAAGTTGGTTTAACCTTTCCTTCCTGCGCGCCCGCGAGTCGCTCAACGGCATCACGCATTTGCAGCGCGAAATCGGGGACAGTGTGGCGACCGAAGTCAAATTCGTGCCGCGCCCGACCGACCAATTTATGCAGTTGGCGGTCTTTTTTCAAGACTATTTTCCGCGCAACGAAAACCTGAAAATGAACCTACAGTTTACCGTCGGTTCGGGACTGCCCTACGGCTTGCTCGGTAACAACGAAGTGTATCGCAACACCTACCGATTTCAGCCCTATCACCGTGTAGATATCGGCTTTGCGGCACTGCTGTGGGAGGAGTCGCGTTTGGCGGAAAAGCCGCGACATCCGCTGCGCTTTACCAAAAAGACCTGGTTGAGTTTGGAGGTTTTTAACCTGCTGCAAGTGCAAAATGCGGCGTCGAATACCTGGATTAAAACCATTTTCAATCAGCAGTACGCAGTACGTAATTATTTGACTTCGCGGCGGATTAATTTACGTTTGCGGGTAGAGTTTTGAGGGTGGTCGGGGTAGAAAAGCGGACTCAGCGGATGAGGCGGATTTATGCGGATTTATGCGGATTTTTTGTGTGAGCAATGGAAAGCACAAATTTCGTTGTGCAATATCCGTACTTTTGCCCGGATTTTTGCAACCGTATCGCTTTGAAAAAGATACGGTTAGTCAATTCATATTTTACAAATCCAAGCAGAAGGAATAAAGGAATTTCTAAAAATCCTGTAATCTTGTCCGCCTTTCAAGGTCTAAAATTTCCTGTAATTTGTCACTCAGAAAAATCTTCTACTCCCTGCCCGTTTCGTGGCGTTATACTGCGCGCAGATTGTACTATTTGCCCGTCGATTTGTTTGCAAAAAGGGATGCGCTGACCCCGCCGAAAGGTATGATTTTTACCGGTTCGGGCGACTTTCGCAAGCAGGGGAGGGAGATGACCGAGTTGTTTAAAAGGTTGGGCGGTTTGCAGCCCCGGCACCGCGTCTTGGACATCGGCAGCGGCATCGGTCGCATCGCGGCGGGACTGACGGAATACCTCGACGCTAAGGGCAGCTACGAAGGTTTTGACGTGATGGAACGCGGCGTGCTTTGGTGTCAAAAAAATATCACTAAACGCTTCCCGAATTTTAATTTCCTTTATACGCCGCTCAAAAACGACCTCTACCGCAACGACGGCGCGGCGGCGGAAAATTTTCGCTTTCCGTATGCGGACGATGAGTTTGACTTTGTGATTTTGACCTCGGTTTTTACGCACATGATGCCCGAAGAGGTAAAACATTATTTGAGTGAAATCGAGCGCGTGATGCGCTCCGGCGGTATATGCTTCGCTACCTTTTTTATTTTAGACGAAACCTCGGAACGCGGCATGAAAGAAGTGAAAGGCTTCGATTTTCCTTACGATTACGGGCATTATCGCTTAATGGATGATAAGGTGAAGGCGGCAAATATTGCTTTCAAAAAAGAGTATTTGCAGGAGGAATTGATTGCGGCGAATAATTTGAAATTAAAAAATTTACACCTCGGTTGGTGGTCGGGCAGAGGGCGCGATAAGTGCGAGAGTTTTCAGGATATTGCGATTATTAAGAAGTTGTAAATCGACTCATTTTCCGGTTTTTACTCACAGGGTGACTATCCTAAGGGACAAGAGAGTCACCCTGTGAGTAAAATTCAATCGACAAAAAATATTCGTCAATCTCTTCGCGTTTACTATCCGAAAATTTTACGAAAAAATTAAGCCGCCCGCTTTATGTATTTGCGCCGGCACCGCGTCTTTTTTCCAAAATGTAACTATGAAACAATTTTTTATCCTTTTCCTCGCTGTCATCGGCAGCCTTACTCTTTCCGCCCAAAACTTGACCGATTACCTCGCCGAGCAAAATTTGAAAACCAAAGCGACGCCCGAAGGCATTCACTATTCTTTTGAGAAAAAAGGTAAAGGTGCCGTGCCGAAAATCGGTGATTTTGTTAAAATGACTTACCGCGCCACCCTTTTGGACGGTACGCAAAAAGACCAAAATCCCGGCGGCGAACCTTTTGTTTTCGAGGTCGGCTACCGACAGGTGATTCGCGGTTTGGATCGAGGCATTCAGCTTTTTCCCGCCGGTTCGAAAGGCACTTTGTACATTCCCGCAAAGTTGGCTTACGGCAAGCTCGAAAATGCACTCGGCATTCCCGCCGATGCCGATTTGATTTATGACATCGAAGTTTTGGAAGTCATGGACTACGCGGCTTACGATGAGTACATGCGCGATTTGGAAGAAAAAGAGAAAGCGGATTTTTTGCGCAGAGAAAAAGCGCAGGCGGTGCAGGACAAGCAAATTATTCGAGAATACGTGCAAAAAGAAAAGCTGAAAGTCACGGAATTACCGAGCGGCGTGGCTTACGTCATCACCAAAAAAGGGAAAGGTGCAACCGCCGGAAAAAACACCCTCGTCGAAATGAACTACGAAGGCTACCTGCCCAACGGTGAGTTTTTTGACGGCGAAGGGCGCAAAAATTTCAAATTTTGGCTCGGTCGCGGCATGGTCATCGAAGGTTTGGAGCAAGCCGTTCCTTTTTTCAACGAAGGTGCGGAGGGCATCATTTTAGTACCTTCCAAATATGCCTACGGGCAGCGGTCGATTACCGAAGGGGAAAATAACGTGCCGTCGAATTCGGTCTTGATTTTTGATATAAAAGTGGATAAAATCAGTCGGTTGTAGGAACGATAATCTTTTGATAAACAAAGGGTTACTAACCTTCAAAAGGTTAGTAACCCTGCATTTCGCTCTCCGCTTAGAAACCTAAGCCGCCTCACTCTCCGCATCCGCCTTCTCATTCATTTCCGCCAACTCGCCTTCGTATTCCGTTGTCACCTCCGCCGCTTCGTAGCCTTGTTCGTTCAGCCATTTGGCAAAAACGCGGGTATAACCGTGCGTCACAAAAACCTTTTCCGCGCCCGTTTCTTTGACGGCGCGATTGAGTTCCGCCCAGTCGGCGTGGTCGCTCAGCACAAAGCCTCTGTCCACCGATTTTCTGCGACGCGGGCCGCGCATGGTCATCCAGCCCGAGGCAATACCCGTGCTCGACGGTGAAAATTTCTTTGCCCAAGCTGAACCGATGGCCGCCGGCGGTGCAATCACGATACCGCCCGGATAGATTTTTTTATTCAATTCTTTCGTCACCCGCGTCGTTTCGGGCAGTTTTATGCCTTGTTTGCGCAGCACTTCATTGGTATTTTCCACGGCTCCGTGCGTGAAGATTTTGCCGATGCTGTGGTCTAAATTCACCAAAATTCGCTGTGCTTTGCCGAGCGAGTAACCCGACAGCAGGGTCGTTTTGCCTTCCACCGCATTTTGCCGCCACCAAGCGTTGATGTCGTCGAAAATTTCTTTCTGCGGTTTCCATTTATAGACCGGCAAACCGAAGGTGCTTTCCGTGATAAAGGCGTGGCATTTGACGGGTTCGAAAGGCTCGCTGATTCCGTCGTCTTGAAGTTTATAATCGCCCGAGGCTACCCAAACTTCGCCTTTGTATTCTACGCGAATTTGCGCCGAACCAATGATGTGACCCGCCGGATGAAAAGAGAATTTTACGCCGTTGATGGTCGTCACTTCGCCGTATTTGACGGTTTGCAAGTCAATGTCTCCCAAGCGAAAACGGATGACGGGCGCGGCATTTTCGGTACACAAATAGTGCTTGTTGCCGTAGCGCGAATGGTCGGCGTGACCGTGCGTAATGAGAGCGCGGTCAACGGGTTTCCACGGGTCGATGTAAACGTCGGCCTGCGGGCAGTAAATTCCTTCGGTTTTAAATTCTAATAATGCCATGTCGGTATAACAGCGGGAAGGGGCGGCTGTTCAACGGTTAAAAAATCGGGACTAAAACAAACTGCCCTGCTCCGCAAAACTCAAAGGATTTTCGGCTTGCAGCAGTTTTCGTTTCATATCCAAACCGTAAAAATAACCCTGCAAATTTCCGCTTTTGGCAATGCAGCGGTGACACGGAATGATAATCGCAATCGGGTTGCGCTTATTTGCCATACCGACGGCGCGCACGGCGTTTTTGTCACCGAGTCTTTCCGCGATTTTAAGGTAAGAAATCGTGTGTCCGTATTTGACCTGCAAAAGTTCGCGCCACACTTTTTGAAAAAAATCACTGCCCGCGCTCAGGTCGAGTTTGAGGTTAAATTCTTCCCTTTGTCCGCAAAAATATTCGTTGAGTTGGCGCACACACTCGGCGAGTACGGGCGGGGCGGGCACACCGGGGTCTGTAGCGTCGGGTTGCAGTTGCACACTTTTGATGCCGTTTTCGCTGCCCGTGATGACGAAAACGCCGTAGGGGGAGGTGTAATGAGTGGTTTCGATGGTCGGTTCGTTTTCCATAGAGAGCATAATTTTTTGCGCAGGTAAGATATGTTTGAATTTCGCAATTTTACTCACAGGGTGACTCAAAGTCACCTTTTGAGTAAAATTGCGAAAACCTTCATACCGCCGCCTTATTCCCCAAAAATACACAAAATCGAAGAAAGACGCCGGCTCGGGAAATATTTAACAATATTCAAAAACCCCTTATCTTGCACGCGATTTATACAACTTTCAAAAATAATTGAAAGTTTGTACAACAAAAAGCGTTTTAAAGGGTAGTTATGTAGCGCGCAATAAATGAAAAATTCGCGTATAAAAACCCGATACGCATGGTGGTGCAACAGCTTCCCGTAAACAAACAGACGACAAGAATGGTCAAATCGCTTGACAGCATAAAACAACCGATTGCGCAAGAGTTGGAGGGCTTTGAGAAGCACTTTCGTGACCTGATGCGCAGTAAAGTGCCGCTGTTAGACCGCATCACTTATTATATCGTCAAGCGAAAAGGGAAGCAGGTGCGCCCGATGTTTGTTTTTCTCTGCGCTAAACTCTGCGGAGAAGACCCCGATAAGGTCAGTTTCATCGCCGCCTCTTTGGTTGAAATCATGCACACCGCCTCTCTCGTACACGATGACGTGGTCGATGACAGCTACGAACGGCGCGGCTTTTTTTCTATCAATGCGCTTTGGAAAAATAAAATCGCGGTGCTGGTCGGTGATTATTTGCTGACGCAGGGTTTGTCATTGGCTTTGAAACACAAAAAATACCGTTTGCTGCACATTCTTTCCGACGCCGTGCAGGTCATGGCGGAGGGCGAATTGCTGCAAATGGAAAAAGCGCGTCGCCTCGACATCAAAGAAGAAATTTATTACGATGTCATTCGCGGCAAAACGGCTTCGCTCTTTGCGGCGGCCTGCTCATCGGGCGCGGCGGCGGTGACGAACGACGAGGAAACGATTGAAAAAATGCGTCTTTTCGGCGAAAGAATCGGCATCGCTTTTCAAATCCGCGACGATCTGTTCGATTTCGGTACGGACAACGTCGGTAAGCCTCTCGGCATCGACATCAAGGAGAAAAAAATGACGCTCCCGCTGATTTATGCCTTGGAAAATACCGATCGCAGCACGCGCCGCCGCATGATTAACAACATCAAGCGACACAACGAAAATAAGGAAAAAGTGGCGGAAGTCATCGACTTTGTCCTCAAAAGCGGCGGTATGGAATACGCGAAAAAAGCCATGTTTCGCTACCGCGATGCGGCTTTTGAAATTCTGCACGATTTTCCGCCCTCCGAGGTACGCGATTCTTTGGAGGACTTGGTAAATTTTGTGACGGAACGGAAGAAATAAAAAAGGAGAGAGGTGTCAGGGGAGAGGAGAGAGGCGAGTAAAAATCAAATTACTGTCGATTTTTTTCTAAACGTGCGGAATCGCGCACCTTTAAAAAGCAACGATGAAAAAGAAAAAGATTGAAGTCAACGGAGTCATTGTTTCTATCGAAGATAACGATTACATAAACATTACTGACATTGCGAAACAAGCGGATAAAACGGGTTATAAATCGAAACAGGAGCCTCGATTTATCATAAGGAATTGGTTTCAAAACCAAGACACGCTTTTATTGATTGAAACGTGGGAGAAAAAATTTAATCCTGATTTTGATTCGTAAAAATCCGAACAATTTCGATTGTCTGCTGTCAAAAAGGGATTTCCTGCTACCCCGCAAAATTACATAGAGGATACGTCGGCTATCGGTATTAAATCTCGACAGGGTCGTTACGGAGGAACATTTGCACATCGTTACATTGCATTGGCATTTTGTTATTGGCTTAATCCTGAATTTCAACTTTACTTTTTATATGAATTTGATAGACTAAAGCAGGAAGAGGCGTTGCGTTTAGAAAATAGTAGGTCATTTTATTTGTCCAAAATTACTGATTATGTAGATAATGCACGAATAATGCTTGAGGATATTCCCGGACAACTTCCGCATTACAAACGAAATACAGAAGAAGAATAAGCTATAAAAAATCTAAAATCTCAACAGTATGAACACGGAAGAATTATTGCAAAAAGCACTGCGTTACGAGTGGCTGACTCCCGAAGAGGGCGTTTTCTTATTCGAGAATGCAACGACGACGGAACTGATGTACGTCGGAAATAAAATGCGGCAACACCACGTGCCGGGCAATACCGTGACGTGGATTATCGACCGCAACAGCAATACGACGAATGTCTGTATTGCGAATTGTAAATTTTGTAATTTTTACCGCCGTCCCGGGCACGAAGAGGCTTACACAACGACGATTGAGGAGTACAAAACAAAAATCGACGAGACCTTTGCGCTCGGCGGGGAGCAGTTGTTGTTGCAGGGCGGGCATCATCCCGATTTGGGTTTGGATTTTTATGTGAAGTTGTTTAGTGAATTGAAGTCTTTGTACCCGACTTTGAAGCTGCACGCTTTGGGACCGCCGGAGATTGCGCACATCACGAAATTGGAAAAATCGACGCACACGGAAGTGCTGCGGGCTTTAAAAGAAGCGGGTTTGGACAGCTTACCGGGTGCGGGTGCGGAGATACTCAGCGACCGAGTGCGGCGTTTGATTTCGAAGGGAAAATGCGGCGGTCGGGAATGGCTCGACGTGATGCGGGCGGCGCATCAACTCGACATTACGACCTCGGCGACGATGATGTTCGGACACATCGAGACCAACCTCGAACGCATGCAGCACTTCGCGGATTTGCGACAGGTACAGTCCGAAAAACCCGCACACGCTAAGGGGTTTCTCGCTTTTATTCCGTGGCCGTTTATGGATGAAGACACGATATTAAAACGCATCAAACGCGCGCGCAACACGGTGACGGGCGACGAGTACATTCGCATGATTGCGATGAGTCGGATTATGCTGCCGAATGTGGTGAATATTCAGTCTTCTTGGTTGACGGTCGGTAAGCAGGTGGCACAGGTGACTTTGCACGCGGGCGCAAATGATTTCGGCAGTATTATGATTGAGGAAAATGTGGTCTCGGCGGCGGGTGCGCGTTTCCGTTTTACGGCGGACGGCATACAGGAAGCGATACGGGATGCGGGTTTTGTGCCGCAGTTGCGTAATCAGCAGTACGGGTTTAGGGATTTGCCGGAGCATATTGTTAATCAGGAGTTGGATAAGGAGGAGTTGATAGTGGATTAGGTTTTTTTACGCTGATTTGTTATGATTTTTTAGGATTTGCGCTGTTCTTTTTACTTTGTAAAATTTCTTTCTTGACCAATTTAACGGAGAATACATTTTTGATAATGTGTTCTCCGTTTGTATTTGCGGGGAAAGATTTTCGGACGATAGATGGTATTTGCTTTAAAATGACGAAGTTTGCATTTTAAAAACAGATTGAGGATTTGAGGAAAGTATAAATTTTGCTCAAAAATGCTTTGCGTCTCTGTGACTCTGCGTTCCGTCCTCTTGCAACCTCTGACACATGATTCTCTCCGATAAAAAAATAAAAGAAGGTATTGCCAAGGGCGAAATTATCATTCAGCCTTTTCGCCCCGAGTGTCTGGGGACGAACTCTTATGACGTGCATTTGGGTAAAAATTTTGCGGTGTACAAAGACCACATTTTGGACGCGAGAAAGCACAATGAAATCGAGCATTTTGAAATCGGAGAGGAGGGCTTCGTTTTGCACCCGAACACTTTATACCTCGGCGTGACGGAGGAATACACGGAGACGCACAATTCCGTGCCGTTTTTGGAAGGAAAATCGAGTGTCGGTCGCCTCGGCATCGACATTCACGCCACGGCGGGTAAGGGCGATGTGGGTTTTTGTAATACCTGGACTCTGGAAATCAGTTGCACGCACCCCGTCCGCGTCTATCCGGGCATGCCGATTGGGCAGTTAATCTACTTTATGGTCGAGGGCGAGATTGAAAATTATTACAACAAGAAAAAGAACGCCAAATACAACGAGCGCACCATCAAGCCGGTGGAAAGTATGATGTGGAAAAATTCTTTTTGAGAAGAGAGATTTCTTGTCTTTTGCACCGCCTGACGGATTTTACGAAGTAAAATCAAAATCATAACCTATCTTAAAAATCTTAAAAAATCAGGGTCAAAAAAATATCATCGCAACAGCCCCAAATCCGTATGCTCCTTAAACAGCGAAATCGCCCGGTAAGCCTTCCACGGTGTGCGCGTGTTGATTTTTACTTCGATATTACTGATTTTGACCACCGAACCGAAAGTATCTAAAGGCGTCGTGATGACCGGCACCTTGTGGTCGAGAATAAATTTTTCCTGCGGGAAAACCTCGAAATTACCGCTTGCGTGCTTCCCGTCGCCCGTGATAATTACGCCGGCGAGCGGACATTCTTCCAGACCCAAATTATCCATCTGGTGCATTACCTGCGCTATCGCACTCGGAAAACGCTGCTGACTTACCACCAACAGCACGTTTTTCTCCTTAGAAAAATCGTGAACGCTGACCAAAGAGCCGGCGATAATATCCTCCACACTGTTGTCCAATTTTTCTTCATTAAACAACACCCGCCCGGCAACGACGCGCCGCACCGTACCCATAATCGGAAACAGCAAAGTGCGGTCGTAAGGCAATACGCCGATGAGCGGCAGTCCGTGATTTTTCAGCCATCCGCCCACGTAGCGTTTGACCTTGTCGATTTTATCGGGTAAGGTTTTATTCACCACCACGCCCGCTATTTTCACGTTTTGTTCCCGAAAAAGAGCCGTACTCATGTGCAACCGGTCGATGGTATTGCCGATGCCGCCCTCGACGACCATCATCACTTTGGCGTTGAGTTGCTTAGCGACGGCGGCATTACTCAGCCCGACTACGCTGCCCACGCCGGGGTGCCCCGTGCCTTCATAGACCACCATATCGTGCTGCTGCAAGAGCGTGTCGGAGGCATCCTGAATTTCCTGCTTGTATTGAAAGTCCTGTGGATTTTGCAGATAAGCCGTCGTCGCGCCGCGCCCCAAAATGACGGGACTGTGCAGATTGGCTTTCAGGTCGAAGCCGATGACCTGCGCAAACAGCAGCGCGTCTTTGTCCACACGCAAGTCGCCCAAATCCACAAATTCCTGTCCGACCGGCTTACAATAACCGACGTTAATGCCTTCCTTTTGCAGGCATTTGACCAAGCCGAGGGTGCAGGTGGTTTTACCAACGTGTTGAGAGGTAGCGGCGACGTAGATATTTTGCATGATTAGATGTTAGATGTGAAATGTTAGACTTTAGATTTTAGACTTTAGATGTTAGACTTCTGTTTTGACTTGTTCGCCTTTTTAAATCCGTATTATCGTCGATTTTGAATTTAGAACAATCGACAGCCTTTTCAAAAGTACATCACAACATCGGGATTTTTTTCTAAACTACATTAAAAATACTCGACAAATCTTTAATTTTTCTCCTTTCAAATCCAACACTACAAAAAAATTGACTACTGCAATGATTTGTTAGTTTCTGACAGTTAAGTTGATGGCGAATTGCGAAGATTTTACGAAGTAAAATTCAAATCATAACCAATCATAAGAGTCATAAAAAATCAGGTTCAAAAAGAAAACTATCAAAGTTTAATAAATCATTGCACTACTGCCTCGGCGACGCATTAAAAACCGCCGCAAAAACCATCGCCACTTTCATCGTCATGCTCACGTCTTCATTCATTTCGTCGATGATAATCCAATCGCGCGGGTCGCGGGCGTACTCGGTGTAAATGGTAAACCAACCGTACTTTTCCGTTTCAATCAGCCATTCGTCGCCGTTGTTGGAGTAGCGGGTTTTGAAAATAATTGTCTTATCGTTATCGGTAATGCGCCACTCGCTGATGTCGCGCGGAAATCGCGGTCGCATCGTAATGATGTCTTCGTCGCCGCTGATGCGCCATTCGGTCAGGTCATTGCCGCGACTCGTCTCGATGCGCCCGTACCGGCCGCCGATGTCGTAGTCCCACTTCGTAAAATCATTGCGCTGCATCCACCGCATTTTGATTTCGCCTGTTTCGTCTTCGTCGTCGGTATAGACAATCCATTCTGTGAAGCTGTCGTCGTATCTCGCAGAAATACCGGTGAGAATGTTCTGCGAAAGCAGAAGAAAGGGGAGGAGGGTGAAAAATATGGTTTGTAATAATTTCATGCTGTAATTTTGATAAGAACGCTGACGGAACGAGTATTGACGGATTAATACGATTTTTTTGGGTTGTGCGTTCATGTACGAAGACGAAAAAAAGGCGTGATTGTTATTTGCAATCACGCCTTTTTTCTAACGCTGTGGTTTATTAATTTTTGATAGTTATCCCAATTTTCGGTCGCGCAGATTTTACGAAGTAAAATCCAAATCATAACAAATCATAAGAATCATAAAAATCAGGTTCAAAAAAAAAGTATCAGCAATTAACAAATATTAGCACTAAGCTTTTGTCATTCTTCCTTTGAGTATTTTTTCTTCCTTTTCCTTTTTCTTCAGCCACTTCATATAAAAATACAAACCACCGAAAAGCACAATCAAAATCGCCGGGAAAATCGCTAAATCTCCCAACGTCGCTTGTCCGGCAGCCAATTCCACCGCATTCGATTGTACATCGCCTGCGGCAAGAGCTTCCCGAAATTTTTCCAAGTCCGCTAATGCCGTGTCGCCCGTCAGCCCCAATTCATCCATCCGATTTTGGTCTAACCATTGCCCGATAATCGGGTTCCAAATCGACATCGCAAACATGCCCGCGCCGCCGATAAGTGACATACCCAATGCCCCCGTTTTCGGTACATTTTCCGCCGTAAAACCAATCATGGTCGGCCAAAAATAGCAGATGCCGATGGCGAATAAAAACGCCGCGACATAAACCATTCCGCCGGTCGAAATACTCAACATATATATTCCGATAGTCGTCACAATCGCCGAAGTCCACAGCACACCCGAGGGATTTAAACGGTGTACCAAGCCGCCGGCAAAATATCTGCCCGCCGCCATGACACCCGTCACGAGTGCCAAAATCAGCATCGGATTTGCGCCCGCTTTACCCAAAATTCTGTCCACCCACTGCGTCGTACCAAACTCGGAAGTCGCCGTCAGTGTCATACACACCGCGATGAAAATAAACAGCGGATTTGCCAAACCCTTGATATTCTCCGCCGTGTTGCTTTCGATGTGTTCGATTTTCGGAAATTTAGAAGTAAAAACCATGTAGCCGTAAATCGCCGTCGGTATCAGCATCACCCCGATTTGGTACTGCCAATTCATGCCTTCCATCGCAAAAGCCACCAACGAACCAATCACGATACCGCCCGGAAACCACACGTGAAATTTATTCAACATCGTCGTCTGATTGTCGTGGTACATATCCGCGACCAAAGGGTTACAAGCCGCCTCGACACAGCCGTTGGCAAAACCGATAAAGAAAGTCGAAATCAGTAAACCGTAAAAGCCGCCCGCCGTTATCGTCAGCACCAAACCTAATACGTGACAAATAAACGCCGCGTACATCATCAGCTTCGGGCCGACCTGATTGTACAGCAAGCCGCCGATAATCATCGCAATCGGGAAACCCAAAAACGCCATACTGTTCACCCAACCCAACTCGGTTTCGGTGAGCGTGAAAGACTCGGAAAGTTCCGTCAAAATACCCGCCCGAATGGCGAAAGTCATCGCCGTGACGACGAGCGAAATACAGGCAGCCAGAAACAGCCGCGACCGGTTTACGGTAGTATCCATATTTTTTGTTTATGTATTTTGTCGAGGAAAGGGTTAGGATTGTTGGAGTGGTTTGACTTGTTAGAATTGTTTGAGTCGTTATGTCCTGCTCCCGGTTTCAAGTTTGTAGAGACGCGGCACTGCCACGTCTAAAGCGAAAACGGACAACAAACTTCAAAAAAGAAAATCAAATTTCCGACTCCCGAAAACCTCAAGCACGTACAGACGCGGGAAAACGCGTCTCACCCCCACACGGCACACCAAACTCCAAAATTTCTCCTGACAAAATAAAATTGAACGTAATGAGTTGCAAAGCACAGCGACATTTCGCTGCTCATTTTTAAAAGTCGAAAGGTAGAAAAAAATTATTGAAATAAAAATTCATTTCGTCGCCGACGTTTCCGAACGCAACTTTTCGGACGCTGCATCGGTAAAACCCTTACCTTTGCGCCCGATTTTCAAGAATAGAAAAAATATTTATTCATGTCAAATAAAACCACCCCGCAGACCTTCGGGGGCATAAAATACGACCGCCAAAATCTCAGCAACGACACCCTCCGTGAGCTGTATCTAAAAATGCTCAAACCGCGCATGATTGAGGAAAAAATGCTCAAACTGCTGCGACAGGGCAAAATCAGTAAATGGTTTTCGGGTATCGGGCAGGAGGCGATTTCCGTGGGGGCGACCTCGGCGATGTTGTCCGATGAAACGATATTTCCGATGCACCGCAATTTGGGCGTTTTTACCACGCGCGAGGTGCCTTTGGAGCGGCTGTTTTGTCAGTGGCAGGGCAAGGAAAAAGGCTTTACTAAAGGGCGTGACCGTTCCTTTCACTTCGGTACTTTGGAGTACAACTTGGTAGGGATGATTTCGCATTTGGGACCGCAGTTGTCGCTCGCCGGCGGGGTCGGTTTGGCGCACAAAATACAGAACGAACCGCGCGTTTCGCTTGCTTTTACGGGTGAGGGCGGCACAAGCGAAGGTGAATTTCACGAAGCCCTCAACGTGGCTGCCGTATGGGATTTGCCGACGATATTTTTGATTGAAAATAACGGCTACGGTCTCAGCACACCGACCTCCGAGCAGTATCGCTGCAAGGATTTGGCGGACAGAGGTATCGGCTACGGCATGCGTTCGGTCATTTTGGACGGCAATAATATTCTCGAAGTTTACACCGAATTGGCGAAAATTGCTTCGGAAATCAGAGAGAACCCGCACCCCGTTTTGGCGGAATGTAAAACCTTCCGGATGCGCGGTCACGAGGAGGCTTCGGGTACAAAATACGTCCCCAAAGACTTGATGGCGGAGTGGGCGGCAAAAGACCCGATCAAAAATTACGAAGCCTGGCTGCTCGACCAAAAAGTCATCAGCGAAAAGGAAATTACCGCTTGGAAAAAAGGCATTAAAACCGAAATCGAACAGGCTTTAAAATACGCCGAGAACGAACCGAAAATCAGCGTTAACCTCGACCGCGAACTCGGCGACCTCTACGCGCCCTACACGCAGCAAGTTACCGCACCGACCGGTCAAGCGACGGAAAAACGCTTCGTCGATGCCATTCACGAAGGGTTAAAAACGGCGATGCAGACCTACGACAATCTCGTCATTATGGGGCAAGACGTGGCGGACTACGGCGGCGTTTTCAAAATTACGGACGGCTTTACGGAGGAATTCGGGAAGGAGCGCGTGCGCAATACGCCGATTTGCGAAAGCTCGATTATCGGTATCGGTTTGGGTTTGAGTTTGAAAAACCAAAAGGCGATGGTCGAAATGCAGTTCGCTGATTTTGTGACCTGCGGTTTTAATCAAATCGTTAATTATTTGGCGAAATTGCACTACCGCTGGGGCGAAAACGCGGACGTCGTCATCCGGATGCCGACGGGCGGCGGCGTGGCGGCGGGGCCTTTTCACTCGCAGAGTAACGAGGCTTGGTTTACGCACACGCCGGGTCTGAAAGTCCTCTATCCTTCTACTCCGGAAGACGCAAAGGGTATGCTGCTTGCGGCTTTTGAAGACCCGAACCCCGTTTTATTTTTTGAACACAAAGGACTGTACCGCAGTCTGACCGGTGAGGTGCCGGAGGGCTATTACACCACCGAAATCGGTAAGGCGCGGACGGCAAAAGCGGGTACGGCAGTGTCTGTTTTGACCTACGGCGCGGCGGTACACTGGGCGACGCAAATTGCGGAAGAAGAAGGTATCGACGCGGAAATTATCGACCTGCGTTCTTTGGCTCCTTTGGATTACGACGCCGTCAGAGCGACGGTCGAAAAGACGAATCGCGCCTTGATTTTTCACGAAGACACGATGTTCGGCGGTATCGGCGGTGAGTTGTCGGCGTGGATTTCGGAGCATTTATTCGAGCATTTGGACGCGCCGGTGCTGCGGGCGGCGAGTTTGGATACGCCGATTCCTTTTGCGGCGGACTTGGAGCAGCAGTTTTTGCCGAAAGAACGTTTTAGAGAGCAGTTGCGGAAGATTGTTGAATATTAGACGGACGGTGGACGGTCGCTTTGCTTGACGGCAGACGGCGGCAGCATCGGATTTAACTAAAAAAACCTACTTTTGCGCAGCTTTTAGGATTAAAGAAAAAGGTTTTTTGCGGCTAAATGCAACAAAAAATCATCAATACTATACTTGTCGAAAAACGCCGCCGGACAACGGACAACCGGCAACCGACAACTGACAACAAAAAAAATGAATTTAGAAAAATTAGTAGCGGTTTCGGGACTTCCGGGTATTCACCGCATTTCGGGCAACAGAGGAAACGGGGTCATTTTGGAAGACCTCGATACGGGTAAAATGAAGTTTGCGTCGATGCGCAGATACCAGTTTACGCCTTTGGAAAGCATTGCGATTTACACGAATGAAGACTCTATCGAGTTGGCAAAAGTGTTCCGTAATATGTTGCAACAAAAGGAAGATAATCCGCCCGTTTCGCCGACCGGCAGCGCGGAGTCTATCAAAGATTACTTCGAGGACATCGTGCCGACTTACGACAAAGACCAAGTGCATTTGAGCGACATGAAAAAGGTGATTAAGTGGTTTACTTTTTTGGATGAGCGGAACTTGGTGACTTTGGAGGAGCCGGAGGTGGCAGCTGCTGAAAAATCCGACGAGGAAGAAGAGTAGAATCGCTGATTTAGCGGATAAGGCGGATTTGTGCGGATTTTTTTCGCGTTTTATCTTTAGTGAAAAAGCGTCATTCGATGAAAATCGGATGACGCTTTTTGAGTCACGAAGACAATCTAAAGTCTAATATCTCACCCTAAAAATCTCATCCGCATAAAATCCGTGTTTAGTCTTTTTCAGCACAAACGAAACTTTGTCTTTATCCTCGATTTCTTCCCGCAGATTTTTTTTAGCAAAATGAAATTCTTCGCCCGTCTCCGGCACTCTGACGTAACCGAAACCGCGTCTTTTTAAATAAAATTGAATGATGCCTTGCTGCATATTTTACGGTTTAACGTAATTGCTTAGGTGTCTGACACTTGACCCAAGCAAATAACGAAAAAGTTATGTTTTGCCGAGGTCTTGCGGGCAAAGAGTGTCTGACACTGACGCTAATCGCGACATCGGGGGCAAACTGTCCCGTACCCCGGTCGGGACACCTAAACATTTACGGTTTAACAAAAAAAACGATAATTCTCCCCCTGCTTTAAACCGCTTTCCCGCATCACCTCTAAAATCTCCTCCCGCCCCTCCGGCGCAGCCACTGCGATGATGATTTGCGGATTTTGCAAACGACGTAAATATTCCGGCGCGAAAATTTTAGTTGAAAAAATTGTCAAACCCCACTTCCTCTCATTATTACAAATCCAAATAAAAGGTACTTTTTCCGCTTCCAAAAAACGCGCGACAGCCTTCCCTTTTTTGCCCGCGCCCCACAGCACCAACGGGCGATTTTTATCATAGTCCAAACGCAGAAAATACGGTAGTTTCAACGCAAAATAAGCATTATTCGCGTAGGTCTCATCGTTGCGCGAAGTGCGCTCGCCGTGGTCACGCCACAGATGTACGACCTCCCGCACCGGCGCGATTTTCATTTTATTTTTGTAAAAGCGAAAACACAAATCGTAGTCTTCCGGATATAAATCGGAGTCGAAAGCCCCGCATTTTTCAAAATCTTCACGCCGTACCAACCAAGCGGGGGAGGGGATGACGCACTCTTTGTAAATTTCGGAATAGTGCGCATCGCGGGCGGTCAAATCGTTCAGCCAAGCCTCGTAACGTTGATAGCCCGCGCCGAGTTCGGTGTCGGAAAAATAGCGGACACAGCCCGTCGCCACGTGATTTTCGCCGGCGGTGAGCAGCGCATTTTTCAGCAATTCCAATTTTTCCGGCGGCATTTTATCGTCGGCGTCCATGCGTGTCAACAGGTCGCCGTCGGCATTTTGAAAGGCGGTGCGCAAGGCGGGAATGATGCCTTTTTCGGTATTTTTTAAAGGAACAATCCGCGCATCTTTTTTCGCATATTCACGCAAAATATCATAGCTCGCATCGGTCGAAAAGTCATCGACGGCGCAGAGTTGCCAATTCGTTTCGGTTTGGGCGAGGATGGAATCCAAACATTCCCGCAGGAAAGGGGC
Organism: Saprospiraceae bacterium; assembly: GCA_020629965.1. GTDB lineage: Bacteria > Bacteroidota > Bacteroidia > Chitinophagales > Saprospiraceae > JAHDCG01. Next base: position 14,044 of record JAHDCG010000037.1, on the reverse strand, counting down.
GGCATTAAAAACCGGCATTAAGATGCTGATGCGGGCGGGCATGAGATTGGGTTTGTGAAAGATAAGCAAATTACAAATTTGCGCGGGCAACGCGGAGGATTACAAATCCTCGCAAGCGGATAATAGAAAATTTGAATTGTCAAAATAAAAATGTCGGACACTCGCTGTGTGCAAATCTGCGGATTAAAAATTAATTTCAAATCCTTATGCATAACAAAAGTGTCCGACATTCACGGCTCGAAAAATCGCGGCAGTTAAGATAAATCGATGCACAAAATTTCAAAAGAAAACCAAGAAAGTTATATCAATAAGGGAAACTTGAAAATCTGCGAAAACCGTCCACCAACTACCAACCATCACCCACCAACCAGCCTTACTGTCCGCCGAGAATTAACGGCAAACCTTCGTCACCGCCGCCGACTACAATCACCTTAGAGTTTGGCGATTTTGACAATTCCAAAGTCGCTTCGATACCTTTATCGCGCAAAATATTATCGGAAAGCGATGCGCTGAGGATGCGGTTTGACTCCGCTTTGGCTTCCGCTTCGATAATTTTACGTTGGGCTTCCTGACGCTCTTGGTTCAGAATGTATTCGTATTTTAACGAGGCTTGCTGTGCTTCCAACTTCTCTTCAATCGCATTTGCCACGGCATCCGGCAGCTCGATGTCACGGATGAGCGAGGCACGGAGTTGAATATAATTTTTGGACAATGCCGCCGCCAAATTTTCCTGAATGCCGACCTGCACCTCGCCGCGCTTGGTCGAGTACAGTTCTTCCGGCTCGTAGCGACCGACGACTTCGCGCACCGCTGAGCGCACCTCGGGCGTGACGAGACTGCTCACGTAGTTTTTACCGAATTGCTCGTGCAAATAACCGATTTTTTCGGGAGCCGGAGCCACCCGTACCGTCACATCGACCGAGATATTCAGACCGTTGGAAGACAGCACTTTCATTTCCTCTTCGATTTGCTTTTCGCGCACATCGTACACATACATGCTGTTCCACGGTGCCACGACGTGAAAGCCGGGGGCGTAAATATTTTCCTTATCCAAACCGCCGCTGAAACGCTTGAAAAGAACCCCGCGCTCGCCGGCGTCGATGGTTAAAAAGGTGGAATTGCTGACGGTCAAAAGAATGATGAGACCGATAAAAATGACCACACCGGTCGAGATTAACTTACTTTGATTCATGCTTGAGTATGTTTATGTGAAAGCCTTTTTTACAGCTTTCGGATTGATTTTTTTTAAATTTGTTTGTGTAGGGCTTCAGGAACGGATAATCTGCGTGGCTTGACAGAAAGGATTTTTCGTTTAAGGAATTTAAAAAATCGTTGCTGACTTCACCGTGGGTCCCCTGAACCCCACGCTTCGTGTAGCTACGGAACTATTTTTTATGTTTCTTAAACGGAAAAAAATCCTGTCAAATGCGTAGAGTATCTGTTTTTGAAGCCCTAAAGTTAAACAAAAAAACGAAAGTTTAGATTTGCGAAAATTCGCGGTCACGCAAAAAATGACACAGGAACCGGATAGGCGCGAATTTTTCATATTTTCACCTTATCTAAATTGAATCTAAATAAGATGAAAGAATAATATTCGGTGAACTCTAACGGTCTGATTTTCTTTTACTTATCGCTTGATTTTTTTAGAAAAAGTCGAGCAACACGGAAAAAAAATGTCTCTTTGAATGCGATTATAGGTGTGAGAAAGGAGAAAAATGTTAGTCTTTTCATACCTTTGCGCAAATTTTTGGTGTCTGTCTCTGAAAAAGCCTTCAATGTTGAAATAAATGCTTTGGTTAAAGATTGACAATCAGTTGTTTAGGGAACGCAAAACGGGCAAACTTTCATTCCGAAATCTTGTTTTAATTTGCTCCTTCACATACAATTTGCATAAATGAAAAACGGAGTTTACAAGTTTACGATTTTACTGAGTTTAATGACTTTCGCACAGGGAGCATTTGCGCAGGGTGCCGGGCAAAGCGGCAGCAATATCTTGATGTACACCGTTATCGGGGTCGTCGTGCTGATTATTTTGGGCTTGGTTTTGTCGGTAGGTGACAGCCTGCTTTCGGTCGAAGCCAAAGAAACCGGTGCCGACCAAACGGGCGCGAATACTTCTATTTTTCCGAATTGGAACGAAATCAGAAAGCCGAAAACGGCCGCTTACGCCAAAGGGCAAAAAGTACATCACCTCAAAGCCGGTCACGATATTTTGTTGGTCGGCGGCGCGGAAGAAACCACGCAGGAAGGCGGTGTTTCCCGCTTTGCCGTACAGCCGCAGAATTTTCTCGGCATGTCTCCCATTCCTAAAGTCATCGTCGAAGTCGGTGACACCGTAGCGGCGGGCGACGAACTCTTCTTCGATAAAAAACGTCCCGAAATTAAGCACACTTCTCCCGTCAGCGGCGAGGTCATTGAAATCAATCGCGGCGAAAAACGCTCGATTGCGAGCATCGTCATTTTGGCGGATAAAGAACAAAAGTACCGTAACTTCGACACGCCCGACCTGCTGACGGCAAGCCGCGAAGACGTTGTGCAATTTTTGCTGGAAAGCGGCGCGTGGACATTGATTCGTCAGCGTCCTTTTAATGTGACACCGAGTCACGAAGACGTACCGCGCGATATTTTTATTTCTACTTTTGACTCTGCGCCGAATGCACCGGACAACAACTACGTCGTGCGCGGCAACGAGCAGGCATTTCAGCGCGGTCTGGATGCTCTGGCAAAACTGACTCCGGGTAAAATCTATCTCGGTCTGAATGCCAAAGCGGCGGAAGCACCCGCACGCGCCTTTACCGATGCGGTCGGCGTCGAAAAGCACTACTTCTACGGCAAACACCCGGCGGGCAACGTCGGTGTACAAATTCACCACATTCGCCCGATGGCACCCGCCGATAAAGTGTGGACTTTGGGTGTGCAGGAGGTGATTACTTTGGGTAATTTATTCCTCACCGGTCAATTCGACCAAACACGCATGGTGGCTTTAACGGGCGAGCAATTTGCCGCACCGAAATACGTGCGCACCAAACTCGGTGCGAATATCGGAGAATTGACCAAAGGCAACCTGACTACCGACGAAGGTATTCGCCTCGTCAGCGGTGATGTTTTGTCGGGTCACGCGACTACGCAAGAAGGTTATTTGAACTACTTCGACGACCAGTTAACGGTATTGGAAGAAGGCGACGACTACGAAATGTTCGGTTGGATATTGCCGATTGCGCCGCGTCCGACGACCTCTAACACTTTCCCGAATTTCTTGTATCCCGATTACAAATTCGAGCCGACCACCAATACCCACGGTGAAAAACGTGCTTTTGTGGTGACGGGCGAATACGAGGAAGTACTGCCGATGGATATTTATCCGCAGGCACTTTTCAAAGCGATTTTGGTCAATGACTTCGAGCGCATGGAAGGTTTGGGTGCCTACGAATTGGTGGAAGAAGATGTCGCTCTGTGCGAATTTACCTGTACCTCTAAGCAGCCTTTGCAGCAGATTCTGCGTGAAGGACTGGAAGTGATGCGGGAGCAAGGATAAACGAAAGATTAACTTTAGCGGGTTTACACCTTATATACAGTTACAAATTTCAAATCGTCTTTTAAGATTATAAGAGACTTTTAAAAATAAAGAAATGGCAAATAAGTTAGCGGAAGCACTGAAAAAGATTGAGCCGAAACACGGCACTTTGGCGCACACGGCGTTCGATGCCTTTTTTACTTTTGCTTTTGTACCTAACGAAACAACCAAACCGAGCGGCGTACAGATTCGTGACGGTATGGATTTGAAGCGTTTGATGGTACATGTGGTGATTGCATTGCAGTTGTGCTACCTTTTCGGCACTTATAATATCGGTCACCAGCACTTTGTGGCGTTGGGTCAGCACACCGGTTTTATGGAAGGTTTTGACGTGAAATTGATTTACGGATTGGTAAAATTGTTGCCGATTTGGATTGTCGCGCACGTCGTTGGTCTCGGGGTAGAGTTTTATTATGCTTGGAAGAAAGGACACGCGGTAGAGGAAGGGTATTTGGTGACGGGAGCATTGATTCCGTTGATTATGCCGCCCGATTTGCCGTTGTGGATTTTGGCTTTGTCCATCATTTTTGCCGTCGTTATCGGTAAAGAAGCCTTTGGCGGTACGGGTATGAACGTCTTGAATATCGCACTTTTGGCGCGGGTTTTCATCTTTTTTGCTTATCCGACGACTATTTCGGGTGACGAGGTATGGGTAGCCGGTTTTGACAATGCAGCGACAGCCGGTGCGACAGCCGACTACGGTTGGTTTATCACGGATGTAATAAATCCGATGTTCGGTTCCTTCGGTTGGAATACCTTTAGGGAAGGGGCGATGATTGCCGACGGATGGACGGGCGCGACGCCGCTCGGTCTGGCTGCCAAAGGCGGTTGGGACGCCGTGACAAATGTTTACACGCAGAGTCAAATGTTTTGGGGTGCTATTCCCGGTTCTATCGGTGAGTCTTCCAAGCCGTTCATTATTTTCGGTATGATTTTCCTGATTGTCACGAAAGTAGCGGATTACCGTATCATTTTCAGCGGTATTATCGGTTGTATCATAATGGGGATGTTACTGAACGTTTGGGGTGCCAATCCTTTTATGGAAGTACACTGGGCAAACCACCTGATTATGGGTTCTTTCCTTTTTGCAATTACCTTTATGGCGACCGACCCGGTATCTGCGGCTTCGACTGCGACGGGTAAATGGATTTACGGTTTCGGTATCGGTGCCATCGGTTTGATTATCCGTGTACTGAACCCTGCCTACCCGGAAGGATGGATGCTGTCTATCCTTTTCATGAATGTCTTTGCGCCGCTGATTGATTACTACGTGTTGGATGCAAATATCAGCCGTCGTATGAAACGTGCGCGGGCGACGGTTAAAGCGTAGTTAGTTGTCGGTTGTCGGTTGACCGTTGTCAGGCTTGCGTCTTTTGTGCGTGGCTTGGAAAAAATGAAAATAACTCGGAAAGTCCTTGAATGCTTTTCGAATTCAAAATATTCGATTTCTCAACAAATGCTTTCGGGCATTTAAAAATACAGAAATGAACGAAAATACGAAAACGCTGATTTTTGTGGCGATAATGTGTGTGGTAGTAGCTGCTTTGCTGGCGGGACTGCGCGGTGTGACTTACGAAACGGCGATAGAAAACGAAAAAATCTTCAACCAACGTGCTATTCTTTTGGCACTCGGTGACAACTTGCCGACGCCCGTCGATGCTTTGTCGGATGAAGAGGTACAGAATATTTTTCAGGAGCAAATGAAATCCAGTGTAGCCGTCGATGTCGAGGGCGAAGTCATCGGTGACATCAATCCTTTGGAAATTCGCTTGGACGAAGAGCGCAAAAAAGATTTGAGTGAGCGTAAATTTCCTCTGTTCGTTTACGAAAACAGCGGAGAAAAATTTTACATCATTTCCATGCGCGGTAACGGTCTGTGGGATGAGATTTGGGGAAATATGGCCTTGGAGTCAGACGTGGCGACCGTAGCCGGTGTATCTTTTGACCACGCGGGTGAGACTCCGGGTCTCGGTGCGGAAATTAAAGACAATAAAAACTGGGTCAATCAATTTTCGGGCAGATCTGTACTCAGCGATTACAACGGAAAATACACCGGGGTCATCGTGCGTAAAGGCGGTGCCAAAGACAAAAAATACGAAGTGGACGGACTCAGCGGCGCGACCGTGACCGCCGACGGCGTAACCGATATGATTCAGCAGTACATGAGCTACTACGAGCCGACGTTGCAGAAACTGAAGGCGGACGGGAAACTCGGGATGAAGTAGTCAGTAAGACTTTAGATGTTAGACGTTAGATTTTAGACTTCCCGTCTTTACTTTCTCTTTGCATCAATTTAAAAAGAACTAATCGTTTTCATTTAAGATAGAATCGAATTTTTCGATTTGTAATCAGAATAATAATGGCAGAGACATTAGAAACAAAAAAAACAGCGGCGGAACCGTTATTCGGTAAGAAAGAGCGCAAGTTAATCGTTGACCCGTTGAATGACAACAACCCGATTACCGTACAGGTACTCGGTATTTGTTCGGCACTCGCGGTGACTTCCTTGCTGTACCCGTCTATCGTTATCTCGATTGCCGTGGTATTTGTGTGTGCGTTTGCAAACGTCATCACCTCTTTATTGCGCAACAATATCCCGAAATCGGTACGTTTGATTGTGCAACTCGTCGTCATTGCGACCTTGGTAACGGTGGTCGAGTTGGTACTCAAAGCCTTTAGCTACCCGGTTTACAAAAATCTTTCGGTTTATATCGGTTTGATTATCACCAACTGTATCGTGATGGGGCGTTTGGAAGCCTTCGCAATGGCAAACAAGCCATGGCGTTCTTTCATCGACGGCATCGGTAACGGTTTGGGCTACGGCGCAATTTTGATTATCGTTGCTTTCTTCCGCGAGTTGTTCGGTAAAGGTACTTTGTTTGCCGGTACGCCGATTGCGATGAACATTATCGGCCCTGACTCACCCGCAGTTGATTACTGGTTAAATACCAACGCCGAATGGTTGTCTTGGTACTCCAATAACAACATCGCGGTACTGCCTGCTGCAGCCATGTTTATCATCGGAATTTTGATTTGGGTACAACGCAGCTACAACCAAAAATTGGTGGATGTCAGTTAAAAAAGTTTGTTTAATTGTTAATGCGTTTGTCTGTTTAGGATGCGCTGATAACTCAAACTTGAGTTGACAAAATTTGAAATTGGTTTTCATTCCGGTTTTAAATTACCAAACACAGGCAGAGACAAAAGGAAAATCCAAAAAATCCTCAAATCCTGTCTAAACAATCAACAGCAAAATTCACAACCGTGGAATTATTCAATATATTCATCAAATCCGCATTCATTGATAACTTGGTTTTGAGTTATTTCTTAGGAATGTGTTCCTACCTCGCGGTCTCTAAGTCCGTCAAAACCGCATTCGGTTTGGGTATGGCGGTCATTTTCGTACTCGGTATCACGATGCCGATTAACTGGCTCATCAACGAATTTTTGTTGAAAGACACCGGTATTTTCGGTACGGATTTAACCTTTTTGCGCTTCATTCTCTTTATCGCCGTTATCGCTTCGATGGTACAGTTGGTAGAGATGGTGGTCGAGAAAGTATCACCTGCATTGTACAATGCACTCGGTATTTTCTTGCCGCTGATTACGGTAAACTGCGCGATTTTGGGGGGGTCTCTCTTCATGGTCAGCCGTGAATATACTTTCGGCGAGTCGGTTTCTTTCGGTCTCGGCGGCGGTTTCGGTTGGTTTTTGGCAATTATTGCCATTGCCGCTATCCGCGAAAAAATCCGTTACTCGGACGTACCGCCCGCACTGCGCGGCTTGGGTATGGCGTTTATTTTGACCGGCTTGATGGGGATTGCCTTTATGAGTCTCATGGGTATCGACCCGGGTTCTTATTAAGTGTGGCTGACAAGTCTAATCTCTTTGTTTACTCACAGGGTGACTCAAAGTCACCTTTTGAGTAAGCGAGTATATAGCAATCGGTTTAACCCAAATATTAAGCGGAATGTCATATTTTTCGATACGATAAACAAAAATCTGTTTTTGTTGTCGTATGGATGCAGGCATAATTTCAGACAAAAGTATTCTCTTTTCAAGAGACAAAATTATACGATATGATTGGAACAATAATATTAGCCATTTTGGTTTTTACGGTGGTCATCATCGCACTTTCTTATATGCTCATCGCGGCGCGTAAGAGACTGATACCGCAGGGTGAAGTCAAAATCATCGTCAACGGCGACACGGAAAACCCGATGATGGTCTCTCCGGGTTCTACTTTGCTGACGGTTTTATCCGAGAAGAACGTCTTTTTGCCTTCCGCTTGCGGTGGGGGCGGTACTTGTGCAATGTGCGAGTGTCACGTATTGAAAGGCGGCGGTGAAGTATTGCCGACCGAAATGAACCACTTAACCCGTCGTGAGGCAGCCGAACACAAACGTTTGGCTTGTCAGGTGAAAGTCCGTGAAGACATGGAAATCACCATCCCGGAAGAAATTTTCGGTATCAAGAAATGGGAATGCGAGGTTATTTCCAACTACAACGTGGCGACCTTTATCAAAGAGTTTGTCGTGCGTTTGCCCGAAGGCGAGACCTTGGATTTCGAGTCCGGCGGTTATGTACAAATCGACGTTCCGGTTATCGAGTGCGATTTTTCAAAAATCGACATCACCTCTCACCCGCGTATGGGTAAGAAGCCCGACGAATTTCAGCCCGACTGGGACAAATTCGGCATGTGGGATTTGACCATGAAAAACGATGAGGAGCAATTCCGTGCGTACTCCATGGCCAACCACCCTGCGGAAGGTAACATCGTGATGCTCAACATCCGTATCGCTACGCCGCCGTGGGACAGAAAAAATAACAAATGGATGGACGTCAATCCGGGTGTTTGTTCTTCCTACGTTTTTACGCGTGAAATCGGTGACAAAGTAACCATTTCCGGTCCTTACGGTGAGTTCTTCATCAAGCCGACCAAAAAGGAAATGATTTACATCGGCGGCGGTGCGGGAATGGCGCCTTTGCGTTCGCACATTTTCCACCTTTTCCACACGCTGAAAACCAAAGACCGCAAGGTCAGCTATTGGTACGGCGGTCGCTCTAAGCGCGAGTTGTTTTACACCGAAGATTTTACCGACATCGAAAAGGACTTTGATAATTTCTCTTATCACATCGCGCTCTCCGAGCCGTTGGAGTCTGATAACTGGGACGGTATGACCGGTTTTATTCACAATGCTTTGTACGAAAACTACCTGAAAGACCACCCCGAGCCGGAAGAATGCGAGTACTACCTCTGCGGTCCCCCGCTCATGAATGCGGCAGTTATGAAAATGCTGGATGAAATGGGAGTGCCGGACGAGAATGTTGCTTTCGATGATTTCGGAGGTTAAGACACTTCAAAAAATTAAAAGCCGTACAGGAGAAATTCTGTGCGGCTTTTTTGATTTTTAATATCGTATTTGAAGATTATTTAAAAAGCATGTATCTTGTGCTTATGAAAAAATCGGCAGCTATACCTTTCATATTACAAGCGATAATTTTATGCCTTTTTTTGATTGTAAGTTTACAATTATTACAGGCACAGCAAACTTTTAACATCAGAGACTC
>JAHDCG010000037.1:0-4799 GCA_020629965.1 Saprospiraceae bacterium | reverse complement strand
AGTACAGGTCAAATAGTAAACAGCAGAAATTATCCGTCAGCACCGACTAACGGAATTTATTCTATCAATTGGAGTCATGCAATCAATATCAATGACGGAAATATTTTGGTAGTCGGTTGCAACGGCTTTAAGTTTCCCGGCAGCGGTGCGATAGCAGGTCACCCCGGATTTGTAAAAGTAGATGAAAATTTAGATACGCTGTGGACGAGAGACTTTAGAGGAGAAATACCCGTAGCTTCGGGTATAAACCGCAGACTCACTGAGTCCCTCGACTCCTCCGGTTACATAGGCGTCGGCAGAACCTTCCACAACGGAAACGGACACGCCCACATCGCCAAAGTATCTCCCGAGGGCGACAGTCTGTGGCACCGCCTGTACAACTACGAAGATTGGGAAGACCACGAGCACGCCTTTTGGGATGTAGAGCCGACCCCCGACGGCGGCTACATCATGGTCGGCGACAGCAGAACCAACCTGCCGGGCGAGGTGCGCCAACAAGGCTACATCGTCAAAACCGACGAGCACGGTTGCGTCGTCCCCGGCTGTCATCTGCCCGATGATACGACGAGTGTCAGCGACCCCGTGCTGCCGCAAATATCGCTGTCGCTATATCCCAATCCCGCTTCCGATTTGCTCAATATCTTTTTCCGTTATCCCGCTTCAGCGGGCGGGGGCGTGTTCAGCATTATCGACATCGAGGGGCGGGTGCTGCGCAGCTTTGCGGGTACGGCACGGGAAGTGACGCACGTACTCAGCGTGGCGGAGTTGGCAAGCGGGGTTTACTTTTTGCGGTACAGCGAGGGCGGTCGGGTGCTGCGGTCGGTAAGGTTTGTGAAAGCGGGGTAGAGTTTTCCTCCAAAAAATCCCGTACTTTGTCTCCATGAAATACCTGACCGTTACCGCCGCCGTACTTTTCCTGTTCATCGCTTGCAGCGAACCGCCCAAACTCGACTCCGTCGACCCCGAAAATTGGGCATCGCGAGCCGCGCTGATTTCCGAAACCGACTCTTTGGAATACGGCAAATCCTACCTTTCCGTTTATTCGCAAATTTACAGCTACACTCAACACCAAAAGTACGAGTTGACCGCCATGATAAGCCTGCGCAATGTCAGCGACACCGATACCATCTATCTTTTGAGCGCGGAATATTTCGACTCGCACGGCAAGTCCGTCAGAAATTACTTCAGCTCACCTATTTATCTCGCTCCTTTGGAAACCACCGAAATTATTATCGACCAAAAAGACGTCAGCGGCGGTACGGGTGCCAACTTCATCATCGAGTGGAAAATACCGGCGGAAGGCTGTCCGCCTCCTTTGTTTGAAGGGGTAATGAGTTCCATGCAAAGCTCGCAGGGTATTTCATTTGTAACGCACGGCGTACGGGTGGAGTAGTTTGAAAATTCATTCGTCAAAAATTACATAAAAATAAATACGATAAAATTTCATATATTTTAAAATCACCTTCTTTTTATATTTTAAAAAATCGCAACTGTTATTCTATCCCTGACAAAAGGGAAACTCTGCCCAATTATTTGCGGTTACGCCGAAAATCATTTACTTTCGCTTTATATTTTAATTTTACACCAAGACATCACGCCTCACACACACGGAACTACCTCACGATTATCCTGATTGTTAAAGCCCGGACGGAGACTCTTCCGCCGGATTACGCATTGTTTCATTAGGAAAACAAACACTTTTCTACACTTTTGTCTTACTGCTGAAAATCAACCTCTGATTAAGATATCGCCGTTGTATTTCAACACCGTAAATTTTGCTTGTTTTCCTCCAAAGCAAAAACTGTGAACAAACTCTACCGTAAAATTACCTGCTTAGCGGCAGCGGCTCTGTTCGTCTGCGTCGGTCTGCGCGCCCAAGACATTCACTATTCACAATTTTCCAACTCCCCGCTCAACGTCAGCCCCGCCCTGACCGGAGCCTTCGATGGTGACACGCGCTTCGGTGCCAACTACCGCTCGCAGTGGAGAAACGTACCCGTCAACTACCAACAGTTTACGGGCTTTACGGATATGAAATTTGTGCGAAAAAAATTAGAAGACCAACCGCTCACCCCCTGGTCGGGCGGTCTGCTCTTTGACTACGACCGCGCCGGCGACTCCAAAATGAACCTGTTGCAACTCGGCGTCAGCGGCTCTTACACCCTCGGTATCACCGAGCAAAGCGGCTTCATTATCGGCGGGATGCTCTCCGGTGTACAGCGCGCTTTCGACAGCGGGCTGATTTTCTTCGGCGACCAATACAACGGCAAAGACCCGATTACGGAAACCGAAGAAGAATTTCCCGACGACAGCAAAATCTACGCCTCCGCCGACCTCGGTCTGACCTACCGTTTTCAATCCACGGAAAAACGCAGCGAACTCAATATCGGTGCCGCCGCCTTCCACCTCAACCGCCCGAAGCGCAACTTCACCAACGAAATAGAGTCGCGCCTTCCGCGCCGTTACAGCCTCTACGGTATCGGCACTTTACAGCTCACCGACAACCTCGATTTGGTTCTCGAAGCCAACCACCAAATCCAAGGTCCGCACACCGAAACCATCGTCGGTGCCGGCATTCCCATTCACTTGCGCACGAGTCGCACCAAAGAAATCGCGGTGCAGCCCGGCATCCAATGGCGCATCGACGACGCCGTCATTCCCTACGCTTCCATTCTGTACAAACAATGGAAAGGCACGGTCAGCTACGACATCAACACCTCCGAATTTACCCAAGCCACTAACGGTCGGGGCGGTCCCGAGTTGTCGCTCATCTACATCTTCAAACGCCCGCGCGAGCTGCCTTTCTGTCCTCCGTACTTACTGTATTTGTGAAAAAGGGGAGAGGGGAGAGGAGAGAGATGCAGCGTGTAATTTTATAACTAAAGTGAAAATGCCGCCTTCTTTCGACTACCGCTAAAATCAGGAATAGCACTGCGCAAACCGGCAACCGGCAACCGACAACGGTCAACCAAAAAAAAGCAATCCATGAAAAACATACTCATACTCATGCTCGCCTTATGCTCGGGGCAGCTCACTTTCGCCCAGACCTTAGAGCAATACGAGGAAAAAGCGACCGAGTCTTACAACGCGCAAAAGTGGTCGAAGTCCTTCACTTATCACGACATTTTGCTCGAAATCGACAGCAACCGTATCGACGCAAAATTCTTCGGCGGGCACAGTGCTTACAACATGCGCAGCTACGCAACCGCGCGTGATTTGCTCTCCGACATTCCCGAGGTGGAGCGCACCGGCATTTACCAAATGACCGATTTTTTGCTCGGCAATGTGTATAAAGGACTCGAAGACTACGGGACGGCATTGATGCACTACCAAAAATTTATCGACGCCAATCCCGTCGATGCCGCCGTTTATCTCGACCGTGCCAATCGTGAATTGGACCACTGCGAATGGGCGGCAGAGCAAAAAAGCAACCCTGCACCAATGGAAATTATTCACCTGGATTCGAGCATCAATACCGTGAATACCGACATTTCGCCCTTCGTCAACGGCAACGAACTGTGGTTTGCCACCGGCTACGTGACCGACGACGAGCGACGCACCAAAGACCGAGTTGCCGTTGTGAAAACCGTCAACGATGAAAACCGCACCCGCGTCGATATGCAGGCGGGCGAAGCCGAGAAAAATGTCGCCAACTACCAAATCAACGACACCAAAGACCGCATTGTCTATACCGTTTGCGGCAACGGCGGGCAGGAAGCGGATTACGATTGTAAAATTTACCAAAAACGTAAAAACGCGGACGGCAGTTGGGCGGGCAGCGAATTGATGGACGCCAAAATCAATCTTCCCGATTGGAACAACACCCAACCCGCTTTGGGCAGAAATGAAAACGGCACCGAACTGTTGTTTTTCTCTTCCGACCGCCCCGGCGGCAAAGGCGGCATGGATATTTGGTGCAGCGTCATTACCGCTGAAGGCGACATTTCCGTGCCGATAAATATTCCCGAAGTCAACTCAGATTTACACGATGTCACGCCGTTTTTTCACAGCGGCTCGCAGCAATTATATTTCAGCAGCGAAGGTTTTAAAAGCATGGGCGGTTTTGATTTATACGTTTCGCAACTCAGCGGAACAACGTGGAGCGCAGCCGAAAATCTCGGCTACCCGACCAACGGCGGTTACGACGAAACTTACTACACTTTCGACGACGCAAGCGGCAATGCGCACTTCGTCTCTAATCGCCCCGGCGGTCTCTGCGAAAATCCGGAAAAGGACTGCGTTATCAACGACATTTATCGTGTACCGATTACGGTTAATTTGGATGTGCTGACCTTCAACGGCGTGGATGAGTCCGACCTGCTCGGCACGACCGTAGAATTGAAAAATCTGACCGCCGGCACCGTCGATACTTTTTACCTCAACGAGGTCGGCAACGATTTTAAGTTTCCGCTGCTGCTCGGACAAGACTACCGTTTGACGGCAACGAAAAACGGCTATTCTTTGGCAACCAAAGATTTAAAGACCAAGGGAATTTACACGACGACGACGCTCAAAGAAAATTTGGTGCTCACTCCCGCCATCAATTTGGAAGTCCTCACCTTCGATTTAATCACCGGCAATCCGCTCGGCGGCACCACGATTTTGCTGACGGACGAAAACGCGGAAGGCGAAGAAAAAACGCAACGTACTATTCTTGCAGAAACCGAAAATCAGTCAAACTACTCTATCGCTTTCGGTCGCTCATACAATGTGTACGCGGAGAAAATCGGCTACACCACGAGCGAAATTTTATCCTTCAATACCGTAAATATCAACAAGCCGACGACGATTGTCAAAAA
>JAHDCG010000180.1 GCA_020629965.1 Saprospiraceae bacterium | reverse complement strand
CTTAGATTTTATTCGCAATATTTTCGCTTTTTACCGGTAGCAGCGTCAGACACCTGAACAGTTACTTTCTTCCTTAAAATCCTGATGTGAAATATTTCTTTTCTTTCTTCCTTCTCGTATATTTCTTATCCTGTCAAAACTCGAAAAAATCGCCCGACGTATCGAGCGTATCGTTTCTGCCGGATACGGCATTAACCGTCATCGACATCGCCGATTTCACATCGGAAGGCACTTTTTCCGCTTTTCGTCGTCGTTTACCGGATTTACGCGCGGCGGGTGATACGCTGCTGTGTTTCAAGCCGATACAGCCGATGAGTCCGGAAAAATCGGAGGCTGTTTGGGATTATCGGCTCATCAATCCGGACTACGGGACGATAATCGAATGGAAAGATATTGTCGAAGAAGCGCACGGTTCGGGTTTTAAAATTTTCTTGGATTGGTCGGCGGATTTTACAGCGGATGACCACAAGTGGCGGGTGCAGAATTCGGAATTTTATCTTTTACAAAACAGTGAGGCAGAAAAAGCAAGGTTGGATTTTACAAACCCGGAAATGCAACGGGCGATGCTCGAAGAAATGAAATTTTGGCTGCGCGAGGTCGATATCGACGGCTTTCGGGTGGAGAAAGATTTTATGAATAAAGAGGCGTTTTGGCAGATTGCGGGAGCTGAATTTTCAACATTAAAACCTTTTCGACTTTATGTGAAATAAAAACGGGGAGGCTCTTCATGAATCTATGTGGTTTCCGTTTTCCAAGGGGTTTTAACCCCTTTTATATCGGCAGCAAGGGGTTGAAACCCCTTGGAGTTATGTCACAAACCACACGAAATCATAATGAGCCAACGGGGAACTGTGTGCAGTTCCCCGTTTTTATAATTTAGTAGCCAAATAAATCCTCGGCGAGACCGGGTAATTTTATGCCGCCGGTATTTCCCAAAATCGAAACCGCCAAGCCCGTTGCCAACTCGCCCGCGCCGTATTTCAACAGATGATTGCGCTTATTTTTATCATCGGTCAGCAGTCCGTTTAAGGAAGTAAACGCGCCGGTGCCGACGAGGATGCCGCCCAAACCGTTGGGGCAACCGACTCTTTCGATGCTGCCGAAGTCAGTCGGACGAGGGTCGATTTCGGAATTTTGGTAGCGATACGCCGCACTGTAATTCGGAACAGTAACGAGACTTTCTAATTTTAAATCGACCGAAGAGTTTTGTGCCCGAACCTCGCAGAAGGTCAGAGCGGTAAAGAGTAAAAGAAAAAACAGCTTTCGCATGGATGGAGAGTTTTAAGTTTTTAAGTGATACGGTATAAACGCAAAACAGCTCTAAACGCAGCGTACACAAAAAATTTAACAAAATTTATCTCGGGTTCGCTGCGTCCTTTTTCAGATTAGCTTTTCGACTAAAGTCGAGGCTACGGTGCGGGCTGCGGACTACCTCACCACCAATTTTTGCACTTGCGCAAAACCCGCCCGGCGCACTTTCACAAAGTAAATGCCCGCCGCCAAGGTCGAAATATCGACGGGATTATCGCCGCTTTGCAACACATTTTTCAACAGCAGACGCCCGCCCGTGTCGTAGATTTCGCCGGTTGCCGCCGCATTCTCTTCACCGTTCAGATAAATATTTAAGTCGCCCGCCGTCGGATTGGGTTGTAAAGTGAAAGTAAATTTTTCTCCGCGCAGTCGCGCATTTTTGACCTCCGAATAGGCAAAAGAGCCGTCCGTGTCGAACATGCGCAAACGATAGCTGTACAGCACGCCCGGGCGCACCTCCGCGTCCGAGTAAGCGTAACGACCGCTCCCCCGCCCCGGCCGGCGGTGCAGCAAAGTAAAATCGGACTCGTATTCCGCTTTGCGTTCCAATTCAAAAAACGCCAAATTTTCTTCCAGTACGGTTTTCCAATTTAACTCAATTCGCTTGTCCTGCGCAACGGCATCGAAAGCAATTAAATCCACGGGCAGCACATCCCCCGGCGCAAAATTATCGATGCAGATACGCAGCGACCAAATTTTTAATTCACCGTCGTCTTCGGAATAGGTGTCGGTAATGCGCAGTTTCCAATCGCCTTGAATCGAACCCGCAAAACTGCTCAAACTGCCTTCCGGTTGATAGCTGCGACCGCCGCCCAGAGGAGAACAGGACGCGCTGCCGACCGGGTCGGCTGCCGTATCGGAAAACCCGAGGTCAAAATCATCGCTGCTGTTGCACAAATTTCCCCACAGGTCGATTGAAATATCAGCCGGGCTGACCAAATCGACGTTCATATCCGACACCCAGGTGTGCGCTCCCCTGATTTGTTCTACCTCCAGCGAGAGAATGTCTCCTCCGTCCGCTACGTTCAGCACAGACTCGTAGGTGCCTGCGACTATCGACAAAACAGTATCTTGTGTATAAGTTCGGCATTCGCGGGTAGTAAATATACGCAAACCCGACGGAGTACTTTCGCCGCAGTCGGTCACGGATTTTACCCGCCAAAAATACTGGGTAGAAGAAGCCAAATCCGCCTCCGGTAAGTGTGTAGTCTGCGTGGTCAGTACCGAAAGGGCAGTCGTCGTAAAGTTCGGATTTTCCGATACTTCCAAGCGATATTTATCTGCTCCGGCGGCGGCATTCCACACAAAAGTCGGTCGCAAAATCACGTTTTCCGCAAAATGAGTCGGAGCTGCGGCAGTCGGTACGGCGGCTGCGTCCGAAAGCTGTAAGATTAAATCCTGCGATTTATTCGAAGCACTCGTCGAGCCGTTCAGAGTCATATTATAGGTACCGGTTGCGGCATTTTGAGTATCCGTTACCGTCACCGTTGCCGTCTGCCCGAGCGGTACGGGATTAGGCGAAATGCTGACGCTCGTGCCGTTCGGCGCACCGCTGAGTCCTAACAGTATCGGTTCGTTAGACGCTCCGATTGCTCCCGTACCGACGATATATTCCGTCGTCGTGCCGCGGCAGGTGTGACTTTCGGGATTGCGAACGGAGAGGTAGAAACCGTTGCCGGCGGCAGGGTCGATGCTGAAATTTTGGTTTGAAACATCGAAAAAAACATTATCCGAACCTTTAATCATCACCCTGGCGGCGGAGGTAGCACCGGCGGGCAGATTTACCGTAGTGCTGCCGTCGTTGAAGATATTTTCGGCGAGCAAAGTATCGAAGTTCGTGCCGCCGTTGTAAGATAAAAATAAATCTACGGTTTCGCAGTTAACGGGCGCAATGCGTGTGTTTGCGGCATCCCAAGTCACGGAAACCGACGTGCCTTCCGTCCAAGTGACGCTGCTCGTATTCGGTACGGTCACTAAAAACGGTCCGGTGCCGGCATCGGTCGTGATGAAAATTTCGTCTTCCGCCGTGCAGCCGCCGGTACCGAGGGCATTGTCGCGTGCGGTCATTTGAAAAGTCATCACTCGGTCGTTTGTCGGCAATACTTCCCAAGCCGGCGAGTTGTTTGCTAATACATCGGGCAGATTGGGAAAGACGCGATAATTTTCGGTAACGGGCAAAAAAGCTCGAAAAGCGGGACCGCCCGCCGCGCCGGAAGTAATCGGATGATTGACAAGATCGGTGTCGAGTTGCTCCCAGGAGCAGGTTGCGGGGTCGCCGTCCGGGTCGCTCGCCGTACCTTGCAAGATGAAAGGTGTGCCGTGCGGTATGATATAATCCAAGCCCGCCGCTGCGAGCGGTGCGGTATTGCCGGAGGCTATCGGAGTCGCACAGTTGCCGCCGGAGCCGTTGACAAAGGCGTTGATTTCGCTCAGACTGACGCTGTGAAAAAAAGCCTCGCTGCTGTTTTGTACATTATGCGGCGCACAGACTCCGGCGTAGCTCATGATAGTGCTGCCGCTGCCGGGTTCTACGGCCGTATCGTCGTTTCTTTGCCCGAAGCAGTCGAAGTTAAAAGTATGATTGGCACCGAATTGATGACCGATTTCGTGACAAACAAATTCGATGTCGAAGGGGTCGCCCTGCGGATTGGGCAGTCCGGTCACCCCGCGTGCTTTGTGTGTGTTTACGCAAGGACTGCCCAGGGTAGCCACGCCGCCCGCTCCCGTCGCAAAGATATGACCGACATCGTAAGCAGCGGAGCCGAGTGCGGCATCGACTTTGGGCTGTACCTCGTCGATTAGTGTTCCGGGATCGTTGTTGGTATAACCGTCGGTGGCGGGGTCGTAATTGAATAAAAGTTGATTGTTGCTGACTAAAATCAAGCGAATCGCAACATCTCTTTCAAATATTTCATTGACGCGATTAACGGAAGTAACGACCGCCGACAGCACCAAATTTTCTTGTGCGCTGCTCGTCGCGCCGAAGTAATTAGCGTATTCGGCCGTACAGGCTACCGCCAAACGATAACTGCGAAAAGTACAATCGCCGGCTTTGGCTACGGCGATATCATCCTCCGAAACTACGTTATTTTCGCCGTCGGTCAGGCATTGCGTTTCGTGGGCTTCCGCTAAGTCCTTCTTGTAAAAACATTGAGATTTTTCCGGATTTTGCAGACTGAGCGGCTCGATACAAACGGTTTCTTTTCCTCGATTTAAAACGGCGCGCAGCCCGAAGGCAGTGACATCGAAACGCACGGAATGCGTCGGATTTTTGACTGCTCTGCCGAGATAGGTTTTAACAGCGGGAAATTGCTCACGCAGTGCCTCCTCCAGCATGTAATATTCCGCAATTTGATAAGTTTCATAGCTGCCGTCGGGCAACGGAAAGTCAATGGTAACGGGACTGTCGGCGGGGTTGGTATGCAGGGGAATATCAGCCGTTTTGGCGGCGAAAAAAGCGGCGTCGAAATCGAGGGTTTTATAAGCGGAAGCACGAATAAAAGGGTCGTCGGGGACAACGGATTTAATATCGGAAAAAGTGAAAGATTGGGCATGAAGATTAAAACACGCACCAAGCAGTAACAGCACAGCCGACAGCCGCACGGTTTGCGTAAAACGGTAAAAAAGCATAAGCCGATCAATTAGAACACAGAGATTTTACCCCCCGGTAGTTTAAGTTTAACGATTATTTGTTTTGTGTAAAATATTTCAAAGCAGTCGAATAACAGAGAGGGAAAAAAGGGAGAGATCGGGAGGAAAAAGTAAGTTAGTTTTTGCCCTGCATACAGCAAAAAAAGTGCCGAAAACGGAAGGACAATTTATTCATTATTCTGAAAATCGAGTCGTCGGATTATCTTGCACAAAATTTTATTTTAAAAACTTTCACCTGTTACAAAAATTACCTACCTTTGCGCCGCTTTTAGGGTAGCGGACATGATGACCCACAGACAACGTCCGCGGAACGATGCGAGATATAAGACGGAAATTTCTCAACAAAATCAAATAAACCGTTGATATTCAGAGGTTTCGATTTTTAATTTCGGTTTTCTCAGTATCCTCTTCCGAGCAATAAAAACAGCAACAAGGCAGCAAAAGACTGAATACTTTTCTGTCATAAAAAGTACCCGAACATGGATGCTATCAAGTTTGTACAAGAACAAAACGACCAAGGAACAAAATTACCGGATTTTCGTCCGGGAGACAATGTGATTGTTTCTTACCGAATTCGCGAGGGCGAAAAAGAACGTATTCAGGATTTTCGCGGCGATGTACTCCAAATCAGCGGAGAAGGTTTGACCAAAACTTTTACGGTGCGCAAAATGTCGAGCGGCGTAGGTGTCGAGCGTATTTTCCCGTTAAACTCGCCGTTGATTGCCGAATTGAAAGTAACGAAACGCGGTAAAGTCCGCCGTGCGAAACTCTTTTACCTGCGCGGTCTTGTCGGTAAAAAAGCGCGTATTAAAGAGCGTACTTTCCGCGGTAAATAGTTGCCGGTTGTCCATTGTTAGTTGACGGTCAAGCAACTCAATCGCAATTACTGCGTAAAAAATAAATTTTCGTTTGACTCTGTCGAGCGAAAACAAAGATTTTAGGTTAAGAAATGTAGTGAAGCCCCGCAGCTCGTTTGAGTTGCGGGGCTTCTTTTTTATTGGGAAGTTGAGGAATTGGGTGGTTGGGGAGACCGCGCCGGTTTCGCGACCGACGAAAACCTGTGCGGTTTGCACTACGACTCAAACTATTCTAACCGCTCAAACGACTCAAACCTTTTACTACTCTTTCACTACCCTCTTCTTGACCGTGCCTGCCTCCGTTTCAATCGCCAAAAAGTAAACGCCCGCGCTGTAAGCGGTGAGATCGATTTGTAAGTCGTTACTTGTAAACTCGCTGTTAATTTCAGTGATAAACTTTCCGCTGATGTCGTAGATTTTTACATTTTGCAGCATGGTTGCTTCCGAAGTAATTTTTACGAAATTTTGGGTGGGGTTTGGGGTGACGTAGATACTGCGCTGCAAATCATCATCAACAACGGAATCCACAAAATCTAAGCTGTGCATGACCCGCACGGTATCGCAAGTTCCGATGTTGTCACAAAACTCAAAGCAGGCGTCAGGCAGTTGCATTCCGAAATCTATATTCTCGACCAAAGCCGTAACGTCGATGCCGCCCGCGCCGTTGTTTTGGATGTTGACGGAAGTGAATACGCCGCCGGCACAGACATTCGAGGCAGAAACATAATCGCTGCACAAATCATCAGGCGCGACGGTGTAGCTAAAGGTCGCGGTAAGCTGACCGAGACCGACATCTTCGGTGAAGGCGACTTCTTCCGTAGTCGTTTCCACGGTATTCATAAATTGCAACTCGTAGAAGTCCGTAAAATCCGTTTCATTAGTCACTAATAAAGTTGACTCCGCACCGGTCAAAGGAATGACCGCCCCGCTTTCGTATTCCGCCTGCGTGGGCAGCAGCGAGATTGTCGCATCGCTGTTTAAGTCAGCCAACACAATCATATCATTTTGGATGATTTCGCGAACGTAAATGTAGTAGCCGCCCGGCTCGCCGCCAAGATACCAAGTGTATTGCGTCCAGCCGAAGTTGAGTTGTTGCACCAGCAGTTCGGCAGATTGGAGAGCGTCATTTGCTTCATCGGCAAAGCCGGCGACGGATTCGATTTCCCAAGTTTTATCGGCATCGTAAAAAATCGAAGGAATAATAAAGCGCGTTTCCGTTTCGGTGAAACAGGCAGGAAAATCCGCCGGCGTACCGATGGTTTGACCGTCGATTTTGATAACTAAATTTGTTGCAGCTTGGCGTTCTGCGGCAAAACAATACTCCGTGCCCGCGCAGTCGATGGCAGGCAGAAGATTCGGGAAAGCAACGCCGGGCGGCAGCGACGGACTTTCGGGCAGATAGTTGACGTAAATGTCATAAGCGCAGCCGGTATCGTTCGTTGCGGACACAATGTAATTGCCCGGTTCGGTCAGTTCGGTATCGGCAACCGTAAGGCTTTCGCCGGCATACCAAGTTCCGTTTACAACTTCGTTTTCGGGTGCGTCGAAAAAATTTAAAGTCACATTGATAACCGAATCGCAGCCGTTGACCGCGCCGTTTTCGATGACTTCGATGCCGGTCGGATTATTGATATCGTAAGTGTTGCCGTTGACGGTTAAAGCAAAATTTTCGTTACATGTATTCTCCGTCAGGTTGACGGGCGTGTTACTGCCGTCCTCGTCCCCGGTGATTTCAAAAGTATAACTTCCGAAGTAAGGCGCGGCTAATTCCGCCGTGACCGTGCCGGGGATTTCGCCCGTATATTCAATACTTAAACCGGTCTCGCCGGTACTCCACACAACCGCTTCGGGCGACAGAATATTTTCCTGAAAAGTAATATGCCAGTCGAGCAGTTGACCGCTAAAGCCGACCCCGTCGTCTTTTATCAGCAGCGTCCAAGTGCCGTTAATCGGGCTGTTGTGCAGGTATTCCCAGTTGCCTTCGGGCAGGAAACTACCGGTGAAAGGAGCAGCGGCGGCGGGGGCGGTTTCGCCTGTACCGCGAATACTTTGCGCCGCGACGGGGACGAAGCAAGTGCCGGCGTAGTTGTCGCCGTCGGCACCGTTATCACTCGACAAGGTCAGGCGTTTTCCGTCGGGTGCAATCAAATACATATCGATGTCGCCCACCCACGGATGCTCGACGTTTACACAAACCTCTTTTACCAATGCGGGTGTAAAGATATTTTGGTAAGGCACGCCGCTGACTTCAATCGTTGACTCGGTGGCAACGGTACTCGACAAATCATTGATGGGTTGCGGATTATTATTTGCAAAAGCATATTCAGCGCCCGAGTTTTCGACCAAAGATAAATTGATACCGGCATCGCAAAGATTTGAGACGACCGGCTCGGCGGAAAATTGGTCGGTGATGTAATAAAAAACCGAACGCAAATAATCGCCGCCGCTCGAAATGCGCAGTTCTATACTCTCCGGATTTTCGTCGGCAGCGTCATTTAAAGGTTGAAGGTCGAAGTCGAGAACGGGATTTCCCTCGGTCAGCGTATAGGTACTTTGCAAGGCTGCGTAGTCGATACCGTTTTCGGCGGTGCCGGCGATTTCTACTTCGATGGGGAAAACAACGGGGTTGGCATCGGTCAGGTCGAGAGCGATATTAACTGCCTCTCCGGTCTCGGGTAAGGTAACAAATTGCGGGTCGAAAAAACCGCTGAAACCGTTGTAGGCATCGGAAAATTGGAGGAAAGTCCCCGTATCAAAGACGGTATCTCCCGCATCGGCAACTGCCAATTTCATGCTGTAAACCTGAAACGGAACAACCGGAAAACGGATAGGAATGACAGTAGTGAAGCCGTCATAGACGGGCTGATTATCGGAGTTATTATTGTCAATGTAGTATTCATCGTTAATCGCCGGGCAATTTTCTCCGTTCATCGGGTGCAGTGTATTGATGGAAAGCGGAACGGAACTGTCGGGCAATAAAGCAATATTAATCGCATTGTCGGAAAAGGGACCCGTAATACCGGGACCGGACAAAAATAATCCGAAGACATCATTAAAAGCACTGCACGCAAATTCCGGATATTCTTCGGAACCGAACACAAAATCTATGACCAAAGTATCGGTAAAAGGAATAAACTCGACGGTAAGAGCCGCCGCATCATTTATCGTACTTCCCATTGTGATTTGTGATAAATCGCTGTCTCCTTCTCCCGCAGTCGAAGTGCTTGCAAAAGTGTTCCCCGGAGCGGGAACGGGGTCAACACGACCCGTCGAAAGCACCATTCCGTGCTCAATTCCGATAGGACTCTCCCCCACTCCTTCAAAGGAACCGATAGACAAATCATCTCCGGTATAACTCACACTCAGCACCTGAAAATCATCATTTTGCAAAATCTGCACCGCGAGTTCTTCGGGCGAAAGACCGGCGGTTTGCCCGTCTTCGATTTGCAAAAATTGAGCGTTAAGGGAAACGGAAACGAGCAGGAAGAAAAGAAAGTAAAGGTTTTTCATCGGGTAAAAATTTTATGTGAAAGGTGAAAAGAATTTACGATTTACGATTTACGATTTACGATTTACGATTTACGATTTACGATTTAC
>JAHDCG010000036.1:13501-48417 GCA_020629965.1 Saprospiraceae bacterium | reverse complement strand
TCCTCTTTCCCTACACCTTTCTTCTTCATCTTAGATTAAAAAAGAACAGTATTTAGATTTATTTTCGAGCAGAGTGAGCCGTTCTCCTCTCTCCTCTCTCCTCACCTCATCTAAAACTGCGCCTGCACCCCTACAATAAAGCTGCGGGCATTCGGGTAAGCCCGCTGATCGACACCGCGTGCCAACAAGGGGTTTACGTCCGGACGGTTGCCGTAGAAGCCGCCGTTGCGATTGGCGCGACCTCCGTTAGCCGAAGAAATATCAGGATTGTAGCCTGTGTATTCGGTGATGGTAATCAGGTTTTGACCGGTGACGAAAAGGCGCAGGCTGTTGAACCACGAAACGCTTTCCATGTCGAGGGTGTAGCCTAATTCCAAAGTACGCAAACGGAAATAGGAACCATTTTCGACAAAAAAGGAAGACGGCGCACCGTTGGTTGCTGCATCTGTTCCCGTTACACGCGGAATATCGGTATCGGTATTTTCCGGTGTCCACGCATTTTGGATATCGGTCAGCTTATTATCATCCTGCCAAAACAGGTTATAGTATTTATTGACGTTGTAAATTTCGTTGCCGGCTACACCCTGAAAAAAGATGCCGAAATCAAAACCCGAAGAGTGCGAACCCGTAAAATTTAAGCCGTAAATAAAATCGGGTGTCGGGTCACCGAGTACGACTTGGTCGTCGCCGTCGATGATGCCGTCACCGTTTTGATCCACCCGACGAAAGTCGCCGGGCTGCAGCAGGCCGCGCTCGAATTCTCCTGTCTCTTCGCTGATACCGCCGCGACGCACTACGTCGTTAGCCACGTTGGGGTCGCTGTCAATTTCGTCAAAGCTGTTGTAAATGCCGTCCAATTCAAAACCCCAATACACACCCGGTGCCTGACCCTCGATGTAGCGGTTGACACTAACCAAATCTTCCGTAACGGCAGGGCCGATGACCGTATTCGGGAGTTCGGTGACCTCACTGTTAAAGGTAGCGATGTTGACGCCCAAGTCCCACTTAAAACCGGAGTCCGAACGTTGGTGATAAACGGCTTCGAGTTCGACACCGTTGTTGTTAATTGCACCCACATTTTGGATAACCGGTTCCGAGAAACCTACCGTCGAAGGTAATGCCACGCCGACTAATACATCCTCTACGTTTTTGTTGTAATATTCGGCGGAAAGCGTGATTTTATCTTCCAAAATACCCATATCGACACCGATGTTGAAGGTCTTGGCGGTTTCCCACCGCAAGTCTTCGAGCGCGAGCGAGGTCTGTGCGTAGCCTTGCTGCAAAATGTCATTGACCGAGGTTGAAGAGTTTAGGCTGAATACGTCTTGATAAGCGTAATCGGGAATATTTTGCGAACCCAACTCTCCGTAACCGATGCGCAATTTGAAGGTATTGATGTCATTAACCGTCCAAAAATCTTCGTTACTGATATTCCAACCGACCGACACGGAGGGGAAATAACCCACGCGAAAATCGGGTGCAAATTTGGAGGAAGCGTCGCGACGAATGGTTGCCGAAACGAGGTACTTATTGTCGATAGCCGCATTGATACGACCGAAAACCGAGCGCAGACCACTAATGTTATTGCGACCTTCGAGCGCACTCACTTGGGCGGGAGTCGCCGCGCCGATAACTTGAATGTCATTGTTGGGCAAACCCTGGACATACGCGCCCGTAGTGCGAAAGTCGATTCTTTGCTCCGTGAAACCGACGACTGCATCAAGGCGGGTGTTACCTACGTCTTTGCCGTAGTTTAAGGTCGGTTCGATTTGCGTTTGCAGGTATTCCGAGCGCACTTCCGTGAGGTCGTTTTGGTCGTTGACGTTAAAAACCGCATCCGTTTCCGACATAAAGAAAGTCGGCGTAAAAGAGCGATTAAAACCGTTGATATAGTCGGCACCCAAGTTCAATTTTGCGGTCAAACCCTCGGCGATTTCAAAACCGATGTTGACGTTACCGAGTAAGTTACGGCGTGTTTCCAGATTGTCTTCAAGTACGGCCTGTGCGTATTTATTGATACCGCCGAAGCCGTCTCGCTCCGCTACGGGAGCTTCAAAACCGCCCTCGTTGTCGGGATTGTTGAGGGCGACACTCGGTGCCGTCAATCCGTCGAAGCCGAACCAGTTGTTACGCTGAATCGCCGTTTGGCTCATACCCAAAGACTGCTGTACGGTAAATCTGCCGAATTCAAATCCTGTATTTGCCCGTAAATTGTAACGCTTAAAGCCCGAGCCGACCAAAATACCGTCTTGACCGTAGTAGTTGCCGGAGATGAAATACTGCGAATTTTCACCGCCGCCGCCGACTGATACGCCGTAGTCTTGAATGCCGCCGGTATTGAGCGACAAGTCCTGATAATCGACATCGTTGCCTCGGGAGCTGAAGTCAATGCCCGTGTTGTCGTTGCGTGCCACGGCGTTGCGGTAATCTTCAAATTCTTGTCCGTTGAGGAAGTCGAGGTAGCGGGTCGGTGCTTCGACTCCGCCGCGTATATCCACGCTGACCGAGGGTGCGCCGCTCTGTGTGCCGCGCTTTGTCTGCACAATAACTACCCCGTTTGCTGCCCGCGAACCGTAAATCGCCGCAGCCGAGGCATCTTTCAAGACCTCGATGCGTTCGATGTCTTTGGGGTTGAGCATGTTCATGTTGTCGGCAAATGTGCCGTCGATGACGTAGAGTGGAAAGGAGTTGGTCAGTGACGAAACCCCGCGCACGAAAACATTCGCTGCGCCGCCCGGCTCGCC
Source organism: Saprospiraceae bacterium (assembly GCA_020629965.1). Classification (GTDB taxonomy): domain Bacteria; phylum Bacteroidota; class Bacteroidia; order Chitinophagales; family Saprospiraceae; genus JAHDCG01. The sequence continues at coordinate 45,673 of JAHDCG010000036.1, read as the reverse complement.
GCCGTTGTTTTCGACCTGCACGCCCGTGACTTTGCCTTGCAATGCGGAAGTCGGATTACCGGTAACGATGGCGGTCAGTTCGCTGCCGTCCAGGGAGGCGACCGAACCCGTCAGATTGGATTTTTTGACAACCCCGTAGCCGACGACAACTACCTCGTCGAGGAGAGCCGCGTCGTTGTTCATGATGACGTCGATGGTGCTGCGCCCGTCAACGGTAATTTCGGTGGTTTTGTAGCCCGTGTAGGAAAAAACCAGAACATTGCTGCCGTCCGGAACATTTAAAGAGTAGCTGCCGTCAAAGTCGGAAACGGTGCCGTTAGAGGTGCCTTTGACCAAAATACTGACCCCGATAAGGGCTTCGCCGTCGGTATCGGTGACGACTCCGGAGACTTGCGTCGCCTCAGTGTCGGTTACGGTAGCCGCAGCGGGCAGGGCAGTCATACCCGTCAAAATTAAGGCGAGCAAAAATGCGCCGCAACGGGTGAGCAGGGTGCAACGAATCGAGTTTGACCGTCGCACGGTTTGATTGTACAATTGTTTCATTGTAATTTTACATTTTGTTTAATGACACACTGTGGTAGGTTCGTCTCCGTTTCGACCCGCGAGGCGGACTTACCCTTTGTGTTTTTGAATTAGCGGTTGACTTTTAAGCACAGAAAAGCAGGGGACACGAAGGCGCACTTCCTGTCCTGAGTCGTAAAAGCCGGTGCTTGTGGTTTTAAAAAATTATATAAAACAGGCGAGAATTTGGTTAATTATTTGGTCGCCGTATTATTAGTTGTCGGTTGGTAGTTGGTGGTTGTCGGTCGGTTTTCGTGTTTAGCACTTGACTGTAAATATTGAATTGACAGCTTTACTTGCTCATGTAGGTTAAACGGATAAGGAATTTTTTCCGTAGATTTTATGTTGAACAGCTACTTTTTCAATCTTAATTTCACCGCGTTATCTCAATAGTAACCGATACTCTCAATTCTGCTTCCGTAACTATCGAGCAAAGCACCGATCTATCTACCAACCACCAACTATCAACCGGCAACCAATCAAATACTTTTTCTTTCAATCAAAACCGTCGGTACGGTCGTTTTCGTTGATTTGCGGTGCAGTACAAACTCTGCTGCAAGTTTTCCCATTTCCGCAAAATCTACCGAAAAAGTCGTGATACCGCCGGCTACAATTTCTTTGACCGGACTGTCGTTGGCGGAAAATACGCCGACGTCTTTACCGATTTCATAGTCGTTTTTGATGCAGTCCTTGAGCAATTGCCACAGGTCACCGTCACCGATGGTGAGATAAACCGTGTCTTTGCTGACCGTACCTTTGGTGTATTCTTTTTCTACACGCCCTTTGATGCCCCGGTTTTTTAAAAAACGCATGAAAGCGTGTAGGATTTCTATGGGATAATCGGAGTCCGGATAGTAGAAAAGAACGATTTCGGAGTATTTTTTTATCGCGGGTAATAAGTCGAGGAGAACATTGTAGGTGGAGTTTTCAAATTCTTGTGTGATATGAGAGTAGGCATCGTCGATTGCTTCGTAGCGATCGACTAAGAGGAGTTTATTTTCGGGAATGCCGTTGAGCAGGAGTCTTGTTTTCGGGTCGGGTATCGGGGCGACGACATACATGCCGTAACGTCCTTTTATTTTAGCGAGAATGGTCTCGAATATTTCGATATTATTGTGGTGAAAAAAAACTTCCAACTCGATATTTTCACCCAAATTTTTCCGAAAAGTATTGTAAAAGACCTCTTGAAAGGGGTGAAAAGCATAAAGAATCAGCGCGACTTTAACGGTTTGTTCGGTGGCGTCGTTAGCCACAAAATAGCCGCGTCGGTTGGTGGATTCTACCAAGCCTCGGTCTTTTAATTCGTTGTAAGCCTTAACAATCGTCATGCGCGCAAAGCCCGTTTCCTCCTTCATTTTATTAACGGAAGGCAGCATATCACCGCGCGTCAGCACTTTATCTTCAATGGCATTGATGGTGCCGGCTATCAATCGCTCGTGCTTTGACATTTCGGTCAGGTTCTCTAATTCCTGTATTTTGATAAATACATCCGACATAAAAAGAGTGTAATTGTCTGTGCTATTCTATGCTATTATAGTGCAAATATAATCAGAGTTTTCATACTTGCAAATTTTTTTGAAAATAAAACAAAATATTTTTGTAAAAGGCAGGATGAAATATATAAAAGAAGAGGAGAAGGGGCTTAGAATATAGTTTTGCGGCAGATAAGGAGAACAACGTACATCATCAAAAAACTTTTCGATTATACGTGCAAGTCTCGACGTAGAATAGTTGTCAGGTTAAAACGCCGTTAAATTATAAACATATATCTGTTCAAAAAATCAGCAGCTAAACCCATATCTTTGCACCTGTTTTTCGAACCGGTGCCGCATCCCGTTCGGCTTCTTTGACTTTGTACGAAAAATGGTACATGAGAATTAACTTTCGCACCGCTTTCACCGCCTTCACGATCGGCGTAAAAAACGCCTTTTCCGCGTGGAAAATGTGGCTGCTGCTCTACGTTTTCAACCTGCTGTTTGCCTTTACGGTCGTCGCGCCGATTGCGCAGTATATGGAAAAAAAAATCGGCGGTTCGCTGCTCGTCGAGGAACTCGCCGAGGGTTTTAATTACACGGTGATGCACGATTTTTTGTACAATTACGAAGTCAGTATTTTTGCTTTCGTCGAATTGGCATTAGTCGTCGGAGGTTTGTATTTGCTGCTGTCCGTCTTTGCGGCAGGCGGTATGCTAAGTGTTTTTACAAATCCCGACCGCAAAAATTACCTGCAAAAATTTTGGAGCGGCGGTGCCCGTTTTTTTTGGCGGATGCTGCGCGTCACGGTTTATTTTCTGCTCATTCACGCGGCTGTTCTTGCTTTCTTCGGCGGCGTCTTTTGGTTATTTTCGCCCGCCGAGGTCACGAGTGAATTGCAACTCATTAACTTAGCCAAAATCATTTTACCGTTCTACGTTGTCGCCGCGTTGACCGTTGCTTTATGGCAAGACTTCACCAAACTTTTCGTCGTGCGCCGCGACGAAAAACTGCTCTTCAAATCCTTCCGCGCAGCGACCGGTTTTGTTTTTAAAAATTATTTTCCCGTTCTGCTTTTTTACCTGTTAAATCTTGCTTTGCTCGGCGTTTTTTACCTCGTTTACCGCTTCGGCAGTCTCACTTTTACGGGCATGAATGCCGTCTTTTTCTTCGGGCAAATTTTTATCATCGGCAGGGTAGGAGTGAAAATTTGGATAGCGGCGGGAAGTGTGGAGGCGGTGGACGGTTTTACGGTTGACGGTTGACGGTTGTCGGTTGACGGGCGCATTTGTCAATCTTTGGCAGCGAAAATCAGCGTACTCATAAAAAATCAGCGTCGAAATTTCACAACAATTTATAATTCCGATAACTGAAATCCAAACCCAAATACCGCTTCAATCCTGCCTTCATCTTATCCTTCAGCGGTGTGTGATTAAAAGAAATATCCCCGTCGAATTCCCAATTTTGCCGCGCAATTTTCTCCCGCATCACTTCCGGATGTTCTCCTTCAAAACGCTTTAAAGTGTGCATCCCTTCCGCGTAAGAAAAGTCGGCTTTGGCGGCAATATTTTTCTCCATCCACACGTCGGAATGCCAATATTTATTAAAGTTTTCGCGCTTTTTCTGCTGAATATCCGGCGGCTTTACCCAACCGTAATGAAAAATGCGCGCCCCCGTTTTGCGCACTCTCAGCTTCTCATTTTCGCCCCGGCGAAAACCCTGGGCATCCTGAAAAGAAAAAATATCCGCGCGCCGCCTGACCACCCGCACCTCGTGCGGATACCACCGCGAATTGCTGCCGTAGTAATCGTAAGAACCGTAAAAATGCAGGTAATCGAACAGCAGACCATCCGTTTGCACATCGTCTTTGTACCGCAACATCATCGCGCGTAATTTCTCCGTGTCCGCCTCGTGAAATACCTCGTCGCCCTGTATGTAAAACGCCCAATCCGCATCCGCCGCCGTCGCCCGGTAGGCTTTATCGGTCTCCTCGGCGAGGACTCTGCCGCCTTTGCGTAGACTGTCATCCCATGCGGTTTCGATAATTTTGACCTTTTGCGGGTCGATGTTTTGTATCAATGCCAAAGTCTCGTCCTCCGATTTCCCGACGGCTACGACGACCTCATGGCACAACGGCAAAATCGAGCGTATCGCCTCGACTATCGGGTAGTCGTAGATGATGGCGTTGCGTATAAAGGTGAAGCCGCTGACTTTCATAATTTTAGTAATTTAAAAAAATCTTTTGTTTCAAAATTAACTTTGAGCGAGAATAAAAAAGAAAAAATCCGCCCCAATCCGCTATATCCGCCTCATCCGCGAATCTATCTTGTCTCGTCAAGAAAAATCCGCCCGTCCTCCATCCGCACCACCCGGTCCGCAATAAAATTTATCACCGCCGCATCGTGGGAAATGAAAATCAGCGTCAGTCCCAACTGCTCCCGCAAATCCGCCATCAGGTTCAAAATTTGGGCCTGCACCGACACATCCAAAGCCGAGACCGACTCGTCGCACAGCAGAAAATCGGGTCGAACCGCGAGCGCACGCGCAATACAAATCCGCTGCCGCTGACCGCCCGAAAATTCGCGCGGCAAACGGTTAAAAACATCCGGCGACAGACCGACCAAACGCAATAATTCCCGCGCCGCCGCCTCTCTTTCTTTTTTGTTTTTGTGCAAATTATACAACTGCATCCCTTCCGTTATTGCCTTACCGATCGGTCTGCGCGGATTGAGCGAAGCATACGGGTCTTGAAAAATAATTTGCATCCGCTTCCGCAGTTTTTTCAGTTCCTTCGGCGTTAAATTGTGTGCTGCCGTGCCGTCAAAAAATACCTCGCCCGTGTATGCCTGCAACTGCATAATCGCTCGCCCGAGGGTCGTTTTGCCGCTGCCCGACTCGCCGATAAGACCAAGCGTTTCGCCTTTTTTGACCGATAAATCAACCGCATCGACCGCCGTCAGCCAAGCCTTCGTTCCGCCGAAAAAACTGCTTTCTTTGGGGAAGCGGACGGTCAAATTTTTGACTTGTAATAAATCTTGTTGTTCGGTAAAATGCGCTCTTTTCGCTTGAATCTCCTGCGGGTCGATGACGAGATTTTTTACGAAAGTTTGTATTTCGGTAGCTCGCTCTTCAATTTGATAATCCTGTTTGGTTGCCCCTTCCGTCACCGTCATAAAATCGGAAATCATGGGCAGTCGGCGGAGTTTTAAATCCGCCGGCGGACGGGCTGCCAACAGTGCCTTCGTATAAGGATGTTGCGGATTTTTGAATAATTCCGCCGTCGTGCCGCGCTCGACTATTTCGCCGCGAAACATCACAAAAACACGGTCGGCGATGCGTTCTAAAAGTTGCAAATCGTGGGAAATGAACAAGACCGCCGTGCCCGTTTCGGCTTGTATTTCGGAGAGCAAATCCAAAACCGAGTCTTGCACGGAAGTGTCTAAGGCCGTCGTCGGTTCGTCGGCGATGAGGAGGTCGGGTTTGGCACAAATTGCGCCGGCAATCATGACGCGCTGTTTTTGTCCGCCGGAAAGTTGGTGCGGGTACGCGGAAAAAATGCGTTGCGGGTCGGGTAGTTTTACGCGCTCCAAAAGTCGCAGGACTTCGGCTTTGATTTCCTCTTTTTTCAAATCCGAGTGTCGCTGTAAAACTTCCGCGATTTGTGCGCCGCAGGTCATCACGGGATTGAGCGAGGTCATGGGTTCCTGAAATATCATACCCATGATTTTGCCGCGCACGCCGGTCATTTCGCCGGGCGGTACTTCGTTTAAGTTTATGGGATTTTCGGTGTCGGGAAAGAGGGTCATTTGTTCGGCTTGCAGGTCGGCGGCTGCGGGCAGTAGTTTCATTAAACTCAATGCCGTTATTGATTTTCCCGAGCCGGACTCGCCCGCGATGCCGATGACTTCGCCTTTTTTGATGGTGAAGGAAATGTTGTGCACGGCGGTTGCGTTTCCGATTGCGGAAGGGAATTTGACGGAGAGGTTTTGTATTTTTAAAAGGTCGATGGTTTTGCGTTTATTTTTCCCGGCATCAGCATACCGGGTTGGGAGATACCATGCCGGTGGCATTTGTCGTTTATTCATCATGTACACCCGGCACTTACGTGCCGGGCTGAAGTGCTTCGTGCCGTCGGCACTTTTAGGTGGTGGTTTTACTCGACGTCGGTGTATAGTAACAGTGACTTTCAAGTCGTCTTGAAGGCGACTTGAAAGTCGTCGTTACTAATCGCATTCGGCTTTCCGAAAATTATCTTGCCGATTTCTTTATCCGCAGGGCTTGCGTTCTTACTTTTGCGCCGCAACGACAAAATTACCGGTTTTCGAACATCGCGTCCGATGCACATTATTTCGACCTGCGTCGAAAAATCCGCATCAGGCGAGCTTAGAGTTTTCGATTACCGAAAACAGTTTGAAATTCTCACGACCGGAATCTAAAATCTAAAGTCTAAAATCTAAAATCTCCCTCACATGTCTCTAATAAAATCAATTTCAGGTATTCGCGGCACCATCGGCGGTGCGCCCGGCGACAATCTCACTCCCCAAGACATCGTAGAATGTACGGCGGCTTTCGGTGACCTCATTTTGCAACGCGGCAAAAATGCTAAAGTCATCATCGGGCGCGATGCACGTATCAGCGGCGAAATGGTGAGCAGCCTTGTCGCGCAGACGCTGCGGGCACTCGGTATCGACGTGGTGGATTTGGGACTGAGTACCACTCCGACGGTCGAAATTGCCGTGCCGGCGGAAAATGCGGGCGCGGGTATCATCATCACCGCTTCGCACAATCCGAAACAGTGGAATGCGCTGAAATTTTTGAACGACAAAGGTGAGTTTATTTCGGGAGAAGACGGAGAGGAAATTCTGCAAAAAATCGAAAGCGGCGATATTAACTACGCGGACATCGAAAATCTGGGGTCTTACGTCAAAGACGATACTTATATTCAAAAGCACATTGCGCAGATTTTCGCGCTCGATTTGGTGGATGTCGATGCGGTGCGCGAACGCAATTTTAAAGTCGTGGTCGATGCCGTAAACTCTACGGGTTCGGTCGCACTGCCGCCGCTGCTGGAGCAAATGGGCTGCGAAACCGTCGTGCTGAACGCCGAGCCGAACGGTATTTTCGCTCACAATCCGGAGCCGCTGCCCGACCACCTGCGTGACCTCGCCCAAGCGGTCGTCAAAGAAAAAGCCGACCTCGGTATCGCCGTGGATCCGGATGTGGACAGACTCGCTTTTGTTTGTGAAGACGGCGAAATGTTTGGCGAGGAATACACCCTCGTGGCGGTCGCGGATTACATTTTACAACATAAAAAAGGCAACACGGTCTCGAATTTATCTTCGACCCGCGCCCTTGCCGATGTGACGCAAAAGCACGGTGGCAGCTACTCTGCCTCGGCGGTCGGCGAGGTAAACGTGGTCAATCTGATGAAAGAAACCGATGCGGTTATCGGCGGCGAGGGGAACGGCGGCATCATTGTTCCGGAATTGCATTACGGGCGCGATGCTTTGGTCGGTATTGCACTGTTTTTGACCTATATGGCGAAAAAAGGCGGGACGGTTTCGGCTTTAAAAAAGTCTTATCCGAGCTATCATATTTCAAAAAACAAAATACAACTGACGCCCGAAATCGACGTCGATGATTTATTGGGGAAGCTGGAAAAAAAGTACGCACACGAGCGCATCAACACCACGGACGGTCTGAAAATCGACCTCGACGAGGGTTGGATTCACCTGCGCAAATCGAATACCGAACCGATTATTCGGATTTATACGGAGAGTGAGAGCGAGGTAATTTCGGAGAATTTGGCGGATAAAATTCGTAAAGACGTGAATGATATTTTACGCGGATAAGTGACGGCTTTATCCTTGATTTCTTTTACCTTTGCGGCAAATTTTACAACCACTGCGTTGAAAATAAACGGGCTAAGCGGCGAATGATGTGAAATTTCGCTCGAATGTCTAACCAATTAACAACCAACAATTAAAGTATATGGCAGTTCTTGTTACAAAAGATTCGAAAGTAATCGTGCAGGGCTTTACCGGTAAGGAAGGCTCTTTTCACGCGGGACAAATGATTGAATACGGCACCAACGTAGTCGCCGGCGTGACGCCGGGTAAGGGCGGACAGACGCACCTCGACCGTCCGGTTTACAACACCGTCAGCGAAGCCGTCGAAAAAGCGGGCGCGGACGTTTCCGTTATTTTTGTACCGCCGCCGTTTGCGGGCGACGCGATTATGGAAGCCGCCGCTGCGGGTATCAAGACTGTTATTTGCATCACGGAAGGTATTCCGGTGCAGGATATGGTGAAAGTAAAAGCCTACATCGAAGACACCGACACGACGCTCATCGGCCCTAACTGCCCCGGCGTGATTACTCCGGGCGAGGCGAAATGCGGTATCATGCCGGGTTTCATTCACAAAAAAGGCGATATCGGTATCATCAGCCGCTCGGGTACTTTGACTTACGAGGCGGTGGACCAAGTAACCAAAGCGGGTATGGGTCAATCGACCTGCATCGGCATCGGCGGTGACCCCATCCCCGGCACCACGACGATGGACGCTGTCAAAATGCTGATGGGCGACCCCGAAACCAAAGGTATCATCATGATTGGTGAAATCGGCGGCAGCATGGAGGCGGACGCGGCGCGCTACATCAAAGAACACGGCACGAAGCCCGTGGTCGGTTTTATCGCGGGTCAGACGGCACCAAAAGGTCGCACGATGGGTCACGCGGGTGCCATCGTCGGCGGCGAAGAAGATACGGCGGAAGCCAAAATGAAAATCATGGAAGAGTGCGGCATTCACGTAGTGAAGTCCCCGGCAGATATCGGTGCGACTATGGCGCGGGTGATGGGGCGTTAGGTTGCGCTTTCTTTTTTAGAAATAAAAAGACTCATGACCGAGGTGGTTGTGGGTCTTTTTTTTTTGTTGAAAAAATAGGAATCTTATTAAAACACTTCAACGACAATATGAGAAGCTATAAATCTATTTTGATATGGAGTGCGCTGTTTTTCCTCATTTCGAGTAGTAAATTATATGCGCAAAACGACAGAGACTCGATAGATTATAATAACTATGTAGAGTTGATGTGTTACAATTGTAATCTGAAAGAAAGTAAGTGTTCAAAAAATTGTATTTCGGGAATTCCGTGGTTCAGATTTACTTTATCGGATTACCAAAGTCAAAACCCGATTTTTGCGCAGCAAGATTAAACGAAAGTAAAAGACAGAAGAGTAAACCGATGTTTTTTATAAAGCGGATTTTGCTAAGATTATTTGATGTGTCAAATGTAGAAAAAATCACCGGAAAACCACAAATTGAATCCATATTTCACCACAAAAAAAATCCCCGCAGCGAAATTAAATTCACCACGAGGATTTTTTTCGATAAAAGCCGGAAATTCAGAGCCGCAAAGCAGTCTAAAATCTAACGTCTAATATCTAAAGTCTTTAATTATTCCCAAAGTAAGACTCCGTATTCTTAGCATCCGCAGATTGTGCATTTTCCAAACGGGTCTTAAACTCACCCGACAGTTGCAACTGGTCGGTTTTTGCGAAGATTTCTTTAAGGGCAATCAACGTGTTGATGTCGTTCGGATTAGCTTTTTCCACTTCTTTGAAGAAAGGCAGGGCTTGGTTAAAGTAGCCTTTCACTTCGTCTTGCTTTGCTTTGTATTTCTTCATACCTGCGGGAGAGTAATCGTCCGCCAAGGTCTGCAATTCGGTGGTCATGGTCGCCGCTTTGTTGTAGTACAAAGCACCGATGCTGTAGGTAGCGTCCGAGTAGTTCGGGTCGATTTTCAAGGCGTCGTTGTAATATTTCAAAGCCAAATCGAAGTATTCCTGCTCTTTTTCGACGTTACCCGCTTTGTTTTCGCGTTGGAATAAGTTGTCATAAACATTACCCAAAGTAGAGTACAAAGTTACGTTTTCCGGCTCGGCTTCGATGGCGGCTTTCAGTTTGCCGGTCAATTCATCGAGCTTGCCTTCGCGCAGATAGTAGTTGATTTCCGTGAACAGCAAAGAGGTATTGTCCGGAAACAATTTACGACCTTTCTCCAAAGCAGCGATGGCTTTTTCGGGATTGCTGTCGATGTTCGCTTTGTAAATACCGTCGTAAACCGCAGCGTCTTTGTAGTCGTTTTCCGCCAATTTATCGAAGTACATACCCGCCGTTTCCATATCTTCCGCGCCGCTCGCACCGAGGGCAGCCAAATACATCGCGTTGTCGTATTCGCCTTCGGCATCCAAAGGACTTTCCATGCCGGCGTCTTTCAGTGCTTTATGCGCGTCCAATACCGCGTTAAAGTTAGCGTAGGCATTTTTCATGTTGCCCGCTTTGTATTCGAGGATACCGACGTTGCTGAGGTTGCCGATGTTGGCCGTCAAGCCTTCCATCGCGTCTTTGGTCTCGTATTTTTTTTCCGCTTTTTTAGCAGCCATCAAAAAGGCTTCGTTCGCAATGATGGCAGCATCGGTGTTGGTGACTTTGTGCTCGGGATTAACGACCGTCATACCCAAGTCCTGACCCAATGCGGTAGAGTAAATCTCACCTTTGGTTTGCCACGCCTTCGCGCTGTTTTTTTGCTCTTCGCCGGTCATGGCGATTTCGATTTCTTCTTTCGCTTCCGCCAATTTTTCCGCGTTGTTGGTCGGGTCGAGGTTAAAAGCACTTAAAGCGCGTGCTGCTTTTTTCAAAGCCTTGCCCGTATCCTGTGCAGACAATGAAAAACTGAAAACAAGTAATGTAAAAATTCCTAAGAGTACCTTCTTCATGGTAGGTTGATTAATTTTAGTTAAAATGTCACTTCGAAAAGCGACGCAATATCGAGGATTTGTTGAAAAACTTCCTCAAATATTATGTGTGATTTGTCGAGAATGTTCGATGTCCTCCGCCTGTATGACGAAGCGAAACGCGAAATTCTACACGGGTTAGTGTTAAAAAAAACTTACAATGTTGGTTGGCGGATGATAGTTGGTGGTTGATAGATGCCGCTCTTACTTGTACCCACGGTGTTTTGGTCAGTCGGGATTGCCCGTTGTCGGGCACGGAGGACTAAACCGTCTCTTTCCTCTCACCTTTTCACCTCTCTCCTCAAAACTTCTCTCTCCTCAAATACAAAAACGTCCCCGCCAACCTAAAAAGTTGGCGGAAACGTGATTTTTTTATTCCTCCTCGTCCGCATTGTCATCCGGTTCCGCAGCGTCGGTGTCGAGTGCTTCGGCGGCGTCGGTGCCCGGTTCGGGTTCCCAATTTTCCGCGCTCGGCTCTTCTACTTCGGGTACGATGACCGTTTCTGTTTCTTCGTCCGGCTCGCGGATGATAGCTACGTCCGCAATGTCGTCGTCGTCGTCTAAGCGAATGACCCGGACACCCTGCGTTGCGCGACCCATCGTGCTGATTGCCGAAACGTTCATCCGAATCGTGATGCCGTTTTTAGTCGTAATCATCACATCGTCCTCTTCTTTCACGATTTTCATCGCCGCTACGTCACCCGTTTTCTTCGTGACCGAAAGGGTCTTAACTCCTTTACCACCGCGACCGGTGAGGCGATATTCGTCAAAGTCGGTGCGCTTACCATTCCCTTTTTCGGAAATCACCATGATACTCGCATCCTTGTCGGACGGGTCCACGACGACCATGCCGACCACTTCATCGTCATCGCCTTGCAGTCGCATACCGCGTACACCCGAGGCGGTGCGACCCATATTGCGCACGTCTTTTTCGTTAAAGCGAATGGCATTTCCCGCTTTGCTCGCTAAGAAAACTTCCTGCTCGCCGTTGGTCAGTCTCGCTTCCAAAAGCGTATCGCCGTCGTTGATACCGATGGCCGTGATGCCGCCGTTGCGCGGACGCGAATAAGAGGATACATCCGTCTTTTTTACCTGTCCTTTTTTGGTGGCGAAAATGATGTTGTGGCTGTCCGTAAATTCTTCGTCGTTGAGGTCGGGAATGACCACGAAGCCCTTCACTTTATCGTCTTTCGGTATTTCAACGATGTTTTGCAATACCCGCCCGGAAGATTGTTTCGTCGCTTCGGGTACTTGATAAGCCCGCAGCCAGTGTACTTTTCCTTGTTCGGTGAAAAAGAGCAGATAAGAGTGCGTATTCGCCACAAACATTTGCTCGACAAAGTCCTCGTTTCGTGTTTTTGCGCCCAGGCTGCCGCGACCGCCGCGTGACTGGGTGCGGTATTCGGTAACGGGCGTGCGCTTGATGTAGCCGAGGTGCGAAATGGTAATCATCACATCTTCCGAGGCAATCATGTCCTCGATGTTGATGTCGCCGTCGGCGTGGGTAATTGCCGTGCGTCGCTCGTCGCCGTAAACTTCTTTGACTTCCAAAAGCTCATCGGTCACGATGCCGCGCTGACGACCTTCGTCCGCCAATATTTCGCGGTAATCGTTAATCATGGCTTGCAATTCGTCAAAATCGCCCTGCACTTTATCACGCTCCAAGCCCGTCAGTTTCTGCAAGCGCATGTCCAAAATGGCGCGCGCCTGTGCTTCGGTCAGTACGTTGCCTTCGAGCGGCTTTTGCTCTTCGGTGCCCGTATCCAGCAAGCCCTGAAACTTATCGAAAAATTTCTTTTTGTCCGAAATAAACTCGCCCGCCATCAGACCGTTGCGCGCTTCTTCCACATTTTTGCTCGCACGAATGAGCGAAATCACCGCGTCGATGTAATCCAAAGCCACCAACAAACCGACCAAAATGTGCGCTTTCTCCAAAGCCTTGCGCAGGTCGTATTGGGTGCGGCGTACGACCACTTCCAAACGGAATTTAATAAACTCCGTAATCATATCCTTCAAATTCAACTGCACCGGACGCCCTTTAACGAGCGCAATGTTGTTGACTCCGTAGCTCGATTGCAGCGGTGTATATTTGTACAACTGACTCAAAATGACACTCGCCATTGCATCGCGGCGCACCTCCACGACAATGCGCAGACCGTTCCGGTCACTCTCGTCGCGTACATCCGTGATGCCGTCGATACGTTTGGTATTCACCAAATCCGCGATTTTGACAATCAGATTGGCTTTGTTGACCTGATAAGGAATTTCGTTGATAATAATCGTTTCCTTACCCGTTTTGCTCGTTTGAATTTCGGCTTTCGCCCGCAGTACCACTTTGCCGCGACCCGTCGCAAATGCCTGACGTACGCCCGAAGTGCCGTAAATAATGCCGCCCGTCGGAAAATCCGGTGCCTTAATATGCTCCATCAATCCGTCCAAATCGATTTCCGGATTTTCAATGGTAGCGATAATGCCGTCGACGGTCTCGTTGAGGTTATGCGGCATCATATTCGTAGCCATACCGACCGCAATACCCGAAGCACCGTTGACCAGCAGGTTCGGAATGCGCGAAGGCAAAACCGTCGGTTCTTTCAAAGTATCGTCAAAGTTCAGCGCAAAATCCACCGTATCTTTTCCGATGTCGGCGAGGATTTCACCCGAAATTTTGCGCAGCCGCGCCTCCGTATAACGCATCGCGGCGGGGCTGTCACCGTCCATCGAGCCGAAGTTACCCTGCCCGTCGATGAGCGGGTAACGCAGCGACCAGTCCTGTGCCATACGCACCAAAGTATCATAGACCGAGGAGTCGCCGTGCGGGTGGTATTTACCCAAGACCTCCCCGACGATACGCGCGGATTTTTTGTGTGCCTTATTATAGACCAAGCCCAAGTCGTGCATCCCGTACAGTACGCGGCGGTGTACGGGTTTGAGACCGTCCCGCACATCGGGCAGGGCACGCGACACGATGACGGACATCGAGTAGTCGATGTACGCCGACTTCATGTGGTCTTCGATATTTATCGGAATAATTCTGGAACTCATTCTTTGTTTTTGAGACGGTGAGCGCAGATGTGTCTTGTTTTACTCACAGGGTGGCTCAAAGTCACCTTTTGAGTAAAGGAAGATACATCGGTAAATCAGCCCGCCGCCGTTTTATTTGCGCAAGAAAAAGAAAAACAGAGGAGTTAAATAAACTCTGATAATTCCTCTTTTTCAGACCGTAGCAAGAGATATTTTTCTCTCAAAATGTGAATAAAACTGCGACCGAGAAAAAGACGTATTTTAAAAGCAGATTTTTCCTTACTGCTTAGTCCTTTGTGTCGGCGTATCTTATCGTTGCAACAGCGTAGTTTTCTTTACGGCAAAACGCAAATTAATTTCTCTTCTGAAAATGCTTTTTTAAAGACGTGCAAAAGTACATAAAAAAGGGGGGATTTTGAAGGGGATTTGGGGAAGTTTTCCACAATTTGGGGAGGGGGGAATTACGGTGAGATTTTAAGGGAATATCAATGAATGATTAACTGTTATCGAATAGATTATTCGATTAAATGCGAAAGGGAACACAGGTCATTTCGGACGCGAAAAATATTTATTTATCAGGCAACATAATAACTCTGAAACTGTCGGATTTACGTTTGTTCCGAATAAGGATTGAGACTCTTTAATTTATCAAATATCTCTGTCCGGGGCGTCGCGGCTTTTGGTTATATGTTCTTGTAATTCATCGCCGATATCCGCAGGTAATTTACCGGCATATTTTTCCGCTACATTTGGTTTTGACTGAACATTTTTTTTCAATACTTTTATCAAACTCAGCTCTTCCAAGTCAAGCAAAAGTTTCATTGCTTTTTCGTTGGTAACTTGAATTAGCAAAGTATCCGACTTCAAAATTGCATCCATAATAGTAAGTTTAAAAAATTCTAACTGCTGCCAAAGATAACGAGTTTTTCTCTCTTTTCGATATAGCGACTTTCAGACTTAATATGAATTAGCTCAAATCCGCACCCGATAAGCACACAACCCCTCCTTACACCCCGTAATCACCCGCATTTCTTCCCCCGTATTCTCCAAGCGAAAAGCCGTCGTACCGCCCAGCGGAAAGCCGTTCTGCACTTCTCCGTTTGCATCCAACAACCAAATTTCCGCCCGCTTTTTATCGACCGTGCCGAGGTGATTTTCAAAGGCAAAAACTTCGCTTTGCGGATGCTCGAAAGTGTGTGAGAAAGCTCGTTGAAAATTTTTATCCACGTAAGTCCAAACCGTTAAGTCCTTGTCCGTCAGGAAGATATATTCTTTGCGGGCGTCGCCGAGTAAATTCGACATCAGGAACCGGGGTTCTTTTGCCGTGCCGATTTGCGGATTGAGGGCGAAGGTTTCGCCTTCCGTATTTGTGATAATGATGCGTCCGTTTTTGTCGAGGGCGGCGATGCGGGTTGCCGTCGGGTCGGTGTCGAATGCGGGGGCGGTCACGTAGTCTTTGCGGGTCGCTTTGAGGTCGGGAAAGCGAGGGCTGCCCGTGCGGTCGAAGACGTGCATTTCGCCCGCGTCGTCGGTGCCGAAAATGAAATCTTTTGCGGCGGCTTGCAAGTGTTGTAAAGGGGCGATGAATTTTCCCGTTTTGACATTTTGTTGCCAATCGGCAAGCGGTACGCCGTCGGCATTGTAGGCGTAAATTTTTCCGTTTTTGCAGGGGACGAAGAGCGAAAATTCATCGGTGCGATTGAAATTGAAAACCGAAATGCCGGTCGTCATTTTCGGTTTTTGGCGCATCGGAAAACCGATTTCGTCCGTGCCCGCAAAGTCGATTTTGAAAATTTCTTTGTCGGTATTGAAAAGGATGACGTTTGTGCCGCGCGGTTGGATGAAATCGGAGAGGAGCGGACGTTTTAAATTGCGCTGCCACAGCGGTTCGCCGCTTTCCGAGAAGCAATGCACGACGTCTTTTGCGTCTTGCAGCAGGATGATTTTTTTGCCCGATTGCGGGTCTTGCAGCAGGGTAGGGGCGGTCGCGGCGGCGGCGGGCAGGGCGGTTTTCCACAGCACTTCGGAGTCGGTCGGGGCGGGTTTTTGGGCTGCGGGGGCTTGCTGTTGCAGAGGTGTTTCCGCTTGTGCTTTTTGCGATAATTTGCCGCGAAAAAGGGTGCGCTGACCCTGCGGAAAAACGGAGAGCGACAGTCTGCCCAAATCGTAGTAGGCTTCCGTGTTTTTCCGAAACTCTTCTCGAAAGTCAACGGGCAGATAATTTTCCAAAACGCCTTGTAAGCGATTGAAATTCAGCGTGAAATATATCTTTTTCTCTGCGTCCGTGCCGCTTTGATTTTGCAGAAAATCGACGTTGTTATTTAAAGTTTCGCCCGTTAAAATTTTGTCTAACCACGCCTGTAAAGCGCGTTTGGAATTACAAAAAATCACAAAATTATCGAGCACCGTGTAATACGGATTTTTAATCGGATTTAGCCTTTTACCGAAAACGGGCATCAGCACATCGTCCGCCAAAAGCTGCTCGATGCGAAACATACCGTAGTCGTAACTGTCCAATTTTCCGGCGGTCGCGCCGAGTGCGTCGAGCAGTTTTTCCGCCTGTGCGACATCATTTGCCCGCACCACGAAGACCTTGTCGGAGACGGCACCGGTGGACAGCGGTTCGAGATTGACGTAAGCAATTTCGCCCTCTATCCACGGCTGAAAATACTGTTGAAATTCGGGCGAAAATTTACCGACCAAAGGGGCTTCCATGCGCGTCATCACCGCCAAATCATCGGGCAAAATTTTATAAAGCGCATCGCCTTTGAGGTCATCCAGATACTTTAAAAACTTCAATTCGCCCGTAATCGCGCCCTGCACTTCGTAGCCGTCTGCGGTCGGTATCAGACCGAGTTTCAGCCAATTCACCCAATTTCCGAAGTTGTTAATATCCGCTCTTTTTTTCAAACTCATGTACGGCGCAAAAGCGGAAGACAAATTCCGAAAATTCAAATAAACGTAAGCCGCCACGCCCTCCGCTTCCGTTCTTTCTACCCGCCGAAAGTTTTTTTCGCCGCGCATACTGCCCGAGTAATCATAGAGTTGCGTTACCGATTCTTCGACCAAAACCGCACTGTGCGACCACACCAAAAGATTGCGAAAACGGGTGACATAAATATCCTTCGGCGCCGTATTTACTATTTTAAAAACGGTATGGTCTTGAAAGTTAATCGTCTCGGTGTCAAGACTTTGCACGGCATCTTTGAGTTTGAAACCTCGCGTGCGTGCCGTCACGTACAGCAGTTCTAAATCCTGTCCGCGCATGGCTGCCAAGATGCGCCCTTCACCCTGCCCGGGGAAAAGTTCGGTAAATGCCGCCGCGTCCTTGCGCACCGTCGCCGTCCGCAAGATGTTGCCGCTTTTTTCGTAAATCGTTTCTATCGCCGCCGGGTCGGCAAATTGCAGCATCACGCCCGTACTCGCGGGCACTGCTTCGTGCAGGCGCACCGGCAGGAAGGGCAGACGGACGAATTGGAAGACAATCACGAGCAAACCGAGAAGAAAAACAAAGAAAAGAATGCGAGGAATGCGACGGTTTTTCATAGCGGAGTACGATTGCTGTATATTTGTCTTGGAATGGTCGATTGCGTAAGCGAAAAGAGATTGTGCGCCCGGCTCAAAGCTACAATGATTTTCCGATTGACGGAAAATGTGCCGGAAGTTAATTTTTGTGATGATTTCCGACCGCAAACGGAAACAATCTTTGTTTTAATTACTGAGCCTTTGTTTTCTAACGAGTCTTCACAGACTTCAAAATTCATTAAACTATGATTAACTCAAAAACAATCTGTTGCTGTCTTTTGCTTATATTGACACTTGTTTCTTGTAAAAAAAATGAAGAATTTAACTCTGACCTGCCCGACCGGGTTGAATTGAACGAAGCCGTGATTTTTCTGAACGGAGAAATGAATGAAGAATATTCGTCGATTAATGTGTATAATCGAGAGGTTTACAATATCATGGCTTACGGCTTTGCAAATCCTCATCCCGAAATAGCAGGTGTCACCGCTTTTTCCTTTGACAGATGTCCGCGGTCGGTAGGGCGATTTGCTTTGACTAATGATGAAGATGCTGCTGTAACCGACGAAACTGTTTGTTCTGCCGGGATGTCCCAAACCGTAGATGAAGATTTAGGCGGACAGGAGTTCGAGCTGCACGAGGACAGCGATAACTACTTGGAAATTACCGAATTGGATTACGAGAATGAAATTGCCGGCGGGCATTTCAAAGTCAAATTTAAACGCACGAGTAACGGCGGCAGCAGTTTCAGTAACGTCAAATTACCGAAATGGGTCACTTTCGAGGGTATTTTTCGGCATGAGTTTAAAGAGTAAAAAAAGAGGGTTGTACAATAAATGAATTCGTACAACCCTGTTTTAAATAACTAAGTTTTTCCTGCAACAACATCAGTACTCCCCCCGAAACGAACCGTCAACCCCGATAACGACATCGTCGGGATTATCGGGATTGACCGCCTCAAAGGAGAAGGTACCTGCGACTATATTGTTGATAGTATCGTTTTCGGTAAGAATCAGTTCTGAACCGGTAATGTCATAAGGTGCCAAGGAGATATTTGTGTTTCTTGTGTAGGTGATAGGTCCGGGAAAGATGGGGTCGTTTGGGATGGAAGTGCCGGTCGGGTCTTCGTCATCGAATATCACCTGAATGGTCTCACCGTCGGGGGTTGCACCGGTAATGATATTACCGACGAAGGAAGAAGAGGTACCGGATACGACCTGCGCTTCGAAGGAATTACCGTCGATGGTTACCCGCATAAATTCACTTATTTCTTCGGGAGTTGCATCGTCGTCGTTGCCGCCGCAACTTATGAGGCAAAAGGAGAACAGGATAAGTAAAAAGAAAATCAAGTTTTTCATAATAGATTTTTGTTTTGAAAAGATTGAAAAGATACGCCGCGCGATTTTTTTTGATTTAATTTTGCGGCGATGTCGTTCTTTATTCCGATTTTCTTTGCTAAGGTAAACACGGGGAAGCGATTTTTTTTTTATGCAGGAAAAGTACGGGAGCAAAAGCGAGTATTTCGCTTTTGGCAATAAAAAAGGGTTGTACAAAAATATTGTACAACCCTTCTTCATTTTATGTCAAGCCTCTAAATCTTCCCCGCCAAATCCAACAAAAAAGCATAATCCTTCGCCGTCTCCTGCAAGCGACGGAAACGACCCGAGGCACCGCCGTGACCCGCTTCCATATTGGTACGCAGCAACAGCGGATTATTGTCGGTTTTCATTTCGCGCAGCTTGGCGACCCATTTGGCAGGTTCCCAATACTGCACTTGACTGTCGTGCAGACCCGTCGTGACGAGCATGGCGGGGTAGTCTTTCGCCTCCACGTTGTCGTAGGGGCTGTAAGATTTGATGTAGGCGTAGTATTTTTCTTCCGCAGGATTTCCCCATTCGTCAAACTCGCCGGTGGTCAGCGGAATACTCGTGTCGAGCATCGTCGTGACGACATCCACAAAAGGCACGGCGGCGACTACGCCTTTCCACATCTCGGGGGCGTAGTTGATGACCGCGCCCATGAGCAGACCGCCCGCGCTGCCGCCCATCGCGTACAGTTCGTCGTCGGCGGAGTAACCGTTCTCTTTGAGCCACTTGCCGCAGTCGATGAAGTCGTAGAAAGTGTTCTTTTTGTTGAGTAATTTGCCGTCTTCGTACCAGTGCCTGCCCATTTCCTCGCCGCCGCGAATGTGCGCGATGACATAGACAAAACCGCGGTCGAGCAGACTCAATCGCGCCGAGCTGAAGTAAGGCTCCATGCTCGCGCCGTAGCTGCCGTAGCCGTAGAGCAGACAAGGATTTGTGCCGTCTTTTTTAAATTCAGATTTTTTATAAACGATAGAAACGGGAACTTTGGCACCGTCGCGCACGGTGACAAATTCGCGTTTCGACTCGTATTCGTCCGCGTTAAAGCCGCCCAAGACTTGGGTTTGCTTCATCAGTTCGCGGTCTTTGGTCGCCATGTTGTAGTCATAAACGGAAGGCGGAGTCGTCATGGATTGGTAGCCGAAACGCAGAATATCGGTGTCGAACTCGCGATTAGCGGCGGTGTACGCCATCCACGCTTCGTCTTTAAATTCGATGTAATGCTCTTCGCCCTCCCACGGACGGATACGCAGGTGCGTCAAGCCGCCTTTGCGCTCGCTCAGCACAAGGTAATCTTTAAAAATGTCCATATTTTCGAGCAGCACGTCTTCGCGATGCGGAATGACCTCCGTCCAGTTTTCTTTACCCGTGGCATTTTCGGGCGTTTTCATCAGGCGGAAGTTGCGGGCATCGAGGTTGGTGAGGATGTACCACGAGTCGCCGAAGTGCGAAATGCTGTGTTCCAAGTCACGCTCGCGGGGCTGCAAAATTTTAAATTCCGCATCGGGTGTGTCGGCATTCACGACGCGGTACTCGTTGGAGACGGTTTGAAAAGAACCGATGACGATGTATTTTTTGGACTTGGTTTTATAAACCGTGGTCGAGAACGTGTCGTCTTTTTCGTGAAAAATTTCCTCGTCGTCGGTGCTCGGCGTGCCTAATTTATGCTTAAAAATCTTGTAACCGCGCAGGGCTTCGTCTTTTACCGTGTAGAAAAGCGTCTTGTTGTCATTCGCCCACACGGCGCGTCCGGTGGTGTTCGGGATGACATCTTCGAGCATTTCGCCCGTCGTCAGATTTTTGATTTTAATGGTATAAATGCGGCGGCTCAAAGTGTCTTCGCCGTAGGCCAAAAGCTCGTTATTCGGGCTGACGGAATTGCCCGCGACCGCGTAATAATCGTAGTCTTTGGCGAGGTCGTTGACGTTGAGCATAATTTCCTCTTCCGCTTCCAGGTTGCCTTTTTTGCGGGAATAAATCGGATATTCGTTGCCCTCTTCGTAGCGCGTGAGGTAGTAGTAGCCGTTGTCGCGGTAAGGCACGGACTCGTCTTTTTCCTGAATGCGAGCCTTCATTTCCTTAAATAAATCTTCCGCCGGCTCTTTGAGGTGGGCGGTCAGCGTGTCGTGGTAGGCATTTTCGGCGTTAAGGTGGTCGATGACGCGTCGGTCTTCGCGTTGGTTCATCCAGTAATAATTGTCGGTGCGCGTATCGCCGAGCGTCGTCAATTCTTTTGCCTCTTTGAGGGCGACGGGCGCGGGCGTATTCATTTTATCGTACATAGTCGATTTTGTCGTTTGGTTGGATTTTTTATTTACTTCGTTTGAACAACTCGGGAGGAGGAGAGTTGAAATGCAAAGCAAAAAGAGGAGGTGCAGGTTGGTTAATTTCATGATTTTTGTTGTTGGTATAAGGTGGAAAAGGTACGCAAATGTAGGGAAAAATCGGCGGTATTTCTTTGTTGAAATTGCCGATTTGTTCGGTGAAAAAACGGGATTGACCGGGAATATAGTCCGAAAACGAAAAAAGCGGTATGAAAAGCGGCACAATTTGTAAATTTGTGGTCCTGTGTATAATTTGTTCGGTTTAAAACGGTATATTTGGAAAATAACATAAAAAACGATCCGATGAAAAAACTAAAAGACATTATCGACCGCAACGCATTCGGCGTTTGCTCTTATTTAGGCGAAAAAATGGGCGTCGCCTCGGCGCGGGTGCGTTTGTATTTTATCTATATTTCTTTCGTGACTCTGGGTTCACCGATTTTACTGTATTTGTTTGCGGCTTTTTGGCTGAATGTAAAGGAGTATATTCGAGAGCAGCAGAGTATTTTTCGATAGGGTTATCGGTTGTTTTTTCGCCGGTAATTATGTACCCGGCACTCACGTACCGGGCTTAAGTGCCTCGTGCCGTCGGCACTTTTACACGGAGTTCTTTCCAAAATTCGGTTTCCTTCGATTTTTTATTTCCGTTTTAATTTCTTTCCTTGCAGTTTAAAATCTGCTTTCGCTTTTCGTTGCTTCGCGAAAGATTGATTTACGATTTTTCTTTTCTCAATCCTGCAAGATGAATTTTCTGATTTCTTTACAAAAAACGATAAACCGTATCACGGCTTTCTTCGGTAAAATCGCCGGTTGGCTGACGGTGCTGCTCGTCTTTTTGACCTGCGGTGATGTGCTGTACCGCCGCATTTTGGGCGACTCGCGGGCGTGGATGGGAGAGTTGGAATGGCAGGTTTTCGCGCTGATTTTTCTGCTCGGTTCGGCTTTTGCGCTGCGCAAAGACAAGCACGTGCGCGTAGATTTGTTTTACGCCGAATTTTCCGCGCGCGATAAAGCGTGGGTCAATCTTGCCGGCAGTATTCTCTTTCTCATTCCGTGGTGTCTGCTCATTTTATGGGTGGCAATTCCCTTCACGCTGCAAAGTTTTTCGCAGATGGAAGGCAGCGCACAGCCCGACGGTTTGCCGTATTTGTGGGTAATAAAAAGTGCGATACCGCTGTGTTTTATTTTGCTTTTACTACAAGCCGTTTCCGAAATAATCACCGCAATTCAAACTTTATCCCAAAGTCAAGAAGAGGTAAGACAGGAAATTTATCCCAAAATCAAGAAGAGGTAAAACAGGAAAAGTCTAACGTCTAACATCTAAAATCTAACGTCTCAAAACAATGGAGCTACTCGCCATTCTGCTCTTCTTCAGCATCTTCCTGCTCATCCTCTACGGCTATCCCGTGTCGATAACTTTAGGCGGTATTTCCGTGATTTACGCGCTGTGTTTTTTGGAGCCGGTAACTTTTAACGCCTTGCCTTTGCGCATTTTCGGGACGATGCAAAACTTCGTCCTGCTCGCCGTACCGCTCTTTATTTTTATGGGAATTATGCTCGAAAAATCCAAACTCGCCGAGAATATGTTGGAGACGATGTCTATGCTTTTCGGGCAGATGCGCGGCGGTTTGGCGATTAGCGTGGTGGTGGTCGGTGCGCTGTTGGCGGCCTCGACGGGTATTGTCGGCGCGACGGTGGTGACGATGGGATTGATTAGTCTGCCCGTCATGCTGAAACGCGGGTATAAGACCGAATTGGCGACGGGCGTGATTGCAAGCTCCGGGACTTTAGGACAGATAATTCCGCCCTCGGTGGTCTTGGTTTTGTTGGCCTCGCGGCTCAATGTCTCGGTCGGCGATCTGTTCAAAGCCGCACTGATACCGAGTGCTTTGTTGGTGCTTTTGTACGTGATTTACATTCTGATAATTGCCAAAGTCAAACCGCAGTGGGCGCCCGCCATGCCCGCCGCAGAAATCAAAGCCTTTCGGCAAAGTGAATACTTTTGGCGACGGGTTATCGGGGCTTTTTTGCTGCCGTTGATTTTGATATTGGCGGTACTCGGCAGCATCTTCGCGGGCATTGCTACCCCGACCGAGGCGGCGGCAATCGGTGCATTGGGAGCAATGATTTTGACGTATTTCGCCCCGCGTTTTATGCCGAACAATCAAGACAAAACGAGCGGACTCAACCTCACGGTCATCCGACAGGTCGGCGAAGAAACGATGCACCTGACCTGCATGGTTTTCCTGATTTTATTGGGCGCGACGACATTTACCTTTGTTTTTCGCAGCATGGGCGGCGATACTTTTTTGGTCAATCTCATCAACGAAAGCAACCTCTCGCCCGGCATGTTTTTGTTGCTGGTCATGGTCGTGGTTTTCATCGCCGGTTTTTTCATCGACTTCATCGAAATCATTTTTATCATCGTGCCCGTGGTGCTGCCCGTTTTTATCGAGTTGGAAATGAATTTGCTGTGGATAGGTATTTTGCTCGCGCTGAATTTGCAGACTTCTTTTCTCTCTCCGCCCTTCGGTTTTTCGCTTTTTTACTTAAAAGGTGTCGCGCCGCCCGAAGTGACGACGGGGCATCTGTACCGAGGCATTGTGCCTTTTGTAGCGATACAGTTGGTGTTTTTGGGCGTAGCGGCTTTTTGGCCGGACTTGGTATTGGGGTGGGTGGGGGAATAACGGTCATATTAACTTTTCATCCGCCAACGGACAAATCTTTCCTCCTTCCCGCCTTGTTTCCTCTCAAATTTTTAATTCAAAAAAAATCATCAATCAAAAACAACTCATGAAAAATCTCCTCACCCTGTTTTCCCTTCTTTTCTTCCTCTCCGCCTGCACCGAACCCCCGCAAACGACCGAAGCATCGCAACCCGCAACCGACCGTGCCCGCGTCCCCGACGCATGGATAACCGACCGCGTGCAGGCAGCCGAAATTGAACTCAAAAAGACCGAAGCCGGTCAACTCGTTTATCAAGCCATGCAAGCCCACGGCGGCTTGGAAAAATGGTACGCCAACGGGCCGCTTGCCTTTCAATTCGACTACAAACCGCGTGGCGAAGGTGTGCGCCGCAACACCACTCAAATCGTAGATACCTGGAGCAACCGCACCGTACACCGCGACGCGGAAGACCCGACCGCCGCCTACGGTTGGAACGGCGAAAAGGCTTGGGTGACGGCAAAAGATACCGCCGCTTTCGACTACAATCTGCGTTTTTGGGCATTCACGCCGATTTACTTTTTGGCGCAGCCGTTTAACTTTGACGGCGCAGGTGTCAACTTGGAAAAATTGGCGGACAAAACTTTAGACGGTCAGACTTACGACGCGGTAAAAGTGACCTTCGCCGACGGCACGGGCGACGCGCCGGATGACTTTTACATCAACTATTACGACCAAGAAACGCACCGTTTGGAAGCCTTGCGCTACATCGTTTCGTATCCGAAATACTTTAAAGACGGCGGTCATTCGCCCGAAAAAATCATGACGTTGCATGATTTCAAAACCGTGGACGGCATTACGCTGCCGACGCGCTACGAAACCTATATGCTGACCGACGCAGAAACGAAAGGGGAGTACGTGACCGACATCGACGTGAGCAATATTCGCTTTCTGCCCGAGACGAAAGAGACCGCTTTCGACATCCCGCAGGGCAGTCACATTTTGGAAGGATTGTAAAATAAAAAGTCTGCATCGCGATGGTTTCAATAATTTGCGTTGCAGACTTTTTTATTTTTTTGGAAAATAATTTGAAATCTTTTTTCTGAAATATCTTGACTGTCTATCAATCCGTAACATATTTTGAAAAACAGAAATACGAAATTGTCTAATCGCTTAATAGATTGATAGTCAGTAGATTTAAGCTAAATAGCGACAATTTGTTCAACAAGATTTACACAGGTCGGACAATACTGATAAGTTTGGAAAGCCCTTATCTTTTTCCTATCTTCGCACTACTACAAGAAATACTACCTTATTGCTGTGAAATACTAAACTTTTCAGACGGCGTTTTATTCGGATAATTTAATTGAGAAACTACACAATCTCTCCTTTTTTTATCCTTTCCGGGATTTGCACCGTACAATTATTTAGTCGGCAAAAAAAATAAATGACTGATTTTATTCTTTCGGATAATTCGTTAATTGCTTTTTTATGTTTTGTCACGAACGACAGCATTTTTAAGTATTTTGCTCGACAGAATACGCTTATCGGCTTATTTTTTCAATATTTAAACCTGACCTCCCTCTTGTGCAATTTGCCGACGCAAACTGTACCAAGATAACGACGGCAATAACGAAACCTCAAGAATTAAAAGATTTTATTCCTCAGTTTTATAGTATCAGTAAGTCAGATTTGACCCGTTTCTCAAGAGAGAAACGGGTTTTTTAGTTCTACTCGTCTTTTCCCCAGTCCATTGTGCGCTTCACCGCTTTTTTCCACCCTTTATAAAGTTTCGTTCGCGTCTGATCTTTCATCTCCGCCTCAAACACCCTGTCGCTCTGCCAATTCTGCTCAATCTCTCCCTTCTCCCAATAACCGACCGCCAAACCCGCCAAATAAGCCGCTCCCAAAGCCGTTGTTTCCGTCACTTTCGGGCGTTCGACCACGGTATCCAAAATGTCCGATTGAAATTGCATCAGCAGATTATTCGCGCAGGCCCCGCCGTCCACGCGGAGATTGGAAATTTGCGTGCCGCTGTCTTGTTCCATGGCTTCGAGCACGTCTTTGGTTTGGTAAGCAAGGCTTTCGAGCGTGGCGCGAATGAGGTGCGCTTTGCGGGTACCGCGCGTCAGTCCGAAAACCGCCCCGCGTGCGTACATGTCCCAGTAGGGCGCGCCGAGACCGGCGAAGGCGGGCACGACATACACGCCGTCCGTGTCCGCTACTTTAAGCGCGAAAAACTCCGAGTCGGGAGCTTGGTCGATAATTTTCAGCCCGTCGCGCAGCCACTGAATCGCCGCACCGGCAATAAAAACGCTGCCTTCGAGCGCATAAGTCACCTCGCCGTCGATGCCCCAAGCAATGGTCGTCAGCAGACCGTGTTTGGATTCTACCGCCGTATTTCCCGTGTTCATCAGCATAAAACAGCCCGTGCCGTAGGTGTTTTTCGCCATACCTTTTTCGTAGCAGGCCTGCCCGAAAAGAGCCGCTTGTTGGTCGCCGGCGATGCCCGCAATCGGGATTTCCGCGCCGAAAAGCGACTTGTCCGTTTTGCCGTATATTTCGCTGCTCGCTTTCACCTCCGGCAGCACCGAAGCCGGCACATCTATCCAATCCAACAGTTCTTCATCCCATTGCAACTCATGAATATTGTACAAAAGTGTCCGCGAGGCATTCGTGTAGTCGGTAATGTGCACCTTGCCGCCCGTCAATTTCCAAACCAACCAAGTATCCATCGTACCGAAGAGTAAATTACCGTTTTTCGCCTTTTCACGCGCGCCCGTTACCTCATCGAGCAGCCATTTAATTTTTGTTCCCGAAAAATAAGCATCCGTCACCAGTCCCGTTTTATCACGGATAGCCTGTTCGTGACCCGCCGCTTTCAGTTCATCACAAAACGGAGCGGTACGTCGGTCTTGCCACACAATCGCATTATGAATCGGCTCGCCCGTAACTTTATCCCACACCATCGTCGTCTCGCGCTGATTGGTAATGCCGATAGCCGCCACGTCGCTTGCCGCCACGCCGTTGTTTTTCAGCACGTTTTGCGTGACTTTCAGCTGTGTCTGCCAAATTTCATTAGCATTGTGTTCTACCCAACCCGGCTGCGGGTAATTTTGGGTAAACTCCTGCTGCTCAACGGCATGAATATTTCCTTTTTTGTCAAATAAAATAGCTCGACAGGAAGTGGTGCCTTGGTCTAATGCGAGAATGTAAGTCATGGTTGGTGGTTGTTGGTTGGTAGTTAGTGCATGAGTGCGGTAGCATTAAAGATAGGAGTCGTGTAGCGGGGATAAAATTTTTGTGCCGGTTAAGGGTAGAATAAACGCAAAAAGTTTCGATAGTCGATTTATTTTTTCAATGCCTTACCCACTCCCAAACCGGCAGCAAATGCAAGAAATGATGAAATAATCGGAATGAGCAATTCCTTATCTTCCCGCAAATAAACAACTAAGAAACCGACAAAACCCAAAGCTATTAAAAGCAAAACTATCTGATAGGCTGATTAAAATCTTCTTTCGTTTCTGTCTCTTTTGTCTTGTTCATCCGAGTTCTCGATAAGTTGTGTGATGTGCTCACTCGTCACTTTTTGACCTATCGGATTGCCGGAGTGTCGCGTAATACTCTGAAACATGGATTGCTTAATAATTCCGACAAATCTGCTTCTGTCTTCCTCCGGAATGGCTTCGAGAATTTCTTCGGGCAAATCAAACTCGGGATTGATTTCGCGGTCATCATTTTTGTCATAAGATAAATTCTTGTCGGTAGTGTCGTTTTCTCGTTTGTTCATTTTCTAAAATTTGAGTGCTTTTCTGAAACTGTCATTGAGTTCTTTTTCCACTTTATTTTCAATGTATAATTCAAATACTTTCCCTAATGCGGAAATCACAAACTCTCTGTCTTCCTTTTTGACCTTTGCCAAAATCTTTAAAAGAGGTGTCAATTCTTGATAAAATTTTTTGTCCAACTCTTTTTTGGACGAATTTTCAAAACCACGTACAAAGTCCCTGTAAGCATATTCCTGCTTAATCAGATTTGTAGTACTTTTATTTAGAATTAAAGAATTTCGCATGGAAAAAAGTTAAAAAGAAAAAATTAAAGCCAATAATAAAATGCAAGATAGTCAAAATAGAGCGTATTGCAAAAAAATATAAAAATCAGCGTAGAGAAATCAAATCTCCAACACCCCGCTCTCTGCACCTTCCTCATAAATCGCCCCCGCTTCCCGCACCGTCTCCTCAATCGACCGATAAGAAAAATCTTCAAAAGCCGCCAACGATTTACGGTTATCAAAACGCCAGGTGCGCGCGCTGTTTTCCGCCGTCTCTTTCGTAATGCTGCTGCGCGAATTAGTCAACCGCGCCCGCAGCCATTCCACGCGCCACGCCACTGCTTGCAACAAAGCATTGACCCGAATGTAAGGTTTTTTGACCTGCAAAGCTTCCGCTATCCGGTCGAAAAACTCCCGATAGCTCATATTTTCGCCGTTCAAAATGTAACGCTCGCCGTGCAAATCGCTGTTCATCAATCGTATCATAAAATCCGCCGCATCGCGCACATCCACAAAACCGCTGCCGCCGACCGGGTAAAACGGAAAACCGTTCGCAATATTCCGAAAGAACCGCGCCGAGCTTTTCGCCCAAAAACCGCCGCCGACAATGATACTCGGATTGACCACCGCCACCGTCAGCCCCTCCGCCGCCCCGCGCCACACTTCCAACTCCGACAGGTGCTTGCTGATACCGTAATTACTGTTCATCGGACTGCGCTCCCACGGCGTTTCTTCCGTGATAATCGGCAGCCCCTTCCGTCGCCCCAAAGCCGCGATACTGCTGACGTGTACGAATTTTCCGACCTCGTTTTCCAGAGCAAAATTCACCAAATTTGCGGTGCTTTCTACGTTAGTCTGCATCATTTCCGCGCGGTCGCGTTTGTCATACGAAACGACCGCCGCGCAGTGATAAATTTGTGCCTTTGCAAAAGTAATATCCTGCACAAAAAACGGGTCGAGCAAGTCGCCTTCCGCCCACTTGATTTTGTCTTTGACCTCGGCAACCAAGGCAAAGGAAGACCCCGCCCGGCACACCGCCGTGATGTCCGAAAACCCGCGTGCCGTGAGCATACGCAACAGGTAAGAACCCAAAAGCCCCGTGCCTCCGGTCACCAAAATCGGAATATTTTTATCGGAATTAATCATCAATCATCAATTCTCGTTTTCCGGCTCCGTAAACTTCAGTTTGTAATTTTTCAAACCGCGAAAAAACGGCGTGCTGCCTTCCTTCGGCAACTGCACGGTCACGGTTTTTCCTTCTTTGAGGTCATTCACAATTTCTTCCGCCTTCCCGTATTTCGCATCCGTGTGCATGGAAAGTAAATTTTGCAAGCCCATATCGGCGAGCATCGTGCTCTTATATTCGCTCATTTCGACGGACATAATTTTTTCGTCCGAAACTTGCTTTTCTTCTTCTTTTTTATCTGACATAAATTTATTTGAGTTTGGTTAAAATGTTGTTGATAAAAGAGTAAAACGAATGTTTTTGTTGAATGATGATGCCCCGAAATTTATACTTTCCGCCCTCTTTTTTACAAGCCCGTAAAAGTAGCTTTTATTTTTGATTTTACTCGGTATTTTGTTAGCAACTCGGCATTCCGTTTCTGTCCCGGCACTCACGTACCGGGCTGAAGTACCCCATGCCGTCGGCATTAGCACAGGAATATTCAGAAATATTCGGTAACTCACAAAAGTAAATGAACCAATCACCTCCGCCCTCGTACCTCGTAAATCCTAAAGTACCCCATGCCGTCGGTATTAGCCGAGGAATATTCAGAAATATTCGGTAACTCACAAAAGCAATGCACCCACCACCTCCGCCCTCGTAAATCGTAAATCGTAAATCCTAAAGAATCCTCACCTTCCTGCCCGGCAACGCCGCCCAACCCTTGCTTGCCTCCGTAATCCCGTTTTGCGAAATGACCCACAAAGTCGGACAGCGCGAGCGCACAGCGGGCGGCGGCGCAAAACCGTCGGTGAAGTAGAGTAGGGCATCGGGGCGTAGTTTTGTGTTGGCAAATTCAATCGGTGCGTTAAAATCCGTGCCGCCGCGTCCTTTGATTTCCGTCGGTAGTTTACCTTTATAGGCATAGGTTTTGTGAATTTCCGTATCGCATTCGACGACGGTAATTTCCGCGCCCCGTTTGTAAATGTGGTGAATTTCCGCAAAAAACTCTCTAAAATCGGGCAGCGAAACCGAACCCGAAGTGTCGATAGCCACCAATAATTTTTGTCGCCGCCGCAGCTTTCCCCCCGGTGTCGTGCCGTAGCGTTTACTCGGTCGGCGCAAAGTATTTTTTACAAAAGTACTCGTGCCGCTCGCCGCGAAGATGCGCAGCACGCGCCGCCAATCGACTTTGGGTTCGGCGGATTTTATCAAATCTGTAATTTGCTCGATGAGTCCGGCGGGCAGATTGCCGTAGCCCTGCGGTGAGTTTTCGATGCGCCGCGCGGCATTTTTCAAGATGGATTGCGCTTGTTTTTCCAAAATTTGCACCTCGCCCGGCGTTAGTTTTTCGCCGTCGCGCCAAAGTTTGTGCCGTTCGGTTTCCGCGTTGCCGTTTTGTAAAATATTGCGCAGCGCATCCGGTGTCAAATCGCCGTCACCGTCTTGTTCGTTTTCTGCTCCTTTGCCGAAACTGCCGCCGCCCGCGCCCCCTCCGCCCGGTGCCGGTTGCGGGTCTTTTTTTAAGATTTCATCCAGGCGACGGTAGTAGTAACCGACGTCTTTGCCGGGCAATAATTTGATGCCGTAATAATTTTCGAGGTAAGTAAATCGCCGCAGCGTGATACCGCCCCGGGGCAGTTGGTCGCGGTCTATGTATTGATTGACCGCCAAGTCGGCGGCGATATTGAAGAGTTGTTTATTGGAAAATTCGCGGTAGCGCAGCAGGTGCCGAAAGACCAAATGCAGCACCTCGTGTTTGATGAGACCGTAGCGGTGCGGCTGTGAGAGTTGCTCCCAAAAAGCGGGATTAACGGAGAGTTTAAACAGTTCGTTTTCGTGTAAACTGACGGCGGCAGTCGGCACGGCATCGCTCATTTGCTTCGGCACGCCGGAGATGTAATGCCCGTAAAACGGCTCGCGCAGCAATAGTTTAATGCAGGTTTTGGTGACGGTGTCAATGTTCATATTTTTCGAGAACCGTAGCGTCGATTTTAATCGACAGGCTAAGAGATTGAGTTTAGTATTTTCTGTGCAAGCCTTAGACGCGGCAGTGCCGGGTCTCTACAAGGGCGGGGATTTTTTTTGAGGAAACGGATAAATTAAAAGCGGTTTATGTGCTCCGTGAAGAGACGCGTTTTCCCGCGTCTGTACAAAATCGGCATTCGTTTGAGAGAAATGCTTCAGCCGAGTTGTCAATTTTTCCCGCTTCCAAATGCCAACGGCATGGGGCACTTCAGCCCGGTACGTGAGTGCCGGGCAAATGTAC
Source organism: Saprospiraceae bacterium (assembly GCA_020629965.1). Lineage (GTDB taxonomy): Bacteria > Bacteroidota > Bacteroidia > Chitinophagales > Saprospiraceae > JAHDCG01. The sequence continues at coordinate 14,465 of JAHDCG010000036.1, read as the reverse complement.
AAACGCTCAGCTCCGCCACACCATTAAGAAACTTCCGCAAGCCGTCCACCAACTACCAACCATCAACCACCAACTAAGATTACTTTTTCCTCGACGCCAATTCCTTCTTATACTCATTATTACTTTCATACAAGCAATATTGGTCATACTTCGTGCGGTCTTTTTCCGCCCAAATATCCTTACCGATATTGCACAAAATAACCAACTCTTCATAAATTCCGTTGCCGTCATCGACTCGGCGTTCTACGGCGATGTCGCGTTCGCTGATGCGGTCGATTTGCAGATTAGTCAGGCGTTCGAACTCCTGCGCGGCTTCGGTAATACGCCCGAGAATGTTTTCGTTGACGCCCGTTTCGGCGAGCCAATCCATTTGCGAGCGGGCGACTCTGACCACGCGTCGGGCGCAGAAAATGAGTTGCGAGTCGGTCATATCACCGAGTTTTGCCGTGCCGAATTTGCGGTAGCGACCCGTCCGGTTACTGAATTTCATCGCCACGCGCGTCATCAAACTGCGAATGGCATTTTTCAGTTTTTCCCGCGATTTATTCTTCTTTTCCGTGGCAATCATTTGGTCGCCGACCAGCTCGTCGTCATCGGGCAGTTGTTTAAACTTATCCGTCTTTGCTTTAAAACTCTTTAGCCGGTCGATGTCGTAGCCGTAACCCGTAAAGTAGTCGATGTCACGATGTGCCAGACGAATCGCGGACACACAGTGCATGTATAAGTCCGCGTCGGGCCAGTTATGATTGCGATTTGTATCTTGTTTTTTCATAATTGCGATTTAGTGAATGGTTTATGGTTTGATAGTTTATTTGCAAACGGCGTTTTCGCCATACAATCATAAACAATTAAACCATAAACTCAACCTCACAAATGTACTTGTTTTAATTTCAAAAACAAATTATTTGCGAAAAAACATTTACGTTTATTTTTTTTACTGTAACGGAATTTTCTTTGATGGGTT
>JAHDCG010000036.1:4031-13401 GCA_020629965.1 Saprospiraceae bacterium | reverse complement strand
GAGGTTGTGAGGTTGTGAGGTTGTGCACTCCTGACCGTGCCTGAAAACTATCGATACTATCTTTTGTTTCGAAACATTTGATTGTCCGACTTCCCAACCCGCAACTCCCCAACTCCTCAACCCCCAACTCCCCAACCTCCCAACAAAAAAAGAGCAAACCACCTTTCGATGATTTGCTCTTCCCGGTCGGAAAAAACTTCCCCGCCCTACGGCATAATTTCACTCAAATCCAAGCTGAAGTCGATGATTGCCGCCAATCTTGCCTCACTGAAATGATAATAAACTTCGCGGTCGCGGCACTCGGTCGTCAGTACGTCGATGCGGCGCAAATCCGCTAAATGTTGTTGCGCGGTGTCTTCGTCGATGCAGAGTTCCGTTGCTGTTTGTGCGACCGTCAGCGTGTCACATTCGCGGTAGAGGTCGATGATTTTTTGGCACTGCGTTTCCAGCAGAGTATCGCAGATTTTTTGTGCCCGGCGGCATTTGCGATAGTCGAGTTTAAGTTTAGACGGTGCTCGGTCGAGTACTTCCGCGGGGGAAGTATAAAAATTTTCATGTTTCATAGGAATAGTAATTTTCGAGCGCAAATACCTGATTGCGAGATAGTGTGACTCGCAGGATTTACGCCGTTTTTATGGTCATGTATGAATGTGTGTACGACAAAGGTAAGCTATAAGTTTTAAAATAACTTCCTTCCGGAGCAATTTATTAAGAAAAAAATAAATGTGTTAAATTTTTAATCTGTTTAGCTCCGGGAAAATTCGTTTTTACTCTGTCACAAAGATGATGTTTTATTTAAAAGTAACTTTTTCGGTTTTTAAACAACCATTTAAAATGTGATTATAAAATTATTTGTAATTATTTGGAAATGTAATTATTTGATAATCAGTATTTTGTAAAGATGATTTTAAAACATGGGAATAATTTATAATTTAAGGCACGGTTTTTTCTCTTTAGGCAGTATATGAAAGAAAAACATCGGCGATTTATTCTTCGAGCGTCCTTCAAGTTAAATTTCGGTTTAATCGGACAATAATCGGAAATAAGTTTTTCCTCAACTACAAATATTTCTACCACAGTAATCGCCGAGAGAATAGCGTATGAGATACTGAATTTTCAAAAACCGCAAACACACTTTTACCGAAGCCGATTTCACAACAAAAAACAGAGGTAATCCGGGTTTTTTCAAATTTTCAAACACTCACCGAATATTTTCCTCCGGTGCCGAAGAGAAAAAAAATCTCTTTGCTTGCTGCTGTGTCATCTTCTAATCCCTCAGCAGACATGACAAAAGCGTACCTATTCCTCGTTTTCGCTTTATTTTTTGGTTCTCTTGACTTGCAGGCAGAAGGCTCCGTTGATTTCGTCAACTATCCGGGGCATCGACTCTTTCTGCGTTCCGATCGAGACCAACAGATGAAGGTATTCGCCCGTCCCGGCGAGTTTATCAACGTCGGCTCTTCCCACTGCGGCTTTACCCCCGACAGTAAAATTACCGTGTATCGCCCCGACGGCACGGTGCATTCCGTATTCGACGGCAGCGACGGTACTACCGCCGTTATTTTCAACGACATTCAAGAGCTTAACGGCCCCGTAGGTGCTGCCGGCAACGGTTACACGCCCGGGGTTATTCCCGTTTTGGCGGGCGACGAGGGTATTTGGTCGGTCGTATTCAGTACCGACTCCTTTACCGGAGCCAATTTCCAAAATCTGCTTAACAACGAGTCTTGGACACGCGCCGCCAACCAACCGACCAACCGCCGGGTGATTACCGCCTGGGATGTCACCGTGACGGACGGCGCATCCGGTCCGAACGGCGGCGCTTTTTTCGACGGTCGCGTCTATGCCAATGAGTACAACTCGATGATTAGCCAAAACGGTACGACGACTTCGCCTACCTTTTATATACTTACGCCCGAAGGTCTGCAGTATTCCGTGGACTTTAATAACACCGACCCTTTCGGCTTCCCGATTACTTCCTCTTCGCTCGGGCTGCTTTTCCACGATTTAACGCCTACTTATCGGTCTTGGCCCGAGGAAGACATAATTCGCTCTGCCGATCCGACGACTTGGACGGAAGGGAATATTTATCAATACGAGCCGCAGGCGGAAGATTACGGTAATATTATTAATAACAAACTCTTCTTTAATCTGCCCGATACGACCATGGACACCATTGCGTTGACCACAGATATTTTCAGAAATAATACCCACACGACCTGGCTGTATCGCGATCCTTTCGTTTTCGATATTTCGTTTGATAATTTTTCAGTCGGCGGTACCGACGAAAACGGCAATGAATGCACCGTTCCGAGCTTGCAGTTTAATTCAGGCGTTTATTTTAAATTCGAGTCTAATCTGCCCGGCAACGTCCAAATTGACTTAGATATTAACAACGACGGCGATTTGGACGACCCCCGAGACCGCATAATTACCGGCTTCGTACAAGCCGGAGCGGACTCCATTTATTGGGACGGCATGGATGGTCAAAACGATCCAATTCCGATTCAAGATAACTTCAGTTTCGGTTTTCAGTTTTATTTGCGCGGCGGCGAAAATCACATCTTACTCAAAGACGTGGAAAACAACGCCGGTGGTGTAGATTTCCAATTGTTGAGCGAAGTCGGAGCCGTCGAAACCGACGAGTTTTACTACAATCACACACCGGTCGGCGGTCCGACCAGCGGCGGCACTTTGAGTAATCCGCTGCCCACCAACATTCCTTTCACATACACGAATAAATTCGGTGATAAAAAAGGTCTCGATTATTGGGCCTATGTCATTTATGGAGATGACGACGGCGGAAACATCGGTCTGACTATTCCCACCGTCGATGATTGTACCCCTAATCTCGATACCGACGGCGACGACGTGGACGACCCCGAAGATTTGGACGATGACAACGACGGTATTTCCGATTATCGGGAATATTGTGACAATGACAGCTTCGACTGTCTGCCCGGCGGTCTCGACCCTTCACACGATGAAGACGGCGATTTAATCTTAAACTATCGAGACTCCGACGACCCCGCTTTCGACAATCCCTGCGTCGATATAGATGCCAACGGAATTTGTGACCGCCTCGCCCAAGTTTACGATGCGGACGACGACGGCGTTCCGAATCACTTAGATTTGGATTCCGACAGCGATGCCCTTTCCGATTTATTTGAAGCCGGTCACGGTGCTTTAGACCTCGATCAAGACGGCGTTATCGACGGTGACTCTACCGTTTTTTTGCTCAACGGTCTCTTCGATGATTTGGCAACCGAGCCGGACTCCTTCTCTGCTGTCATCAACTACATCGTACAAGATAAAGACGGCGACGGCATTTTAGACCCTTACGATTTAGATTCCGATAACGACGGCATTTATGACCTCGCCGAAAGCGGCAGCGGTCTCGAAGACCCCGACAACGACGGGCGCATCGGCACTGCTCCCGTCGGTTCGTTTGCCGACGGTTTGGCTTTTGCCTTGCAAGGCGTAATTGAAGACGGCTTCGATAAAGACGGGGACGGCGTACCCGATTACCACGATTTAGACAGCGACAACGACACCTTTTTAGATGTCGGCGAAAATAATTTAAGCGACCCCGACGACGACGGTTTGGTCGGAATCGGTGTGCCGCAGGTCAATGAAAACGGTGTGCCCGTTGAGCAAAATGTCGCACCCGGCGACCCGCTTTCGGTCAGCGTTTTGCAAGACAGAGACGGTGACGGCGTGCCCAATTTCCACGATTTGGACTCCGATAACGACGGCATTAACGATGTCCTCGAATATTACGCGGCAGTCACCAACAGCGACCCGAATAACGACGGAATCGGCGGTTACGGCTTGACGGTACAAGTCGATGAGGACGGCATTCCGAGCAATAACGACGACGGCACTCCGATTAACCCCGGCGGCTCCAATCCCGCTGATACCGACGGCGACCAAGTACCCGATGTATGGGATTTGGACTCGGACAATGACGGCATCAACGACGTGCAGGAAGGTGGTAATGCCGACCCCGACGATGACGGTATTGTCAGCACGGGCAATCCGCTCGTAAATGCGGACGGTCAGGCTTTAGAAGGTCTCGGCGGTGCAATTTTGGCGACTTCCGACGTGCCGAATACAGACAACGACCTGTACAACGATTATTTAGATTTAGACTCTGATAACGACGGCATCAACGATGTAGCCGAAGGCGGCGGCGGAGCAGATATTGACAATAACGGTACGGTCGGCGAAGAAACTTCCGAAACCAATGCCGATGGACAGCCCGTAAATACCGACGGCACCGTAGCCGCGACTTCTAACCCGACGGAAACCGACGGCGACGAAATTCCCGATTATATTGATTGGGACTCCGACAACGACGGTATCAACGATGTCATCGAAGCCGGCTTTACGGACGGCAACGGCAACGGTACGGTCGGTAACGGCTTAACCGTCACCAACAACAACGGTCAACCGAACAACGCCACTTCTTTCACCAACGATAACGACGGTGACGGCGTACCCGATTACCTCGATTTGGACTCCGATAACGACGGCATTAATGACGTGGAAGAAGGCAACAGCCCCGACCCCGACAATAACGGTTTCATTCTCACGGGCATTCCCGACGTAAACGATAACGGTCAGGCATTCGGCACCACGAGCGAACCGGTCGATACGGACGGTGACGGCATTCCCGATTATTTGGACTTAGACTCGGACAATGACGGCATCAACGATGTAGTCGAGGGCGGCAACGACGACCCCGATAACGACGGCATCATCGGCACGGGCATCCCGACGGTAAACACTTTCGGGCAAGCCCCCGGCACCACCTCCGACCCCGGCGACACGGACGGCGACGGCGTGGCGGATTACCGCGATTTGGACAGCGATAACGACGGCATTAACGACGTAGCGGAAAGCGGCAACGACGACCCCGACAACGACGGACTCGTCGGCACCGGCCTTCCCGTTGACATCAACGACGACGGACAGCCGAACGGCGCAACCTCCGACCCGACCGACACAGACGGCGACGGCGTTGCGGATTATGTAGATTTGGATTCGGACAACGACGGTATTAACGACGTCACCGAAGCCCAAAATCCCGACCCCGATAACGACGGATTTGTCGGTACGGGCATCCCGACGGTCGATGTAAACGGTCAAACGACTTTCAGCGACTCCAATCCCGTCGATACGGACGGCGACGGTATTCCGAATTATGTGGATTTGGACTCCGACAACGACGCAATCAATGACATAGAAGAAGCGGGCATTGACAACGACCCCGACAACGACGGGATGGTCGGCACGGGTATTCCTTCCGTGAATGATTTCGGTCAACCCGACGGCGCGACTTCCGACCCCACCGACACGGACGGCGACGGCTACCCCGATTATTTGGACTTAGACTCGGATAACGATGCCATCAATGATGTGGTCGAAGGCGGCAATGACGACCCTGACAACGACGGCATTGTGGGAATCGGCATGCTTGAGGTCAACAATTTCGGACAGCCCGACGGCGTGAGTTCTTTCCCGCCCGATAACGACAACGACGGCTTCCCCGATTACCAAGATTTGGACTCGGATAACGACGGCATCAACGACGTGGAAGAAGGCGGTAACGACGACCCGGATAACGACGGCATCGTCGGCACCGGCACACCCGTAGTTAATACCAACGGACAGCCCGACGGCGCAACCTCTGTGCCGACCCAAACGGACGACGACGGCATTCCCGATTATTTAGACCACGACAGCGACAACGATAATATTTCCGATGTCATCGAAGGCGGCAACATCGACCCCGACAACGACGGCTACGTCGGCACGGGCACCCCGACCGTCAATGACAACGGACAAACCAACGACCCCACTTCCAACCCGCCCGACACCGATAACGACGGCGACCCGGACTACCAAGATGTGGATTCCGACGGCGACGGCATCGTAGATATTTACGAATGCCCCGACGATAATCCTTGCATCGACACGGACGACGACGGCATTCCGGATTTTCTCGACCCCGACTCCGACGGCGACGGCATTAACGATGAAGACGAATGCGAAACCGGCGCACCCTGCGTCGATACCGACATGGACGGCAACCCGGATTACGTCGATACCGATACGGACAACGACGGCATTCCGGATGAAGACGAATGTCCCGGCGGCGCACCTTGTCCCGATAACGACGACATGGACGGTATTCCGGATTGGCGCGACCCCTTCTGCAATTTGACGGCGGAAGTTGCGGCAAATCAGGACAGCTATTGCACCGGCGACGAGGTAATTATCACGGTCACGACCGAAAATCACGAAGCGGGCGACGTCCTCGAATTTACCTGGATAAATACGACGACCAACCAAACTTTAGCAACGGGAGAAGGTGAAGCGGACACAGATTACACGCTGAATTTCACGGCAGCCGAACCCGGTCAGGGCGGCGATATTGTCTTGGTTTTGGTCAGTCAAGACTTTAATTGCACGTTCATTGCGAATGCGGTAACGGTGAGTATCACTCAAACGCCGATGATACCGACGATTGCCGCAAACGATGATTATTACTGTCTCGGCACCAATTTAATTTTGATTACCGAAGAGGTAAACGACGACGCGGTCAGCTACGAGTGGTACGAATCTATGGGCATTAACGGCGACGTTTTGCTCGGCACGACGGTCGGTAACGCTTTCGATGCGGGCGCGATGAACGGAGGCTCTTTCTTTGTCATCGTCAATAACGGCGGCTGTACTTCCGAGCCTTCGGAAGTGCTGACTTTGCCGGTGGTCGATTTTGAGGGCTACCAAATTATGAGCAGCACCGAAGCGGCAAATCCTGCCTGCGAGGGCGAGGAGGTCACGCTTAGCCTGAACGGCTACAACGGCGAACCGCTCACTTGGTTTGATGCAAATGATAACCCCGTCGGCAATACACATCCGTTGGTTTTCGCGGAAGTAACGGCGGAAAATATCGGTGAATACTACGCAATAGTCGAACACCCGGTTTGCGGTGACATCACGACGGGCACGGCGGGCGTATTTGTCACGGAAACCCCGGCGGCTCCGACCGTTTCCTTTAACGATGACTATTTCTGCGCGGGTAATGTATTGATTTTAACTACCGAAAATCAGGACATCGACGGTGTGCAATATCAATGGACGGCATTCGAGGACGGCAATGAAATCGACCTCGGCACCACCACGGTGAATTTCCTTGAAGTACCGCAGCCGTTCTACTACGAATTTACGGTAACGGCAATCAACGCCGGCTGTTCGACCGCCTCCGCATTGACGGAAGTACCGAACATTGAGACTCCGATTTACAGCCTTACCAACAGCACCGACGCCGACGCACCCGCCTGTGAGGGCGAGGATGTAGTCATCAGTCTGACCGACTTTAACGGCGAAACGGTGACGTGGTTTGACGAAAATAACAACGACCTCGGTAACGCTTATCCTCTGGTATTGAGCGGCGTGACGGCGGTGCAGGCGGGTAGCTACTATGCGGTCATCGCGCACCCGATCTGCGGCAGCATCACGACGGAACCGACGGAGGTTTTCATCAACGCAACACCCGACACACCGACGCTGACGGCGGCAAACGACGCGCTCTGTGCCGGCTCGACACTCGAATTGATTACGGATTTTGCCGCAGGCGAAAATATTACTTATCAATGGTTTGCGGACTACGGCAACGGTACGATTCCTGTCTTGACGACGGAAGACCCGACGCTGAACGTGGAAAATGCGACCTCGGATGTGAGCGGTGCGTACAGCGTGATTATCTTCAACGGTGACTGTCCTTCGGAAAGTTCGGCGCTGCTGAATGTCACGATTATCGACCCGGTTGAAGAAATTTTGGTGACGAACTCGACGAGTGCCGCAGAACCCGCCTGTACGGGCGAAAGCGCGACATTGAGCATCGAACCTTTTGCAGATGCGACGGTGGAATGGTTTAACCCGAACGGCGATATTGTCGGTACGAACTGGGAAATCATCCTGCTTAACCTGACGGAAGCGGACGCGGGCGAATACTTCGCGGTCGTGACCTTCGACATCTGCGGAGAAATCAACTCCGACAGCTCGCCGGTCTTTGTACAGGACAACAGCGTGATACCCGAGTTGGCAACCGATAATAACGGCTTGATTTGCTCGGGCAGCGACGCGGAATTTACGATTATCAACGACCTCGGCATCAACGACGGAGATGTAGTCACCTATGCTTGGTACAACGGTCTCGGCGAACTCGTAGTAACTACGGACGTACCGACTTTCAACTTTACGGACGTGCAAAACGGCGGAGATTTCAGCGTCATCGTCAGCATCAACGGCTGTCTCGGTGAGGCGGGTGCCGCTTTCTTAGAGCTTGAGCAAACGCCGAATGAGGTCGCGGATATTCCCGAAACGGAAATTTATTTCTGCGCCGACGAAACGCTCGAATTGCGCGCCGTCAATCCGACGCAAAGCAACGGTATGTGGCGCAGCCTCGGCACGGCAACGGTCTTGAACCCGAACGAAAATATCACGCTGATTGCGGATTTAGCCGACGGCGCGAATGTTTTTGAGTACGTCTTATCGCTCGAAGCCTGCGGGGAGTTCAGCGTTGACCAAGTGACGGTTTTCGGTCCGGCTCGCATCACGGCAAACGACGATGCCTACGATTTGGAAATGAACGAACGCCTCGACAACGCCGACGCAGCGGAAAACGACAACGTTGAAAACGCACCGGGTTTCGCGTACAGCGTACTCGACGAGCCGGCAAACGGTACGGTCACCATGGACGAAAACGGCGTATTTACTTACGTGCCGAATACGGATTTCAGCGGCGAAGACAGCTTCCTTTATCAAGTCTGCCCGGATGAATGTCCGGAAGACTGCGCGACGGCAACGGTGACGCTGACGGTCATCGACACCTCGCTGCCGGATGATTGCTTCGTACCGACGGGCATCACGCCGAACGGCGACGGTGCCAATGATTTCCTCGAAATTCCGTGCTTAAACGGCGGCGATTTCCCGAATAACAACATCATGATTTTCAACCGTTGGGGAGATAAAGTCTATGAAAAAGATAACTACGAAAACGACTGGGGCGGTACTTACAAAGGTCAGCAACTGCCGGCGGGCACGTACTTCTACATCTTTTCGGCGGAGCCGGGGAGAGAGACTTTGCAGGGGTTCTTTACGGTGGTTTATTGACGAAGACGTTAGATGTTAGATTTTAGACTGCTTTGCGTCTTCGGCCCCCTAACCCCCGGAGCGGGGGGACTTTCTTCGGGCTTGGGTTTAGGGTAAGTCTTGGATGTTTTGGGTTGCTTTTTAGAAGATAATCTTAATTCAAAACGCATTTAATTTCAAAGACGACTTTGCTCCCCCGCTCCGGGGG
>JAHDCG010000036.1:0-3931 GCA_020629965.1 Saprospiraceae bacterium | reverse complement strand
TCTTTAGTACGGATTTCTGTTCGTCTTCAGCCCCCTAACCCCCATATGGGGGAACTTTCTCCGGGTTGGGGTTAACGGTAAATTTTGGACTTAACGGGTTGCCTTTTAAAAGACAATTCGAGTCCAAGATGAGTCTGAATTTTGAAAACGACTTTGCCCATACGGGGGTCGGGGGGTCTCAGTATGAATGCCAATCCACCGCCTTCAATAAAAATAAATTCACAAACGGGTCAAAAAGACCTTTTCGTGATTTCAAATACACATAAAATGAAAAAAATACTCATCATTGCTTTGGCTGCTTTTTATTGCGTCGCTTTGTCCGCGCAGCAGGAAGTGCAGTACAGTCAGTTCATTTTCAATAAGTTAGCGTTCAATCCCGGCTACGCGGGCAGTAAAGAAGCCCTGACTATGGGGGCGATTTACCGGCATCAGTGGCAGGGCGTGGCGGGTGCGCCGCGTACCTTTTCGGCTTATACACACGCACCGTTTGCCGACGGACGCAGCGGGGCGGCACTGTCCGTGACCTCCGACCGTATCGGCATTGTCAATAATTCTTACATCGACTTGGCGTACTCGTACCGCATTCCGGTGGGGGAGCGCAGCAAGTTGAGTATCGGGGTGCAGCCGCGCTTTGAATACAGTCAGGTGGAGTGGGAAAAAACCGTGCTCGTGACGACCGACGACGACCGCATCGACAACGCGCAGGACGCGCGCACGGGCATCAATTTCGGTACGGGTATTTACTTTTCCAATCCCGATTTTTATGTCGGATTGAGTGCGCCGCAGTTGCTGCGCAATAACCTGTACCTCGACGACAGCAATATGATGTCGGCTTCGGTTTTGCAGGCGTACTACCTCATGGCGGGCGTGATTACGGATGTCAGCGAGAATGTGAAATTTAAACCCGCCGTCATGTTTTCTTACAGCCCGAATGCGCCGTTTGAAATGGACTTGAACGCGAGTTTCCTTTTCATGGATGCTTTTTGGCTCGGAGCGACTTACCGCCTCGGCGACTCGATGGATGCGGTAATGCAGTTTTATTTGAGTCCGCAGGTCAAGCTCGGTATCGCCACGGATTTTACCTTGTCGGAGTTGAAAGATTATACGGACGGCAGTTTCGAGGTCAGCTTGGAATATGTGTTTGTGAAAGAGGTGGACGGTGTGAAAAATATTCGTTGGTTTTGAGGAAGGTTTATGGTTTATTTGTGAGTGGTTTATTTGTGAGTGGGTTTCTGAAATTGCGGGTTTAGTCAGGGAGGCGGTTTTTCTTTTTGAGAATTGTCTCCAAGGGGTTTTAACCCCTTGTCCGCTGCCGATGTGCAAGGGGTTGAAACTCTTTGTAAGCAGGAACAGCCTTTTGACCTTTTAGATACAAATACGACTGAAATGAACCTCACCTTTCAACGGTATTACGACCGAAAAAAAATAAAAATTAAAAGAACGGGACGGTGTTGAGAATTGAAAAATGAGACTGCGAACAACGCGGCGCATCCATCAACTACCAACTACCAACCATCAACCAAATAAGTATGAAACAGTATCTCCTGCTTCTTATCCTCGGTCTTTCGCTGCAAACGGGCTTTGCGAATCATTGGAAAGACTTCATTTCGCCGGACACTTTAAAAACGCCCGAGGCGAGCGAATTGAGTAAAAAACAACAGCGCCGGCTCGGAAATGCCGCGCTCGGCACGGACTACACTTTGAGTAAAACCAAAGAGAATGCGGACGCGCTCTTTAACACCTACGGCTTTATGGCGGCGGCTGATAAGTATAAGCGATTAGACGGTTTGGAGCGCAATGCTTTTGTTTTGTCGAAATTGGCAAACGCTTACCGACTCAACGGCGAGTACGAAAAAGCGGAGCAGCAATACAGCGAATACATCAACCGTGCGCCCGATGCGGAAGACCTGCTGCACTACGCGGAGGTCTTGCAAATCAACGGTAAATGCGAAGATGCCGCCCGTTGGAATCGCGAATATCTGAACCGCACCATGGATGCGGAACGCGAGCTTTTTACGGAGTGTGACTTCGTCAAAGAGATTAAAAAACGCGATAACATCGAGGTGAATAACCTGCAGGCCATCAACACGGCGGGCATGGATTTCAGTCCGATTACTTACCGCGACGGTGTGGTTTTTACCTCCGACCGCGAAACGCACCGCCTGACGAAAAAGAAGGATTTGTGGACGAAAGATAATTTTACCGATTTGTTTTTTGCCAAAGTCAGCGAAGACGGATTGCCGACCGGCGAGGCGGAACTCTTCGGCAGCGACCTCAACGAGCAACTGCACGACGGCACACCGACTTTTAACCGGGAAGGTACGGAAATGATTTTTTCGCGCAGCGACACGGAAGGCGAAACGCCCGAAGGTGTGAAAGAATTGCAACTTTACATTGCTAAAATGCAGGACGGCGAATGGCTGCCGGCGGAGAAGTTGAGCATTTCCAAAAGCGCGTACAGCTACACGCATCCGACTCTGAATCAGGACGGTACGAAATTATATTTTTCGTCTAACAAAAAAGAAGGCGGCTACGGCGGCATGGATATTTGGGTATCGCAAAAGGTGGACGGCGAGTGGAAACGCCCCGTGAACCTCGGCCCGAATGTGAATACGCAGGAGAACGAAATTTTCCCGCATTTGGCAATCGACAACACGCTGTACTTCGCCTCGAACGGACACGCGGGACTCGGCGGCTTGGATATTTTTTCGGTACGTCAGGGCAGCAAAAACAACGACCGCACCTGGTCGAATCGCGCGAACTTGGGCACACCGTTTAACAGCCAAAAAGACGATTTTGCTTTCACCATGCACGGCAAAGGCGACACGGGTTACTTCACTTCTAACCGCGAGGGCGGGGTAGGCGAGGACGACATTTACGCTTGGTCGGGTGATTTGGAAAATGTGAAATTGGAGCGCGACGTCTTGGTTTTGGACAAAGAAACGGAAATGCGTTTGCCGAAAATCGAAGTCGAAATTAAAGACCCGACCACGGGCTTGGACATCAACGCGCTGACGGACATGAACGGCGAATTTGTGTTGCCGATTAAAAAAGACGACACGTATAACTTCACCGTCAAAACGCCGGGCTACCTGCCCTACACCAAAGAAATGACGGGCGACGAAATGCTCGAAGTCGATGTCAATCGTCTCGAACTCACGCCGATTACCTCGATTATGACCGACGGGCAAACCATCGACCGCCTCGACGGCAGCCCCGTTTCCAATGCAAAAGTGACGATTTATAACCTTTGCACGGGCGAGTCGCAAGAAATCGAAAGCGACGCCAACGGCGACTTCGTTTTTGAAACTTTGTGCGCCTGTGATTACCGCCTCGTCGGTGAAAAACAGAATTACAGCGACGGTATCAACATCTACTCGGTCGCTTGCCGCAACTGCAAAACACTGACCGACGCCAAAAGCCCGGTCACGGTAGATTTGAAAATGGAACCCGTCGCCCCGACGCTTTCCGACTACCGGACTGCCCCCGTGCGTACCGACGGTACGCTCAACAAGTACTTCCTCGGCAGCGACGATATGGCGTTTGAAAAAGGGCAGGTTATCCGCCTGTCGAACCTCTACTATGACTTCGACAAGTACAACATCCGCCCCGACGCACAGGACGATTTGAACCACGTGTACGACCTCCTGATGACATACCCGACGATGAAAATCGCCCTCCTCTCGCACACGGATAGCCGAGGCAGCGACCGCTACAACACGCGCCTGTCGCAAAAACGCGCTTTCTCCGCCCGCGATTGGTTAATCAATAAAGGCGTACACCCCGACCGCCTGACGAGCGTCGGTGTCGGCGAGGGTCTGCCGGTCAATGACTGCACGGACGGCACGGACTGTGAGGAAGATGAGCACCAACTGAATCGCCGGACGGAGATTAAGATTAATGCTTTGGATGAGCCGGGGATTAAGGTGGT
>JAHDCG010000035.1:34245-48515 GCA_020629965.1 Saprospiraceae bacterium | reverse complement strand
TTTTTCGCCGCAAATTCCTTATCCGTAAAAAGGTAGCTGTTTTCCGTGCCGCCCTTGCCGAATACCTCCGCGACCGTCACAAAACTTTTGCCCGTCGTCGAACGCTGCACCTTAAAGCGCATACCCTTCGGTTCTGCCTCCGTGACCCACCGCACACTGACGTCCGCGCCGCTGCGGGTCGCCGCAAAGCTGTGGATATTTACCAAACCGCGTGCCGCCAGTATTTCCTCACCGACACCGTCCTGCGGCGGCAGTAAATCTTTCGGGTTTCTGATGGTGACGACCGTGCCGCTTGCGGGTTCCCACAAACGCAGACCGCGCGGACGGTTGAAAATATCATCGGGATTTACTTCCGCTACGCCGTCCGAACCGTCGGTCATTACCGTGCAGATTTCCACCTTACTTTTATCCACAAAAATCCACTTGAATTGATTGAAAGAACCCGATGCCCGCGTCCATTCTTTGTCATCGTCCGGGCGACGCAGCGGTGCGCCCCAACAGCCTTCGCCGACGTAAACCGTGCCGTTGACATCATCTCTGATAAAGCCTTGGTCACTGCCCGCCTCCCGCGAGGGACGTATCGGGTAGGTCGTTTTTACCACGTGCGCGTCGGACTCGCAAACGAGATTGACGCCGTATTTGTAAAATAAAGTGGACCAATTGATAAGTTGGTCGGTTTTTTCCGCCTTGCGCGCGGTGTGCGGCAAGGTCGAGACGTGGTACTGCGCAAATTTCCAACGGTATTTTTCGCTGCGCGCCAACTCACGCATCAGCCAATCTTTTTGTGCGCCGCCGGGGGCTATCATGGAATTAAGAGTAAAAATTTTCAACAAATCGCCGCCCAAAGTCATCGAGTAGTACATGTCATCGGCGGGCGCGTCGAAGAGGTCGGTGAGGGTTTTGTTGGAAGACTCGTGGTTGCCGCGGGCTACGATAACCGGGTACATTCTGCCGTCCTGCGACATGGTCAACTGCCAGTCGTCAAACCATTCCATCCATTCCGGCCCCGTGTCGCCGCCCGTCATATCACCGCCGAACAGGACGGCGTGCGGGCGTAATTTTCCGACCATACGATTGGCATCGCGGCGGGCGTCTTGGTGGTTGCGCGAGTCGCCTCCGGCAATAATGGACAGGCGTTCGTGCGGATTATCGGGGGCAGTGCGAAAAGACATCACGCGGCTGCAGGAGTTTTCGTCGGCAATGACAAAGTAATAGACCGTACTCGGTTGCAGCCCTTTGAGGCGCACAAAATGGTTGTTCATATTTTTGAACGCGATGATGCGTTCCGCCTTGTGATTGCTGCGGTAGGCATTCGGATTTTGTCCGTAATCGCGGGTGCCGACATAGACCTGCGCCGAGTTTCCCGTCAGTTGATCCCAGCCGATTACCATCGAGGTCGCAGGGTCTTGCCGCCACATCACGCGGTAGCGACCGGTCTCCGCGAAGGAAGTTCTGACAAAAAGCAGCAGGAAGAAGGACAGGAAAATATAGCTCGAATTACGTTGCACCATTGGTAGTTTTGTTTGGGAAAACGCCGAAAAACGCAGGCATTTTCTACGGAACAGCGAAACAAAGATACAAGGATTTGTGAGGGGGAAAAACTTGTTTGTTTCGATAAAATAAAGTAGTTGTTTTACATAAAATTTTGCTTAGACGTTTAATCTCTTAAAAGCTGTGAGCCGGCTAAACGCCTAAACCCTCTAAACTCTTAAACAACAAAAATTCAAAAGAATTTTTGTTACAAGATGGTGATAATGAGAAAATGCAGGTTTCGTTTTCGACGAAATGCGCTTTTGATTGTTTGACTTTTGTAAAACGTTTGAAAACAGTAATGTTTCAACGCCCGTCTATAATGCTTTTTTCGGTGGTTTTATTGTATTTTTGCGGCGCAAAATCGGAAATAATTCGGATTGTTATCATGACGAGAAATCAGCCGATTTTCCTACCGTACCAACAATTAATTTGCCGGCTTTACCGAAGTATGATGTTATCCTTTAGCATCTTATTTTGAAGGTCACAAAGCTAAAAAATGAACAGAGATACAGCAGTTTTTGATTTGATAGACCGCGAATTGCACCGTCAGCGCGAGGGCATCGAGTTGATTGCTTCCGAAAATTTTACTTCGGCGGCGGTCATGGCAGCCATGGGTACTTGTCTGACGAATAAATACGCGGAAGGTTACCCCGGCAAGCGATATTACGGCGGCTGCGAGGTGGTCGATGAGGTAGAACAATTGGCCATCGACCGTCTGAAAGAACTTTTCGGCGCGGAATACGCAAATGTGCAGCCGCACTCCGGCGCACAGGCAAACGCGGCGGTTTTCTTAGCGATTTTGCAACCGGGCGACCCGATTTTAGGGTTTGATTTATCGCACGGCGGTCACTTATCGCATGGTTCGCCCGTCAATTTTTCGGGCAAACATTTCGACCCGCATTTTTACGGCGTAGAAGAAGAAACGGGACGCATCGACATGGATAAAGTCGAAGCCAAAGCTCTCGAAGTTAAGCCCAAGCTCATCATTTGCGGTGCCTCGGCGTACTCGCGCGATTGGGACTACGCTCGCTTCCGCGAAATCGCCGATAAAGTCGATGCTTTTCTTTTGGCGGACATCGCACACCCGGCGGGTCTGATTGCGGCGGGCTTACTGAACAATCCGCTGCCGTACTGCCACATCGTGACCTCGACGACGCACAAAACTTTACGCGGTCCGCGCGGCGGCATCATTATGATGGGTAAAGATTTTGAAAATCCGTGGGGTCGTAAAACCAAAAAAGGCACGACGATTAAAATGTCTTCTATCCTTAACAGCGGCGTTTTTCCCGGTATGCAGGGCGGGCCTTTAGAACACGTTATCGCAGCGAAAGCGGTGGCCTTCGGCGAATGTTTGCAACCCGCGTGGAAAGATTACGGTGAGCAAGTTATTCGTAATGCGGCGGCAATGGCACAGGCTTTTGTCGATAAAGGCTACAAAATTATCAGCGGCGGCACGGAAAATCACTGTATGTTGATTGACTTGCGCAATAAAGATATTACCGGTAAACTCGCCGAGCAGGCACTCGTCAAAGCGGACATTACGGTTAATAAAAACATGGTGCCCTTCGATACGCGCTCTCCGTTTGTGACCTCGGGCATCCGCATCGGTACGGCAGCGATTACGACGCGCGGCTTTAAAGAGGAAGACTGTGTCAAAGTGACGGAATGGATTGACCGCATTATCAACGATGCAGAAAACGAAGACGTTTTGGCGGAAGTGAAGGGCGAAGTCAATCGTTTTATGGAGCGTTTTCCGCTGTACGAAGGGGAGGCGGTGACGGCTTAGTTTGACAGAGAAGAAAGCGAAAGTCCGGTTTTTTTTGGGGAGCCGGACTTTTGTTTTTTATCGGCTGTTCGGCGCAACGGGGCTCTAATCGGCTTCAGCCCCCTAACCCCCGATTCGGGGGGACTTTCTGCGCTCTTAGTTTTTATGGTAAACAGAAGCAATCAATTTTGCCCAATGGGGAACTTTCTCCGCGCTTAAGTTTGTGGGTAATTCCAAAATTTTCCCCTCCGATTTTTTTCGCTTAACATTGCAGATTGCAGCAACAACTCAAACAATTCCAACCACTCAAACGAAATAAACCAAACAAGCTTTGACCAACATCTCCTCCAACGCTACACTCTTCTTCAAATTTTTCATTCCCGTTTTTTGGCTGGTCTTCGGCACGGCATTTCTGATTGGTTTGCTGCTCGGCGATGCGGAATATGTGGGCGAGGTGCCGATGTTCGGTGCGCGGGTGATTAATCTGGTGGTATTGCTGCTGGGTTTGCTGTTTTTCTATCTCTATGTTTTCCCTTTGAAGCGGGTAGAGGCAGGCCCGGAATTCTTTATTGTGACGAATTATTTTAAGAATTATCGCTATTCCTATGACAGCATCGAGCGCATCGAAGAGCGGGATTGGTTCTTTTTTAAGACGTTCACGATTGTTTTGAAAGAACGTGGCTCGTTTGGTAAGAAAATACATTTTGTGGGCAGCGGAAAGCGGTTCGGGAAGTTTCGGGCGGCGCATCCGGAGTTGATGGCGCGGGTGTTTAAGGAGGTGTAGTTGATTAGTCAATTATCAAAATCGACGAATAAATCTTCGGCGGTGATGCTGAACTCTTCCGAAACCGGAGCGGCGGAACACATATCTTTTCCGAGACAAATCTTCACTTTATTGATTGCCGTAAAAACGTAAACCTGTTGTAATTCGGGGAATACGTGCCATACACATTTCACGCCGGCGGCAAAATATTCTTGTAGTTTTTTGTTGATGTGATTGGCATTATCACTCGGTGAAATCACCTCGCAGACCCATTGTGCGGTGATGTCGTCGTCTTTTGAAAAAGCAGCCTGATGTTTAGCGGAATAGATAGCAAAATCGGGTTTTCGTAACTGAAAAGCGGTAGTACGCATATTACCTTCAGTGATGAAGAAATCATTGTTTGCGAACATTTTAGTGGTTGCAAAAAGGCGAAATAATTTTCGTTGCAGGACGAAATGAGACTGCCTCATACCGGCGGTTTTTTCTACAACCCCGTCATTCCATTCGTATTTAAAACCGTCGCTTACTTCGTTAAATTTCTTTTGAAAATTTTCCAAACTAAGGTAGGGAGGCTTTGGCGTTTTTGCTGCAATCATAAAATTTTCTTTGCGACGAAGATAACTCTTATCGTGAAGAATGCAAAAAACACATCTAATCTAATCTAATCGCTTCTGCTTCATCATTTGAAAAAGCAAACAAAAAAAATCCGATGCTCAAAAAGAACATCGGATTTCTCAGTAAAATTCTCCGTCTCTACTCGCTACTCTTCGCTCTCTACTTTCCGCTCTCCAAAACCACATACTCCCACGGCTCCATCGTCATCTTATCCCCCGCCTGCAACATCTGCTTCTCACCCGAAAATACATTCAGATACTCCCCGTTTGCTGCCTCGCTGCCGACTTCGATATCTTGTTTTTGTGCCGAAAGGTTAATCATCACGACCACCTTATCAGCATTTTGCTCGCGTGTAAAAGCATAAACCGCTTCGTCTTTGCCCGTCGGTATTTTGACTAAATCGCCGCCGTGCTTTCCGTTCCACAGGGCTTCGTTGCGGTGTTTAAGGTCGAATAAAGTTTTGTAGAAATCGGCGTATTTATAATCACCCCATTCGATTTCATCTTTCTTGAAAAACTCTAACTGCTTATCCATTGCCGACTCCTGTCCGGTGTAAATCAAAGGCATTCCGTCGAAGGTCGCCGTCAATACCGCAAAGGCTTGATGCCCGTCGCCGAAGCGCGCCATTTCCGTACCCGACCAAGAGTTTTCGTCGTGATTGGAAGTAAACTGCATCTGATAGCCCTGCGAATATTCCTCATCTTTTTTCGCCAACATTTTGTCGATGTCGAGCGCGGTTTTCTTTTCGACTTCCTTGCCGTCCGCATCGACCAAGTTGCCTTTCACCAGCTTCTTACCACCGCGATTCACGCCCTGCGAAGCCGCAATGTCATTCAGCAAATGGTGCATTTCCCAGGCGTAATCCACCACAAAAGCCCCGTTGTTCACAATTGCCGGCACCTCCGCTTCCGCGAGCATAAACAGCGGCTCGACGGCATACAGCGAGTCGGTCGCCTGCGCCCAAAAGTCAACGGGGACACCGTGCGCCACATCCACCCGGAAGCCGTCCACGTTCATATCCGTTACCCAAAACTTCATAGCGTCAATCATCGCCAAGCGCATTTCGGGTACGTCGTAGTTTAAATCCGCGACATCCGTCCAGCCCCAAGACTCGCCCGTGTTGTAATCAATCGGGTCGATGATATTGCCCAAAGAGTCTTGCGTGTACCATTCGGGGTGTTCGGTAATCCAAGGATTATCCCAGCCCGTATGGTTCGGCACCCAGTCGATGATGCCGTACATGCCCGCGTCGTGGATGGTTTGCATCATAGCCGTGAAATCTTCTTTTGTACCGAAATCCGGGTTCGTGTCTTTATAATCGCCGACCGCGTAAGGACTGCCCATTTCGCCCTTCCGTTCTTTTTTGCTAATCGGATGAATCGGCATAAACCACAGAATATCCACGCCCATTTCTTTTAAACGCGGCAAATGTTTTGTGAAAGCGGCGAATGTACCTTCGGGCGTAAAATGACGTAAATTCACTTCATAAATCGTCGCATTTTTGTGCCAATCGGGCACGCGCGGCTTTTCGTAAGTTTCTGTTTCCGTTGTGACGATTTCGGCTTCCTGCGTTTCGGGCGCAGCATTTTGACAAGCCGTAAAGAGGACGGCGAGGAAGAGAAAATATGTAAAAAATTTCATGGTTAAGTTTGTGTTGCGACCGGTGCGTGGTGAGCGCGTTATTTTGGTCGTGTTGAAAAATGATATGTAAATATAGGATTGTACCGATAGTTTTTTTTAGCGAGTCGGTCATCCTACCGGTATCGTTTTTTCAGAGCAAGACGTCGCAGTGCAACGTCTCTACGGTGCGGGGTTTTCACAACCGGCAGCTTTAGAAAAAAAACTGTTGTTTTTCTAAAAAAATTCCTGCTACCGCTTTTCTCCGCACTATCAAAAACCTTCTGCTTCCGTAGAGACGTACCATTGGGACGTCTTAACCCGGAGTGAGGAGCAAAGTTGAGTGTTACATTTTACAAAGCGAGTCGGTCATCTTACCGGTATCGTTATTTCAGAGCAAGACGTAGCAGTGCAACGTCTCTATGGTGCGGCAGTCACCCCAACTCCCCAACCTCTCACCCCCCCCCGACTCACTCCGCTTTCCCGTAAGGCATCCCCGCATCCGCTACATCATCAATCGGACCGAGCGTTTTCGCCGCTTGCGCTTCGTTATCCTCCACAATTAAACACAACAAACCTGCGATAAAAAACGAAACGCCGCCGATAATCAAAGCGTAAATCGACACATTACCGAAGAAATTTTTGAGAATAAAACCCAAAATGCTCGCCGCCACAATCTGCGGAATGACGATAAAAAAATTGAAAACGCCCATGTAATAACCCATTTTATCCGCCGGCAAAGTACTCGACAGCATCGCGTAGGGCATCGACAAAATACTCGCCCAGGCAATACCCACACCGACCATCGACAGCAGCAACAGCGTCGGGTCACTGATGAAATAAACGGAAATCAAACCCAAACCGCCACAGAAAAGCGCGATTAAATGCGTCATCCGACGGCTCGTTTTTTTCGCGAGTACGGGTAGCATAAACGCCGTAATTGCCGCGATGCCGTTATAAACCGCAAAGCAGATACCGACCCAATCCGCGCCTTCGTTGTACAAATCCGAGGTCGAGTCTTCCGTACCGTACACATGACTCGTCAAGGCGGAAGTCGTGTAAATCCACATCGCAAAGAGCGCGAACCACGAGAAAAACTGCACAAAAGAAAGTTGTACCATCGTTTTTGGCATTTTGAAAATACCCGCAAACGAATTGATAAGACCGTCGAACACACCCTCTTCGCTGTTTTCCGCCCGAAACTTTTCGAGGTCGTCCGGCGGATATTCTTCGGTCTTAAAAACCGTCCACATCACCGCGCAAAAATAGGCGATACCGCCGAGGTAAAACGACCATTTCACCGAGTCGGGTATCATGCCGTCGGGCGCGGTATTCGCCACGCCAAACCAATTTGTAAACATCCACGGCAGGGCAGAAGCGATGACCGCACCCACACCGATGAAGAAACTTTGCATCGCAAAGCCGCTCGTGCGCTGCTCATTCGGCAGCATATCGCCGACGAAAGCGCGGAAGGGTTCCATGCTCACATTTATCGACGCATCCATCAACCACAACATAATGACCGCCATCCACAGCGCGGTGGAGTTGGGCATTAAAAACAGCGCAATCGTCGCCAAAATTGCCCCGACGGCAAAGAACGGACGGCGTCTGCCCCACTTTTGCGACCAAGTACGGTCACTGTAATAGCCGATAATCGGCTGCACCAAAAGTCCGGTGACGGGGGCGGCGAGCCACAGTATCGGCAATTCGTCTTTAGACGCGCCGAGTGTTTCAAAAATCCGGCTGACGTTCGCATTTTGCAGCGCAAAGCCGAACTGAATACCGAGAAATCCGAAACTCATGTTCCATATTTGCCAAAAATCAAGGCGCGGTTTGAGCGAGCCGACGGTGACGTTTTTCATCTTGCGTGTGTTTTGGTGAAGTTCGTTTTGTTCAGCAAATTAACGGAAAAAAATCGGAAATCGGGAGATTTGGAGGTTGCGAGGTTGGGGAGTTGCGAGGTTGGGGAGTTGTGAGGTTGGGGAGTTTGGAGGTTATGAGGTTGCGGAAAACGCAATATCAAGAGTTTTGTACAGACGCGAGAAAACGCGTCTCTTTCGTAGCCGCCTTTCTATTCCTTTTCTTGTTAAATTTTAAAACGATTTCCAACCGGTACCGCGCAAAATTAAACATCCGAAAACATCCGCCCCGCTTAGATGTTTCTCTTCCGAAACGAAAAAGTAAGAGCCGCCATTATTTCTAAAACTATGCAAAAAAAAATACTTTTCATCAACGCCGCGCACCCGATTATGAGCAAAACGCTGACGGAGGCGGGCTTTATTTGTGAATTGGACGAAAAATCGACTAAGGGAGAAATTGAAAAGAAATTGTCTGATTATCAAGGAGTTGTGATGCGCAGTCGCATTTCCGTTGACAAGCAATTTATCGACGCGGGTAGGCATTTGGACTTTATCGCCCGCGAAGGTGTCGGCTTGGAGCACATCGACACGGACTACGCCGAAGAGTGCGGTATCACCGTTTTTATTTCGCCGGAAGGCAGCCGCGATACCGTCGGTGAGCACGCCGTCGGGATGCTGCTCAACCTGCTCAATCACATCAATCGCGCCGACCGACAGGTGCGCAACGGCGAGTGGCTGCGCGAAGAAAATCGGGCGACGGAACTGAAAGGAAAGACCATCGGCATCATCGGTTACGGAAACATGGGCACTTCATTTGCGCGAAAAATCAGCGGTTTTGAAGTCAAATGTTTGGTCTATGATAAGTACAAAGAAAACTACGGCGACGAATATGCGGAAGAATCCACGTTGCGTCGCATTTTCGCCGAGGCAGACATTGTGACGCTGCACATTCCTTACGAGGAAGATAATCACCATTTTGTTAATGCGGGATTTCTGCGGGCTTTTACCAAAAATATCTACCTCATCAACACGGCACGCGGCTTGGTTTTGGAAACGCAGGCACTGACCGATGCGCTCAAATCGGGTAAAGTCCTCGGCGCGGGTCTCGACGTTTTGGAATACGAAGAAAGCTCTTTTTCGGAAGTGAAATTTGCTGATTTACCCGAGCCGTTTCACTATTTAATCGAGGCGGAAAATGTGGTTTTGGCACCGCATATCGCGGGTTGGAGTTTTGAAAGCAAAGAGAAGCACGGGCGCGTTTTGGCGGGGAAGATTCTGGAGATGTTTGGGGGTTGAGAGGTTTTGGAGTTGGGCGGTTGGGGAAGTCGGTAACGCTCATCTTTATAACGGAATTACAATCTCTGAAAATTTGCGCATACCATAAAAGAGCCTTAAATTTCATTCGAATAGTAAGGCATTCACAACCTCACAACCTCACAACTTTCTGCCTATGCCTTCACCCCGCACCGCTCTCATCACCGCTTACCGCGACCTCATTCGTGACCGCTACGACTACGATAAGTTGAAAAATCGCCCCGATTTACCGTCCGGTTTTTCGCGGGAAAAAGTCGATGCTTTTCGGGATTATTTTTTGACCTACATCTATCCCGACCCCGCGCGGCGGGCAGAACTCGATGCCGCATTCGTTACCCTCGACAGCTTTGTGCGGCAGCCCGATAAGTTGCTGCGGATACTGCGCGACTCGGCGGCTTTGGTGTTCAAATTCGGGCGTCATTTACCCAAAGTCTTGGCGTCGGGTATGAATGCGCTGCGGTCATTTCGGGCGGCGAGTGCGTTTGAAGAAAAATTGATTGAAAATGCGGTCGCGCTCAACCTGCCCGAGCCTTATAATACCCAAGATGTTAACCGCTTAATCGGGATGCTGTCGCCGGCGGAGATCAATGATTTTGTCGATAGCAGCGTCAAGTTGTTCGAGACTTTGCACGACCGAAAATTGGTGAAGAAGATAATCGCGATGATTGGGGCTTTATTGGAAAAAATGCGAAAAAAGCCCGAGGTGTACAGTCCGGATGAGATACGCGGTTTGGAAATCGGCTACGAGACCATTGCCAAAGGCGATGCGCTTTTCGAGACTCTGATGGCGGAAGAACAACGAGAACTTTTAGTTTTGGTGGAGCAATTGGAGCGGGAAAAATTGGCGGAGATATTTGGGTAGGAGGGGAGAGGAGAGAGACAGTATGCTTTGATATTCGGAATATTTTTTACTTTGCGGCGTATAATTTTTAAAGCAAATTTCTTCTATGTCCCGCATCAATCTTTGGTCCGGTCCGCGCAATATTTCTACGGCTTTGATGTACGGTTTTGCGCAGCGAAAAGATATGACGGTCGTCGATGAACCGTTATACGCGCACTACCTGCGCCGCACCGACACCGAGGCGGAACACCCGGGTACGGCGGAAGTTTTGGCGGCGCAGGAAAACGACGGAGAGCAGGTCGTGCAGCAGATGTTGACGCACAATTACGGTACCGAAAATGTTCTTTTCAAGCAAATGACGCATCATCTCATCGAGCTAAACGAGGATTTTTTGTTTAAAATGAAAAACGTGCTGCTCATTCGTGACCCGCGTCGCATTATCGCCTCCTACGCCAAGGTCATCGACAATGCCGCAATCCACGATGTCGGTATTAAAAAGCAGGCGGAACTGTTTGATGTTTTGCGAGAGAAAGGCAAGCTGCACGCGGTTTTGGACACGGAGGAAGTGCTGCGCAATCCGCGCCGAGTGTTGGCGAAATTGTGTGAAAAATTGGATTTATCTTTCGACGAAAATATGCTCGAATGGCAAGCCGGCGCGCGACCGGAAGACGGTGTTTGGGCAAAATATTGGTATGAAAATGTACACCGTTCAACGGGCTTTTTGCCTTATGAAAAAAAGGAAGTGATGCTGTCGCCGCAGTTGGAAAAATTGGCGGCGGAGTGCGTACCTTATTACGAAAAGCTGAAAGCACACGCGATAAAAAGCGTTTAACTTTGTGCTTCTTTCAACTCTTTTTCCAACACCTCTTTTTCAAAAGCCAAGATAATTTTTGCGTAAAATTTTCGGTCGTCTTCGGTCGTGATTTCCGCAAAATTGAAGTTTTTATACATCGCATTCGGAAGAGCAGCAAAGCCGAATTGCTTAAAACTTTCCAAAAACCCGAGTTTGCGAATATCGCGCGCGGTCAGCCCTTTTTCCCACAGCATTCGTCGCATTTCATCGACGGCGAAGGGAGTAAGCACGGTTTTGCGACCCAAACGCAGATAAACAGCGGTGAGTAAACCGATAAAAATGACGACGGCGAGGCCGAGAAAGATTTGCGGGTTAGACATTTTGAGATTTTAGATGTCAGACGTTAGATTTTAGACTGCTTTGAGCACTTGAAACGCGATTAAAAAAGATACACAAAATTAACTAAAAGAACAGACGGAAAAGACAGAGTTATAAAAAAGTCTTTGAGCGGAGGCCTTCGGGCAACCGACAACCGGCAACCGACAACCAAAATCAACATGACAGTAAGTATTATCATGGGCAGCGACAGCGACCTGCCCGTTATGCGCGCCGCCGCAGAGTTTTTGCAGAGTATGGACATTGATTTTGAACTGACCATCGTATCGGCGCACCGCACGCCCGACCGGATGTTCGATTTTGCGAAAAAAGCACATACACGCGGTATTAAAGTTATCATCGCCGGGGCGGGCGGCGCTGCGCATCTGCCCGGGATGGTGGCGGCACTGACCCCGCTGCCGGTCATCGGTGTGCCCGTCAAGTCGAGTAATTCCATTGACGGTTGGGACAGTATGCTGTCTATTTTGCAGATGCCGAACGGGGTGCCGGTGGCTACGGTCGCGCTCAATGCGGCTAAAAATGCGGGCATTTTGGCGGCCCAAATTCTGGGTACGGCAGATGACCGGGTGATGCAAAAAATGCTCGACTACAAACAGGAAATGACGGACGGCGTGGCGGTTAAATATGAGAAGCTGGCAAAAACGGGTTGGGAGGATTATCGGAAGGAGTAAAAAAAAATCGGCGGCCAAAGTGTTTAAACTTTGCCGCCGAATGTAATTCAAGTCGGATTTATTTTAGAGAATAACTGATTCACAACATGCCTCAGCGGAAAATCCGCCGTCGTTTATGCGTTAGCACGACGACGCTGATTGCGCAAATCACCGAGATTGCCGTAGCGTTTGTTAATTTTTTCTTTCATCTCTTTGCGCGCAAAGAAAATACGGCTTTTAATGGTGCCGAGGGGAAGCTGAAAGTGGTCTGCAATTTCTTGGTATTTGTAACCGCGATAGTGCATCATAAACGGGAGTTTGATACTGTCGTCCAGTTTTTCCAACATCGTTGTCAGCTCTTTCATCATCATGTTGCCTTCGCCGCCGTTGTTGATGCTTTCCTTACCCGAGTTAATGTAGTACAGATTGTCGGTCGAGTCCGTAATGGTATTTGCCTTCATTTTTTTACGATAATTGTTGATGAAGATATTCTTCATAATCGTAAAAGTCCAGGCTTTGAAATTGGTGCCGAGTTTAAATTTATCGCGGTTGGTCATCGCGCGAAAAGCCGTTTCCTGATAGAGGTCTTTGGCGTCCTCCGAATTTTTGGTTAGGTTGTAGGCAAAGGCTTTCAACACGCTCGTCATTGTGTAAAATTTATTTTCAAAGTCGCGGGCGGGCATCATTAAGGGCATACTGTTGTCGGTCATGATTCTTTATTTTTTTGATTGAGCAAAGAATTTTATGTCTTCGCAAACATGTTTTTTGTATTTTAAGTCGTGCTGATTCTCGTTTTGTTTAAGCAAAGGTATAAAATAATAAACAAAAAACAAGCCTTATGTTCGTTTGTCGTACTTTTTTGCTGTGTGAAATAAAATCATACCTCGCGTAATTTATTGATTGTTAGGTTGTTGTGAGAAGTAATTTAATTTACTAAAGTTTCAATAAAATATGAAAGTGCAAGATGTCATACAATTAAAAAATGCCGTTATGCTTGATTTTATACTATCCGTCACGATTTCAGACCCCGAAAAACGACCGTTTCGGCGCGAAAAAATGCGTTTTCGGAAAACTGTTTAACCTTATTCGGGATTTTGTTTAACGCTGCCGAACGAGCTATAAAAAGGAACCTCGTACTATGTTCAATCTTCGTTACAGTCCGTAAAAATTATCCGCTTGCCGTCGTTTCCCTTTTTACTATCTTTGCCTTTTGCATCGAAAAATACGAGAGTTTTAGAGTCACACGCGCTTTACGATTCAACAACTCAACAATTCAACATACAATAAAACATGGACGTTCCGCTGCCGCAGCCAACCACCGATATTACCGACGCCGATTTTCAGGCTGGAACGGTACTGTTAGTCAACAAACCGAAAGATTGGACTTCTTTCGACGTGATTAACAAACTGCGCCACCGCATCAAGCGCAAATTGGGGGTCAAAAAAATCAAAGTCGGGCACGCCGGCACATTAGACCCGATGGCGACGGGGCTGCTCATTATTTGTACCGGAAAATTTACCAAGCAAATCGACCGCTTTCAAGGCATGCAAAAGGAATACACCGGCACCATCAAACTCGGTGAGTCCACCCCCAGCTACGACGCCGAAACCAAACCCGACAACGTTTACCCCATCGACCACATCACGCCGCAAGCCATGGAAGCCGCCCGCGAGGGACTAACGGGCGACATAGCCCAGTTACCGCCCATGTTTTCGGCAATCAAAGTCGATGGACAGCCGTTGTACAAAATGGCGCGTAAGGGCATAAAAATCGAAGTCAAGCCGCGTCCCGTCAGCATTTATCGTTTTGATATTACGCGCACGGAAATGCCCGAAGTCGATTTTCTCATCGAATGCAGCAAAGGCACTTACATTCGCTCGATTGCCCACGATTTCGGACAAAATTTGCAATCCGGAGCGCATTTAATCGCTTTGTGTCGCACCAAAATCGGCGATTTTCGTTTGGAAGATGCGTGGGATTTGGAAGAATTGGCGGGTTTGTTAGAAGAAGGTGTCTGACGCTCGGTTTGCAAAAAGATGTGAATCAGCGAATTACAAACAGAATTAAGCAAAAAAAAGCGTCTGATACCGGCACTCATTAATCTTAATAAACGATTTATAAAA
>JAHDCG010000035.1:0-34145 GCA_020629965.1 Saprospiraceae bacterium | reverse complement strand
AATCTTAATAAACGATTTATAAAAGTTATTGTAAATGATTAGACATCCGGCATTGCTACCGATGAAAAGTGAAAATATTGCGTATTAAATCTGAGGTTCAAGCGAAAAAAGCGTTTTCAATTTCGATAGTTATCGGATTGCGGGACAGTCCGATGTTTATGTTATGATTAACATCGGTGTCAGACACTTCTTGTTCGTAAAACCGCGATAAAACGTAATTTTTTCGTAATTTGCTCAGGTCAAGTGTCAGACAACTATGTAGTCACAGGTCAAAATAAAAACTCCATGAAAAAATATACACTACTCTTATTCCTCTGCCTTTTTACCGCTTTGCAAATCAACGCCCAAAGCATTTTCGGCGTCTCCGCCGTAGCCGGCGGCAGCATCTCGCAAATCACGGGCGACCGCGAGGCGGGCTTCAATAAAATCGGATTACACGCCGGACTCGACGCGTCGATTTACCTCAGTCCGCGTACCGAACTCGGCGTCGGCATCATCTACGATCAGCGCGGCAGTGCCAGCAGCCGCAGTTTTGAAAATCTGAATTTTCCTTTCAAAATCAAACTCGACTACGTTATGGTGCCCGTCACCTACACTATCAAAGATTGGTTTGACGAAGAAGAGGGCTTTTACAAAATGCACTTTACCGGCGGTCTGGCTTACGGTCGCTTGATTTCCGCCACGCAGACCAGTGAGGCATTAAGCCCGAACTGCCTCAACAGTATCGCCGAAAATGATTTGAGTTACCAGCTCGGCGTTACTTTCTACGCTACCGAGCACTGGGGTTTTACCGCTTATCACCTACGCAGCTTATTTAAAAGCAACACGAGCATGAGTCGCGATACGTGCAGCGAAAATCTGTTTTTGTATCAATGGACTTTTCGGGCGGAGTATCGGTTTTAGGTGATAGGTGGTTGGTGGTAGGTGGTGGTTGATTGGAGAAACTTCCTGACAGCCTGCCGATTATTTACCGATTTCGACGTTGCGCGAGGCAATCGGGTGGGAAAAAATTTTGAATTTCAGCCTGTCGATTAAAATCGACGCTACGGTGCGGGTGCCGAAAATTCATGAGTCAACCGAAAAACATTTATAGAGAAAGACAAAACTTCATGTAAACCGCACTCGCCAAAAGCGAAAGCAGCCGTCAACCGTCAACCGTCAACCAACATACAAAATCAAAAAGAAAAACCGGAATATCAAAACCGTACCTTCATCGCAAAGCGAAAACCGTCCACCACCCACCACCTACCAACCACCAACCATGCAGCCTTTAGCCGAACGTATGCGCCCAAAATCCCTGTCCGACTACATCGGGCAGCAGCACCTCGTGGGCGAGGGTAAGGTACTGCGGCAGGCGATAGAGAGCGGCAAAATTCCGAGTTTTATCCTGTGGGGGCCGCCGGGCGTGGGCAAAACGACCCTCGCCGGCATCATCGCCAATCAACTTAAGCGACCGTTTTACCCGCTGTCCGCTATCAATTCGGGGGTAAAAGACATCCGCGAGACCATTCAAAAAGCCGAGTCCGGGCGGTTTTTTAATGCGCCCAATCCCATTCTTTTTATCGACGAAATCCACCGTTTCAGCAAGTCACAGCAAGACAGTCTGCTCGGGGCGGTCGAAAAAGGTACAGTCACGCTCATCGGGGCGACGACCGAAAATCCGTCTTTTGAGGTCATTTCCGCTCTGTTGTCGCGCTCGCAGGTCTATGTGTTGCAGCATTTGGAAAAGGCGGAAATGATTGCCATGATTGACAAAGCCCTGGCGGAAGACGAATATTTGCAAAAGCTGAACGTCAAGGTGGAGGAGTACGATGCGCTGCTGCATTTTTCCGGCGGCGACGGTCGGAAGCTGTATAATGTTTTGGAATTGGTCACGAATTTTGCGACAGAAGGAGAAGAGTTTGTCATTACTAACAAAGGCGTGACCGAGCGCATTCAGCAAAATATTGCCGCTTACGACAAGTCCGGCGAGCAGCACTACGACATCATTTCCGCCTTCATCAAATCCATTCGCGGCAGCGACCCGAATGCCGCCGTGTACTATCTCGCGCGCATGATAGAGGGCGGCGAAGACATCAAATTCATCGCCCGTCGTCTCGTCATTTCCGCCTCCGAAGACATCGGTCTCGCCAATCCGAATGCCCTGCTCATGGCAAGTACAGCCTTTCAGGCCGCCACCCAAGTCGGTCTGCCCGAGGCGCGCATTATCCTTTCACAAGCCGCTATTTACCTCGCAACTTCACCCAAAAGTAACTCTGCTTACGCCGCCATCAAAGCCGCCCAAGCCACGGTGCGCGAAACGGGAAATCTGCCCGTACCGCTCTCGCTGCGCAACGCCCCGACCAAGCTGATGAAATCTTTAAACTACGGCAAAAATTACAAATACGCGCACGACTTCGACGGCAACTTTACGGCTGCGGAGTTTATGCCCAAAGAAATCAGCGGTACTGCTTTTTTCGAGCCGCAGGAGAATGCGGCGGAGAAGCGGACGCGGGAGCATTTGCGGGGATTGTGGAAGGAGAAATACGGGTACTGACGCACCGGTCGGTCGAAGCAATAAAGCTCAAATTTGGTGAAAAACTACCGAAAAACTCGGGTCGAGCACCAGAGCCGTCACGATTAGAACAATCATGAGCACGGCGGGAATATTCCTTTCCTTAAAATCGTGACGCAGGACGACGTGCGCCGCCAAACCGCCCACCGCTAAGGGTAATAAAGAGACCAAAGCGAGAGGGCGCAGACTCGGCAGCCACAGCGCGACGACACCGATTATTTCTAAAAAACCGATGATGCGCATCACCGCGCCGCCGTTATTCATTTCTTCCATGCGCGTTTTCATCGGCTCTTTTGCCGTCAGTTTTTGAAAGCCGGCGATGAAAAATACTAAGCTGATGACGGCGAGTGCCGCGTAAAAAATTATTGTTGTCATCTTAATTCGGTTTGATGTTTAATGTTGAGTACTCTGCAACGAAGCACGATTTCGGTCGAATACGCGCCCGTCGGGGTAAAGCAAATTATTTGACTTTTCGGAAGGTTTCCGTTCTGCCGAACAGCGAAAAACCGAGGTAGCCGCGTACTTTCAAGTCGCCGTTTTCCGACCACATCAGGCAGTCGTAAGTCTTGCCGCTGTCGGGGTCGTAGATTGTTCCGTCGATATATTTATCGTCCTGTAAGGTAAAATTTTGCAGAAAAATCAATCCGAGTAAATCACGGTTGCGGAGTGCCGCATCCGGATTATTGTGGTCTTTTTTCGGCTGTTTTGTCCATACGAATTTTCCGTGGTATTGCTCGTTTTCGGTAAAGATTTCGATTTTACCGTCTTTTTTTGGCGACCAATACGTTCCCGAAATATCGTTACTGTTTTGTGCGAAACCCTTGGCGGGCAGCAGGCTGAAAATTGCGGCGAAGCCGAGCATAATTTTTAAGCGCATAAGACATTTTTTTAATTTTATGCTGCAAACCTAAAATCAATACTATACTTTTGCAAGTAGTAACAAAAAAGTATATTAGTTACCGGAAGTATAGTTTTTTGTCAATCAGTGATTTAAAAGATAAATAAAATGAAAGAATGCGATAATAAAATTTCTTCCCTTCAACTGATATTGAAAGTTTTGGGCGGAAAGTGGAAAATTTACATCCTGTCTAAACTTTACTGGGGGAAGAAAAGGTTCAAAGAATTGGAGAGAGAAGTGACGGGAATTTCGCCCAAAATGTTGAGCAAAGAACTCAAAGATTTAACGGCAATCGGTATCGTACAACGCGAAACCTTCAATACCGTTCCGATTACCGTTGAGTACAGCTTGACAGCGGAAGGTTTGACCTTAAAGCCGATACTCGACCGTCTGATTCAGTGGTCGGCGGAGTTTGAGAAGAGGAAGGTCGGAAAGTGAGAAACAGTGGTACTCAACTGCCGGTTTAAACGGTAAAATTTGCGATATGCAAAAATATTTCCTTACATTCGCCCTATGAAAAAGACAATAACCGCTTTCGTTCTGATTTTTACCGGTACATTTTGCGCCGCACAAGACTACGTACCGATGGTGGTCGAGGGGGCGTGTTGGGAGATTTGGGAGAGTGATGAATTTGCGTTTCCGCCTTATTACGGATACGCTTTCACAATGGAGATTACAGGAGATACAACGTTTAATAATCACATTTACAAAGGCATCAATGGCGGAGAGTACGGTTACTTACGAGAGGATACGGTAGAGCAGAAAGTATATTATTTCAGCGATTCAGAGAATGACTCAAGTCCCGATATTTTTGCTCAAGTTTTTAGTTGCGGCGATAACTACTCTGAAATGATGCTTTTTGATTTTGATGTTGAGGTAGGAGATACCGTTTTACAATGTGCAGACTCATCTTTCTATTATGTCATTGACAATATCGATACAATAGTCACTAATCCACCCTTACTTTACGGCAATGCAATTTTCGGACTCGATACTTTACAACGCTATTTTGTTGAGTACATTGAAGCATCCGGAAATTCCGAAGGGTGGGATGTCATAACCGAAGGAATTGGTGCATCCGGAGTCGGACCGTTTTTTTCGTTAATCTCGGTTTCCGGCGGTCCGTATCCCGGTACAAGATACTACAAACGCGACTGCGACTTTCAATACATCAGCAGCACAAAAGAAGTCCTGCCATACGACTTTTCCGTACAACCCAATCCCGCCGCGCATATAGTCAATTTAGAAATCAAAAACGCGGCACATTTCCAAAATATCCTCATTTATAACTCCGTCGGTCAACTGCAAAAAGAGGTGACCTTCAGCACGCGCATCGACATCGGCGACCTGCCGCGCGGCTTATATTTTTTGACTTTGATGAATAAAAAAGGGCAAATGACGGCGGCGAAGAAACTGCTGAAAGAATAGGGCGTCGGTGCGAAAAAACTGTCTCCTTTCATCCAAACTCGCCCGTTTTCTCGTATTTTTCGATATATTTGTTCTTTTTCACCCGACAAAATTTATAAAATGAAATTCATCAATTCAAGAGTCCACGGCATCATCGACTACCTCGTTGTCATTTTTTTGTGGGCGGCACCGACTTTGTTTAATCTGCCCGAAACGGCGGCACTTTTCTCTTACATTTTGGGCGGTATTCACCTGACCCTGACCGTTTTGACGCAGTTTGTGTTTGGAATATTTAAAGTCATTCCGCTCAAAATTCACGGTCTGACAGAACTCATCGTTTCCTTCGTTTTGGTCGGAGTCGCATTGTATCTCGGCAGCATCGAAGGCGAACTTGCCCGCAATTTCTACCTTGGTTTCGCCGCAGCGGTTTTTCTGACATGGGTATTTACGGACTATCGCGGAGCCGCCGCCGCATAAGTTTTCTTATAAAAATTCCGCTTCCGTGCGCCGATTCTTCTTCCTGTTTTCCTCCGTGTCATTCGCGACCCGAGGCTCTGTACTGCCGCGCCCGCCGTAGTCGATTCGCTCCGCCGCGATGCCGTTTTTTCGCAAATAGGCAGCTACCGCACCCGCACGTCGGACGGAAAGGTCGAGGTTGTAATCTTCTGTGCCTTCGTCGGAAGTATGCCCCGTCAGGCGGATGCGTTGCTCGGGTTTTTCCTTCAGTCTGTTTAGCAATTTATCCAATTCCGAAAAAGAAGCGGGCAGCAATTCGGCTTCATTGAAAGCAAAATAAATATGCTCCAAAACGTACTTTTCGGGCGTAAGCGGACGCGTAAAATTTTGCAGAAAAACGTCGTCAATCATGTAGTACGAAAAATGTACGCCGTCTTCCGGCACTTCCGTTTGTGTCTCGGCGTCGGCGACAAAGCTGCCGATGAGCAGATAATTTACGACCGTCGGCGCAATGAAAGTACCCGATATTTTCTCCCAAACATTCGGCGCGGCGGTCAGCATTTTGTCGTCTTCAAAATGGTGTTCCGTATCGAGCAAAGCAAAAGTCAGCGGCTCGTTAATCTCCGTTGCGCTGACTGCCACGCCGAGGCGATTAACCTTAATCCCGCTTGCCAAAGTACTGACCCAAAACTCATAATAGCAAGAGTCGCCCGCCGCCACGGTCTCTTTCAATCGGATTTGCAGATATTCTTTGCAGTGCAAATTATTCGTCGCGCAGCCGTAAGTTTTCAGCCCGACCATCGCCACGCCCGTACGCGCAAAGTGCGGTTTCATATTCACTTTCGGGCGCGGCGGCACGAGTTTATCTTTGTTATGATGCAACAAAACATCCGGCGAACCCTGCGTCGGTGAGTGCCACAATTCGATGCTGTTATTAAAGCGTAAACTATTCCCCGACCACCGAAAGTCCGATTTTTTGTGGTCTTCAAAAGAAGGATTAGGAACGAGGTTTTGACAAAACAAAAAGGCAGGCAAAAGGCAGAAAAGCAACGGAAGCAAACGAGTCATGAAGTAAATTTTTTTGGTCACATTACCACTGTCGCCCGGTTTGTAGAGACGTTGCACTGCGACGTCTTGCCATGATAAAAAACACGACCGACAAGGCTGCCGCAAGAAAAGACAGAGCGGAGTAACTAATCCGGGTTTTCGGTGAAAATTCATACCCGCATAACGCAGAACAACAAAAAAGAAACAACCAAAAACGAAGGCAAACCCCCACAACTCAAACGACTCCAACCACTCCGACAATTCAAACCACCCCAACCTTTCCACCCTCAAACAATTCAAACAAAACTAACTTTTGTGAAACTTTTTCCCGTAATTTGCAGCCCTGACAAAAGTAAAATTCAACCGAAAATCATGACACAACTCATCGAATGCGTACCCAATTTCAGCGAAGGGCGCGATATGACTATCATCAAGCAAATCACCGACGCCATCGAAAGCGTAGAGGGCATCAAGCTCTTGGATGTGGACCCCGGCAAGGCGACCAATCGCACCGTCGTTACCTTCGTCGGCGAGCCGGAACTCGTGATTAACGCCGCCTTTTTAGGTATCAAAAAAGCGGCGGAATTGATTGATATGTCCAAGCACTCCGGCGAGCACCCGCGCATGGGCGCGACCGATGTGTGTCCGCTGATTCCGATTGCCGGCATCACGATGGAAGAGACTGCGGAATGGGCGCACAAACTCGGTGAAATGGCGGGGCGCGAACTCGATATTCCTTTCTACATGTACGAAAGCGCGGCCACGCGCCCCGAGCGTCGCAACCTCGCCGTTGTCCGTGCGGGCGAGTACGAGGGCTTGCCCGAAAAGCTGCAAAATGCCGAGTGGAAACCCGACTACGGTGCGGCAAAATTTAATCCCAAAGCCGGTGCTACCGCCATCGGTGCCCGCGATTTTTTGATTGCTTATAATGTTAATCTGAATACGACTTCCGTGCGCCGCGCCAACAGTGTCGCTTTCGATGTGCGCGAAAAAGGACGCGTTAAGCGCGAGGGCGGCAGCGTGACCGGCAAAATCGTCACTGATAAAAACGGCGAACCCGTTCGCGAACCGGGCAGTTGCAAAAGCGTCAAAGCCATCGGCTGGTACATCGAGGAGTACGGCGTGGCGCAGATTTCCATGAACCTCACCAATATCAAAGATACGCCGCTGCACCGCGCTTTCGAAGCCGTACACGAGAGTGCGGACAGGCGCGGAATGCGCGTCACCGGCTCGGAATTGGTCGGTCTCGTACCGCTCAAAGTCATGCTCGACGCGGGTAAATATTTCCTGCGCAAACAAAAACGCTCGGTCGGCGTCTCCGAGGCGGAAATTATCAAAATCGCCGTCAAATCACTCGGTTTAGACGAGTTGGGCGCATTCGACCCGCAGCAAAAAATCATCGAATATCAACTGCGCGCCGACCGACCGACACCGCTGATTGAAATGGATTTACGTGCCTTCGCCGACGAAACGGCAAGCGAAAGTCCGGCACCCGGCGGCGGTTCCGTGTCCGCTTACGTGGGCGCACTCGGTGTTTCTCTCGCCACCATGGTCGCTAACCTCAGCAGTCACCGCCGCGTGTGGGACGACCGCTGGGAAGAGTTCGGCGATTGGGCGGAAAAAGGACAAGCTATCAAAGACGAACTCCTGCGCCTCGTGGATGAAGATACCAATTCTTTCAACGCCATCCTCACTGCCGTCAGAATGCCGAAGGGCAGCGATGCCGAAAAAGAAGCCCGCGCCGACGCCATCGAAGCGGCGACGCGCTACGCCATCGACATTCCTTTCAAAGTCATGGAAGTTGCCCTCGGCGGTTTCGACATTATCAAAGCCATGGCGGAAATCGGTAATCCGAACAGCATTACCGACGCCGGGGTAGGGGCACTCTGCGCCCGCGCCGCCGTACACGGTGCATTTATGAATGTGAAGGTCAACGCCGGCGATTTGAAAGATAAAAAATACGTCAAAGAAGTGCTGGCGAAAGGGGAGAAGATGATTAAAGCGGCGGATAAAGCGGAGAAAGCGGTGCGGAAAATGGTGGAGGAGAAGGTTGGAGGTTGAGGGGTCGAGGGGTTGGGAGGTTGAGAAGGTTGGGAGGTAATGCCAACCGCAAACGCCCGGTTCGTAGAGACGTGGCATTGCCACGTCTTGCTATGGAAAAAACCACGACCGGCAAGTATGTGTGATAGGATAGATTCGCAGATGATGCGGATTAAGCGGATTTGTGCAGATTTTTTTGCTCATGTCACCCGCAATCGCTTGGGTTTGTACAGACGCGGGAAAACGCGTCTCTTTCGGAGATATATCTCCTTATTTTTCGCCTTCACTTTTTAAAATTTTCATCACATTCCGGAAAAATTATCGGCTACTGCAGTGATTTGTTAGTTTCTGACAGTTAAATTGATTGCGAATTGCGAAGATTTTACGAAGTAAAATCCAAATCATAACCAATCATAAGAATCATAGAAATCAGGTTCAAAAAGAAAACTATCAAAGTTTAATAAATCGTTGCACTACTCACGCCTTAGACGTGCCGTTGCACGTCTCTGCAACGGCTGCGCAGGAGCGAGGCACGATTTGTTTTCACGTTAATAATTCTCTAAAACCCCTTCCCGTCTCACCCGAAAATCCGCGCAATACGTTATCACCCCAATATTCACAAAAACAACAAAACCATGAAAAAGATACTGTTTTCCCTTTTTATCGCCGTTTTTGCTTTTCAGGCCTGCAACAGTCAGCAGTCGATGTCGAATGATAAAAAGGAAAAGAAATCCGAGGTAATGAAAATTTCGGATTATGTCAAAGGTAAAAATTACGACAAGTATGCAGTCGCTACTTTCGCAGGCGGTTGCTTTTGGTGTACCGAAGCCTCATTCGAGCGTATAAAAGGTGTCGAAGATGTCATCAGCGGCTACTCCGGCGGCACCAAGCCCTACCCGACTTACGAAGAAATCGGAACGGGCAGACTGCGCCACGCCGAGGCCATCCAGATTTATTACGACCCGAATGTCATCGACTACCAAAAATTATTGGAAGTTTTCTTCGTTGCGCACGACCCGACTACCCCTAATCGGCAAGGACCGGACGTGGGGCCGCAGTATCGTTCGGCGATTTATTACCGCACGGGAGAAGAAAAGGCTTTAATCGACGCTTACATTAAAAAGTTGAACGCTTCGGGCAAATTCGATAATCCGATAGTAACGGAAGTTGCGCCCTACACCGAGTTTTACACGGCGGAAGGCTACCATCAGGATTATTACGAGTTGCATCCGAATAACTCTTACATTGCAAATGTCAGTCGCCCGAAAGTGGAGAAAGTGATGAAGGAGTTTAAGGATATTTTGAAGGAGGAATACAAGAAGTAAGAATTCTTGTTGAAATGTTGAGTTGGTGAATCGTTGAACAAACTGACCTCTAAAGCCGAGTATTTTCGTAGGATTTTTTCAACGATTCAACAAAATCAAAAAGCCCGAATGCACAAAAGCATTCGGGCTTTTTAATTCTTGCGTAAGCGAAATCATCTACGCCTCCTCGACTTCCTCCTCCCGCTTCTTATTCCGCCACCACAACAGACCGACAATGCCGACCAATAAATAAGGTGTCGCCAGCATAAACAAGATGCCCGCGTTCAGACCCTTACCCGCCGAGCCGCCGTTGTTCAGGTTACTTTCCGCACTCATTTTACACATCGGACACTGCGCCTGTACGGGCGGCGGCGTGGCGGTGTGCAGGGTGAAAAGCAAAGCCAAACAAGCCAAAAACTTCGTTATTTTATTTTTCAATGTCTTTTTCATTTCAATGGATTTTATTTCAAAAACCTACACAAAGATAAGGTGAAAACGGGGGGAAAGTTTTTTGGGGCGCGGGTTTTTACAATAATCGGACTTTTGTTTGTAAGGGGAGAGGAGAGTACACAATACTATTTTTACTTTTTTCGTAATTGCTTAGGTGTCTGACGCTGATTTTGGTAAAAGTCGAGAATATTGCGAATAAACCTAAGTTTCAAGCGAAGAAAAGCGTCTGACACCGATATTATGTTCAACACCGGTGTCAGACACTTTTTTTCTGTCGGATTTAGGTATAACATGATTTTTTCAACACTTGCTTGAGTCAAGTGTCAGACACCTAAGTAGTTACCTGTTTTCAAAATATACAATCGTCGATTTTTTTCCGGATGTAGTGTTAAACGCTGACACCTCTCTCCTCTCCCTTTTTCTCCTCTCTCCTCTCCCCTAAAAAGAAAAGTTTTCCACAGTATGAAATGATAAACCTTACCGAAGAATTTCTGTTGTGCGGATATAATTTTATGACTCGTTCCGAATCTTAGCTTATGTTTTGAAATCTTTGTCAAAATATATCTCTTGCGCTTATTTTGAATGAATCTAAATAAATTTCCGCCAAATAAAGTGTGTTAATTTTTAGCAAAGAATTGTACTTTTGCGGTGACAAAAAAATGACATGGTACACTTATGTACTTTATGATAAAATAAAGGTCAGCTATAATGACGCATAACATATTAAAAATCAGTTTATTACTGTGCTCTTTCTTCTTCTTTTCGCTGCATGGTTCGGCGCAGGAATTGGATTTGGCGGACGGTAAGGCAACGTTCAAAAACTACTGTGCTTCTTGTCACAACAAGAACATGGTGGACGACATGACGGGACCGGCACTCGCCGGCGTCGAAGAACGCTGGGCGGATTACCCGCGCGAAGACCTCTACGCATGGATTCGCAACTCACAGGCAATGATTGCGCAGGGACACCCCCGTGCACAGGAACTGTGGGCGCAGTGGCAGCCGAACGTCATGAACTCTTTTCCGAATTTGACGGACGCTCAAATGGAAAATGTGATAGGTTATATCAACGGTGTCGCGGACGGAACTTACGGTCCTAAGCCGCCTACCGGAGATGTTACCGTGGACGGAGTCGCAGTCGAAAAAGCCGACAATACACCTTTATTTATTATCCTCGCGGTTATTTTGGGTCTGTTGGCGGTTGTCTTGGCGCGTATCGTGTCCAACCTCAACTACATGGCGCAGGTCAAAGCCGGTAATGCTCCTGCGGAACGCCGCACGCTTATCGACATTTTGACTTCCAAAGGTGTGATTGCCTTTTTGATTTTCGCGGGTGTGGTCGTCGGCGGGTTTACTACCGTTAACAGTGCCATTGAAACCGGACGTCAGCAAGGTTATCAACCCGAGCAGCCGATTAACTTCTCGCACGCACTGCACGCCGGTCAGCAAAAAATCGAATGTCAATACTGTCACGACGGCGCGCGCCGCTCGAAGCACTCGGTCATTCCCGCCGCCAATACTTGTATGAACTGTCACTCGGCTATCAAAGTCGGCAGCAACTACGGTACCAAAGAATTGACGAAAATCTACGCTTCCGTAGGTTACGACCCGAGCGAAGGCAAGTACATCGACAACTACGACGATATGCCGCGCTCCGAAATCGAAAATATCTACAAAAAGTGGATCGGTGATAACTACGTGAAAGCCGCAGGTATACTCGACGCAGAAGGCGAAGCGATGATTGAAGAGCAGTGGAACGGTATCGTCAGCGCACTCACCGACCCGGAGTCGGGCGATAACAAAAT
This sequence comes from Saprospiraceae bacterium, assembly GCA_020629965.1. GTDB lineage: Bacteria > Bacteroidota > Bacteroidia > Chitinophagales > Saprospiraceae > JAHDCG01. The sequence continues at coordinate 22,184 of JAHDCG010000035.1, read as the reverse complement.
CGCGGGTGCCATCGAGTGGAAGCGTATTCACAATCTGCCCGACCACGTTTATTTCAACCACGCACAGCACGTCACCGTCGGCGGTTTGGAATGTCAAACTTGTCACGGTCCCGTAGAGGAAATGGAAGTTGTTTACCAATACTCGCCTTTGAGTATGGGCTGGTGTATTAACTGTCACCGTCAGACGGAAGTTAAGTTTGCAGAAAACGATTACTACGACTCGTGGGAACTGTACCACCAACAACTCGAAGCGGGCGAGCGCGAAGCCGTTACCGTAGAGGATATCGGCGGTTTGGAGTGTCAGAAGTGCCACTATTAAGCGGTTGACGGTTGTCGGTTGACGGCAGCACCGTCCGAATTGACCGACAAGTTTAGAATTTCAAATAAAAGACATTTTGTTGTTTGCTTCATTTCACGGCAAACAAATATATAAAGTTCATTTGCAGGGCACCGATTGACGTAAATTCGGAGATTGAAATCAAAGAGTTTCACACGGGCAACGGACAACCGGCAACTGACAACTATACTATTTTTTTTATGAAAAATCAGCACAACGGAGTTTGGGGAAATGCGGAGGAGTTAACCAATGACCCGCGCTTTACGGAAGTCAGCAAAGAAGAATTTATCGGCTTGCCGATTGTTGACCAACTGAGCAGCGAAGAAGTCGTAGAGGAAACGCAGGCGAGTCGTCGTGACTTTTTGAAATACGTCGGTTTCGGTCTCGGTGCGGCTACCATTGCGGCATCTTGTGATACGCCCGTCAAACGCGCCATTCCTTACGTGGTCAAGCCCGACAGCATCGTGCCCGGTGTGGCGTCTTACTACGCCTCTTCTTTTTTCGACGGCAGTCAGTACTGTTCCGTTTTGGTGAAAACCCGTGAAGGTCGTCCGATTAAAATCGAGGGTAACAGCTTATCGTCGATTTCGAAAGGCGGTACTTCGGCGCGGGCACAGGCATCCGTTTTGAGTTTATACAATACGGCGCGGATTCAGCGCCCGGGTGCGATTAACGCGGGTGTTTTGGGAGATAAAATGACTTGGGGTGCTTTGGATAAAGCAGTCGGCGCGCAGTTGAACTCCGGTTCAAACATTCGCATCGTTACCAATACCATTATCTCGCCTTCGACGAAGCGTGCGATTGCTGATTTTACCAAGAAATACCCGAATACTAAGGTCGTGACCTACGACCCGGTCTCTTCTTCCGCTATCTTGGAAGCCAACCAAGCAGATTTCGGTCAGGCGGCGGTTCCTTCTTACCACTTCGACAAGGCGGAAACTATTGTCAGTTTCGGTGCCGATTTCTTGGGTACTTGGATTTCCCCCGTTGAGTTTAACGCCGACTACGCACAGAACCGCGTTATTAAAGATGCGAAAAGTGCGACCATGAGTCACCACGTACAGGTGGAGGCAAACATGAGTTTGACCGGCTCGAATGCGGATAATCGTATTCTCATCGCACCTTCCGAGATGGGTGCTGCGATTGCGACTTTGGCAAAAGAGATGGGTGCGGGCAACTCTGCACCTGCCGTCAATCCGAAAGCAGCGACCGCTTTAAAGGCATTGGCACAAAAATTAAAAAATGCACGCGGCAAAGCTCTCGTAGTCAGCGGCAGCAATAACGTAGGCGAGCAAAAATTAGTCAACGCGATTAACAATATGCTCGGCAGCTACGGCAACACCATCACTTGGGATCGTACTTATAAGGTGCGCCAAGGTGTGGACAGAAATATGAATGCACTCGTGCGCGAATTGAATGCGGGCAACAGTGTAGATGCGGTATTCGTCATGGACGGCGCAAATCCGGCTTTCGATACCGTACAGGCGGCACAGTTTGCGGCGGGAATGGCGAAAGTGAAGACCAAAGTTTACTTCGGTATCACGATGAACGAAACCGGTGCGCTTTGCGATTACGCGGCACCGACGCACCACTACCTCGAAAGTTGGGGCGATGCGGAGCCGAAATCAGGCATGTACAGCGTAGTACAGCCGACCATTGCACCGCTTTTCAACACCCGTCAGGCGGAAGAAACTTTATTGCGTTGGGCAGGCGTACAGTTGGATGACAGCGGAAATCAGCCTTACTTCAACTACGTCCGCGAAACTTGGAACCGATTTGTTTTTGCGAACCAAAGCAAATTCGCCACTTTCGATATGTTTTGGGACAGCACCTTGCACGACGGGGTGTTCGAAGCGGCGGCAAGCAGCAACAGTGCGGGTTCTTACGGCGGTAACGCAGCCTCTGCGGCAAGTACCATCACTAAGCCCGCTACCGGCGACGGTTTAGAGATTGCTTTCTACGAAACCGTCAATATCGGCGCGGGTAATCACCTCGATAACCCGTGGTTGGTAGAAATGCCCGACCCGATTTTGCGTACCGTATGGGGTAACTACCTCGGTATTCCCGTCAACTGGGACGGCGGTAACGACATCGGCGCGCTGAACGGCTTAAACCCCGATGAGGTGTACGGTTACGCGGATAAAGCGGATGTCAGTGCCAACGGCGTGAATGCGAATTTAACCTGTGTCCGCCAATTCGGTATCAAGCAAAATGTTGTCACTTTGGCACTCGGTTATGGTCGTACCGTTATCGGTGAGTCCGGCAGAGAGGTAGGCACGAACGTTTACCCGATGCTCACACAGGATGCCAACGGTAACACGCAATACTACGCCGTAAACGCGGAAGTTTCCGGAAAAACCGAAACCGAAAAGCGTTTGCCTTCCGTGCAGTATCACCACACAATGGGTGTGAAAGCGGCAAACGAAGAAGGCGAAATCATCAACGTAGATGAGAAAACGGCGATGACCGTCGGTGAAGGTTACCAAGGCGGTATCGTTGACCGTTCGATTATCTTCCAAGCCGATTTGAAAGAAGTAGAAGGATTAGCGCACAAAATCGAAGAGTTCCGCGCCGAAGCGACGCACCTCAACGATGCCACGCTTTATCCTTTTGAAGAATACAATGAGCAATACTACTCACAGGGACACCACTGGGGTATGCACGTCGATTTGAACGCGTGTACCGGTTGTGCGGCTTGTCAGGTAGCTTGTGTTGCCGAAAATAACGTCCCGGTTGTCGGTCGTGCGGAAGTAGCGCGTCACCACGAGATGACTTGGTTGCGTATCGACCGTTACTACTACGGTGATTTTGAAAACCCGAACGTGGTTTACCAGCCGATGATGTGTCAGCACTGTGATAACGCACCTTGCGAAAATGTTTGTCCGGTAGCGGCAACAAATCACAGCAGCGAGGGTTTGAACCAAATGACCTACAACCGTTGTATCGGTACGCGTTATTGCGCGAATAACTGCCCCTACAAAGTACGTCGTTTCAACTGGTTGGATTACACCACGGGCGATATGTTCCCCGCTAACCAACCGACGCTCAACGACGAAGAGGGCGTTCCTTACGGCGCGGACAACCTGACTCGGATGGTCTTGAACCCCGACGTAACGGTACGTTCACGCGGTGTCATCGAAAAATGTTCTTTCTGCGTTCAGCGCATCCAAGAAGGTAAATTGACCGCTAAAGCAGAAGGTCGCCGTCTCCGCGACGGTGAAATTAAAACTGCTTGTCAGTCTGCCTGCCCGACCGGTGCCATCACTTTCGGTGACATGAACGACAAGAAATCCGCTTTGATGAAAAACGTAGAAGGCGAGTTGAACTACCGCGTTTTGGAAGAGATTAATACGCAAGCGAGCGTTTATTACTCGGCGAAAGTGGTAAACAGAGACGAGATGGCTTAGTTTTATCGTTGCCTGTTGTCAGTTGTCGGTTGTCCGGCGCGTGGCTCGGGCACATCCGGTTTTTGAATTTGTTGTAATTTTTTTTGGAAGATTTTTCCCGACAATTTTTTTAACCATTAAAATTTATTCTAATGGACTATAATGGACTATAAAGAATTGGACGCTTGGAAGGAGTGTAGGAAATTGGCGGCGGGGATTTACAAAATCAGTGCAAATTTTAATAAAGACGAGAAATACGGCATAACGAATCAACTGAGAAGAGCTGTTGTTTCCGTTCCGTCAAACATAGCGGAGGGAAACGGAAGGCAATATAAAAACGAGACTATTCAATTTTTATATTGCTAAAGGCTCTCTTTACGAAGTTGAAACGCAAATTTATATAGCTTTCGATTTAAACATGATTTCGAAGACAGTTTTAGATAACATTTTACAGCAAATTTTAAAATGTATGAAACTGTTACAAGGTTTAATCAGATACTACGAAGGCGGTAAAGGATTGAAATGAGATTTAAAGACTTTCAAAAAGTAAAATTGAAAGTTCTGATATAAAAAATAGTAGAGCCGAGCAGGTGCGTACCGACAACGGTCAACCGACAACCGGCAACGGGCTACCGGCAACTAAACAAAAGTTATGAGTGCAACAGTATCTCCAATCAGAGAGCCTTTAATCAGAGGCAGTAAAACGTATCACCAAATTACGGAAGACTTGTGTGCGCCGACCGAGCGGACGCCTTCCGCAGCGTGGGTTATCGCTTTCATTTTGGCCGTAGGCGGCTTGGCGACTTATGCCTTTTGCCTGCTGTGGACAGTATGGAACGGTATCGGTACCTGGGATTTGAACAGAACCATCGGCTGGGGTTGGGATATTACCAACTTCGTATGGTGGGTCGGTATCGGTCACGCGGGAACGTTGATTTCGGCGATTTTGCTCATCTTCCGTCAGAAATGGCGGACGGGGGTAAACCGGGCGGCAGAGGCGATGACCATCTTCGCGGTCGTGTGTGCGGGACAGTTTCCGCTGATACACATGGGCCGTCTGTGGTTGGCATTCTTTATCTTCCCTTACCCGAATACACGCGGGCCGCTGTGGGTGAATTTTAACTCGCCGCTGCTGTGGGACGTATTTGCGATTTCGACTTACTTTACCGTGTCTATCCTTTTCTGGTACATGGGTTTGGTACCCGATTTTGCGACTATTCGTGACCGTGCCACCGGTTTGCGTCGTCGTATTTATAACTTCCTCAGCTTCGGCTGGACGGGTAGCGCGAAGCACTGGCAACGCTGGGAGGCAATGGCATTGATACTTGCCGGTTTGGCGACACCGTTGGTACTTTCCGTACACACGATTGTATCTTTTGACTTTGCGACTTCGATTATTCCCGGATGGCACACGACGATTTTCCCGCCGTACTTTGTCGCGGGAGCGGTATTCTCCGGTTTTGCGATGGTACAGACGCTGATGTTGATGACCCGGAAGATTTTGAAATTGGAAGAATACATCACGATGGCACACATCGAGAGTATGAATAAAGTTATCCTTTTGACGGGCTCTATCGTCGGGGTAGCATACCTCACCGAGCTTTTCATCGCTTGGTACTCGGGTTACATTTACGAGCAGTTTGCTTTTTATAACCGTGTTTTCGGACCGTACTGGTGGTCTTACTTCGGAATGATGTCTTGTAACGTACTGTCGCCGCAGATTTTCTGGTCTAAGAAAATGCGCCGTTCTATCTACGTGACTTTCGTGATGTCTATCTTCGTAAATATCGGGATGTGGTTCGAGCGTTTTGTAATTATCGCCTCTACTTTGGCGCGTGATTACATTCCTTCCTCTTGGTCTTACTATTGGCCGACTTGGGTAGAAATCGGTTTGTTTGCCGGTACCCTCGGTTTGTTCTTCACGCTTTACCTGATTTTTGTGCGCGTCGCGCCCGTGGTTGCGATTGCCGAAGTTAAGTCTATTTTGAAATCGAGCGGTGACCAATATACGCCTTCGACGCGCGAGACGGTAGGAGAGGAAGCGGTACGCAAATCCAACCTCGATTATTAATCGAGGGCGGTTTAAGGGTTTAGGCGTTCAGTCGTTTAAATCAGGACAACTGTACGTTTTCGTCGAAGATTTTCACCTGTATATAAGGTGTAACAAACAAAACAGCATTTTTCAAACGGACATTCCGTTTTACAGATAAAAAATAAAAATGGTACATACAGAAGGAAAAAGCAAAGTTCTTTACGGCTTGTACAACGACGACGAAGTTTTGCTGAAAGCCATCAGCGAAGCCAATCACCGTCACCTCGACATCATGGATGTTTTTACTCCGTTTCCCGTGCACGGTCTCGACCCCTTGTTGGGTTTGGAAGAAAGTCGCTTGCACCAAGCGGGTTTTGTTTACGGTGCGCTGGGTACTTTGACGGCGTTTTTGGGAATGTCGTGGATTTTCACCCGTGATTGGCCCATCATTTTCGGAGGTAAGCCTTACTGGTCAGTACCTGCATTCATTCCGATTACTTTTGAGTTGACGGTTTTGTTTGCCAGTATCGGTATGGTCGTGACGTTTTACACCATCTGCGGTTTGCGCCCGGGTGTCGTCAACGAAAACTTAGACGACCGTATCTCCGACGATAAATTTTGTGTCGCATTCGATACCACCCACGCTTCCGACGCGGAAGTGGATGAATTGAACGACTTCTTTCAAGCAACAGGTGTGGAGGAAGTAAACACAAAGTGGATTTGATTCTTTTGTTGTTTAAAAGTTTAGGAGGTTTAGGCGGTTAATCGCTTGCATCGACTAAATTTATAAATAATACTAAAAGAAATTTCCGCTACGGTGGATTTAAGAAGAACGGCATTTTTTCAACCGTTTGTTCTAAAAGAATTTTCAGGCTGAACAGAAAAGTAATTACAGGTAAAGGAATAGAGACGAAAAGTCTAACGTCAAATATCTGAAATCCAATATCTCGACCGGCCCTCAACATAATACGATGAAAAACATTTTTGCAACAATTTTAGCTCTGCTGTGCCTGTCCGTTTTTACGGCTTGTGAACGCGACTTGGAAGACCCGGGTAACGAGTACATGCCCGATATGGGACACTCTTTGGCGAACGAGGCTAACGTTTTGAGCTATTACTACTACAACACCTGGGACAGTACGAGTACCGTGAAATTGCGGAAGCTGCAAGAGCATAACCTTCCGGTGGAGAATACCGTACCGCGCGGTTACGCAGGGGTGTACTTTGCCATGGACAGCACGGGTTCTACCGATAATGTCAAGAAAGTAATGGCTTCTTTGCGCGGCGAAGACGACAACAATTCTATTTCCGTGCCGATGAACGGCAGTGTACCTTATTACTACAAGGATACCGAAGAGGAGCGTATTCGCGCGACGAACGAAATTGTCGGCAATCCTTTTCCGATTACGGAAGAAGGCATGGCACGCGGTAAAAACTTATACAATTTGTTTTGCGCCATTTGTCACGGTGCAAAAGGCGACGGAAACGGCTGGTTGGTCGATGAGGCAAACCCGAATGCCGTTTATCCCGCAGCTCCCGCAAATTTCCTTTTGGACGAGTTGATTAACTCTTCCAACGGTCGTTATTACCACTCTATCATGTACGGTAAAAACGTGATGGGTGCTTACAAAGATAAAATCAGCTACGAAGAACGCTGGCAGGTTATTCACTACATCCGCTCTTTGCAAGCCAAAGAAAAAGGTGTAGATTATAATGCGGATAATAACACTTTGAACCCCGCTTACGGTATGCCCGGCAAAGAAGCGAAGCAACAAATGGCGGAAATTATGTCGAAAGGCGACGTCATCGACGCGAAGAAAGACCCGGGTACGGATGTTCCCCCTTTGGAGGAAGAACCTGAAGGCGGTTTGCACCGAGGCGAAGACCACGGTGACGGCGATGTTCGCAGCGGAGACCACAACCGCTAAGAAATTATAAACAAGACAGAAAACAAGAAAAATCAGCAACGGTACATCTAACAATGATGTACGTTTGCTCTGTAAATAAGCTACGGCATGACTCATTATATCTTAGAAAGCAAACATAAGAGCGTCACCCTCGGGATGATTGCGGTCGGTGTGCTTTGTTTAATTTTAAGTTTTTTCATGGAACCGGATACGCTGACGGGAGTCGGCGCAGACGGACATGCAATCAACACCCACGCCCGTTTCTGGACGAATTTACTGCATAACTCCGTGTTTTTTACGGGTATTGCCTTTATCTCTTTCTTTGTCATTACGGCATCTATTACGGCGTATGCGGGTTGGTACGTGGCTTTCAAAAGACTCTGGGAAGCCTTCGGTTCTTTTATGATTGTCGGTTTGGTCTTTATGATGATTATTGCGATTGCAGGCTTTTTGCACGTACATCACCTTTATCACTGGGGAGGAAATATCGAAGGCGACCGCATTTTGGAAGGCAAAGCAGGCTTTTTGAATAACTACTGGTACACCTTCGGTACGTTGATTATCGTCGGAGTGTGGTACTTTTTCTACAGAAAAATGCGCTCTTTGTCCCTCGCGGAAGACGAGCACGGCAACGCCGGTTACGAGCATCACAAAACCATGCGGAAATGGGCGGCACCGTTCATGATTATTGCGGGTTTTACGAGTGCGGCTTTGATTTGGCAGTGGGTGATGTCGATTGACGGGCACTGGTATTCTACCATGTTTGCTTGGTATTCTACGGCGTCTTGGTTTGTGTCGGCAATCAGTTTGACTATTCTCGTGATGATTTGGTTGAAGTCTAAAGGTTACTACCAAGAAGTGACGGATGAACACATGCACGATTTGGGTAAATTCTTGTTTGCTTTTTCTATCTTTTGGACTTACTTGTGGTTTTCGCAGTACATGTTGATTTGGTACGCAAACAACGGGGAGGAGACGATTTATTTCCGTGAGCGTATCGACAATTACCCGATTTTGTTTTACGGAAATTTGGTGATGAATTTCGCCCTGCCGTTCCTCATTTTGCTGCGCAACGACACGAAACGTAAATACGGTACTTTGATTTTTGTCAGCGTACTTTGCCTGTTTGGTCACTGGTGGGATTACTTCCAAATGATTAAGCCGGGTGTCGTACACACCGTACACGATTACATCGGTCACGGCAATCACAGCGACGCACTGAACGATATGGAAGGCCATATCGACGAGGTCGGTCACGGAGCGAGCGAGTTTATTTCCGGTTTCACTTTGCCCGGTTTCTTAGAGTTGGGTGTCTTTGTCGGTTTTCTCGGTTTGTTTTTGTTCTTTGTGTTAAACACATTATCGAAAGCACCTTTGGTTCCGAAAAACGACCCGTACCTGGGCGAGTCTCTGCACCACCACGTAGGTTACGGCGGCGGTAATGAAGTACACCACTAAAAACGCCTTTCGATTTTAATCGAAAAGGTTCGGATTTCATACCGAAAGGTAGAAAATTGCCCGAATTATTTAGACTGAGTCTAAATAATATCGCTTGAACAACGATTTTAAGCGGACAGGGTTTAAATGTTGTAATTTTGTAAAGAACGAGAGCAGGCGGAATTTCATACTTTTTCCCTTGTCCGTTTTATATAATTCATCTTAGGGCGTTTGACGATAATTCTTCGAATGCGCCGAGTGATAAAGAAACTTCAATAATGGCAATAGCATTCATTCTTGCATGTATAGTTTTAATCGCGATAATCGTTGTACAAATCGGACGTGTTTCCGAGTTGTCGGCAAAAATTCGCGGAGAAGAGGAAGCGGAACAGGCGGCTAACCGCAGTTCGGGACGATTGATGATACCTTTCGTCGTGGTCTTTTTGGTACTGTGTGTTGCATCTGCGATTTACTACAAAAATTGGATGTTGGGCTTCGGACCGTTGGAGTCTGCCTCGGCTCACGGTAGTGCTATCGACAGTATCTTCAACACGACTACATTTTTCACGGCAATTGTATTTTTTGCGACGCAAATTTTGCTTTTCTATTTTGCGTACAAATATCAGCAACGTCCCGGCAGAAAAGCACTTTTCTTGTCGCACGATAATAAATTGGAGGTTATCTGGACAATCATTCCCGCAGTCGTCATGACCTTTTTGGTAGTCGGCGGTTTGGATGCCTGGAACATGATTATGGCGGATATTCCCGTAGAAAATCGTTCTGTTCTGCGTCCGCAGGGAGAAGATGAATTTATTGAAATTGAGGGGACGGGCTACCAATTTGCCTGGCACCTGCGTTACCCCGGCGAAGACGGTGTGTTAGGTACGAAAAACTACCGTAAGATTTCGGCTTTGAACCCCTTGGGTCAAGACTGGAACGATGATAAAAACTTGGATGATTTTCATCCTTCGGAAATCGTTTTGCCCGTCGGTCAGCAAGTGCGTGTGCGTATCACTTCGCGTGATGTATTGCACAACTTTTACCTGCCGCATTTCCGGGTGAAGATGGATGCGGTACCGGGTCTGCCGACTTATTTTGTTTTTACTCCGGTAAAAACGACGGATGAATTCCGTAAAGGACTGAAAGAATACCCCGAATACAATGTACCCGACCCGGAAGACCCGGAGAAAATGTTGTGGGAAACTTTCGACTACGAGTTGGCTTGCGCAGAGCTTTGCGGTACGGGACACTACTCGATGCGTCGCGTAGTTAAGATTGTCGAGCAAAACGAATACGAAGAGTGGTTGCGCGGTCAGTCGTCTTACTACTTCAGCAGCATTCGTAATTCGGACGAAGACCCGTACAAGGGGGAGGTTTTGGATTTAGAAAAGAAAGAACGTCGTTTGCAATTTAGTGATAAACTGGAAACGGTATTAGCCGAGCCGGACAGTGTTCAGCGTATTATTCAATTCGATTATGTAACCTTTGCTTTGGGCAGCGCAAAATTGACCGACGAAACAACATACGAATTAGATTTCTTGGTCGATGCGATGAAAAAATATCCTTCTATGATTATCCAATTAGCGGGTCATACTGACAATACGGGTGATATTAACATGAATGTCGAATTATCTCAAGCGAGAGCGCAACAAGTCGAGGCATACTTGGTTGAAAAGGGTATCAGCGAAACGCGCTTGTCTTCCAAAGGCTACGGCCCGGCAAGACCGATTGCGGATAACGACACGGAAGAAGGACGAGCGAAAAACCGTCGCACGGAATTTGAAATTTTAAGCAAGTAGGCTTTTTAGATATACTATAAACAAACTCTGACCGAATAAATAAATTAAAAATTGATACTGCCGCCTTCGTGTGACAGTTAAAAATTAAGCAACATGGCAGATACAGGAACTATCACCGCGCCGCAAAAGTATAATGAGGAGACTCTCATCGAGGAGTTAGGATATGATGATCACTTTCACGACCATCACCACGGCGATAAATATCAATCGAGTTTTATTTTCCACTACATCTTTAGTATGGATCATAAAATGATTGCACGTCAGTTTTTGATTACCGGTATGTTTTGGGCGGTAATCGGGGGCTTGATGTCTTTGGTTTTCCGTTTACAACTCGGTTTTCCCGAAGAGAGCATGGCTTGGTTAAAGCCTATCCTCGGCGGCTGGATTACCGTAAATGAAGCGGGTATCGGTACTTTGGCACCGGAGTTTTACTATGCCTTGGTGACAATGCACGGTACTATTATCGTATTCTTTGTATTGACGGCGGGTCTGTCGGGTACGTTCTCGAACCTGCTCATTCCGCTGCAACTCGGAGCGCGGGATATGGCATCGCCCTTCCTGAATATGTTATCCTACTGGTTCTTTTTCTCGGCGGGTGTCGTGATGTTTTTATCACTTTTCCTGAGTACGGGACCCTTCTCCGGCGGTTGGACGGCTTATCCTCCGCTGTCGGCACTACCGCAGGCCTCGACGGGTTCCGGCGCGGGTATGACGATGTGGTCTTTCTCGATGGTACTTTTCGTAGTATCGGTACTCTTAGGTGGTATTAACTACATCACTACCGTACTGAACCTGCGTACCAAAGGGATGTCTCTGTGGAGAATGCCTTTGACCATTTGGGCTTTCTTCGTTACGGCGATTATCGGACTTTTGTCTTTCCCCGTTTTGGTATCGGGTATCTTGCTTTTGATTCTCGACCGTGAGTTGGGTACGTCTTTCTACTTATCGGAAATCTTTATCGGTGGTTCGGCCTTAGACCACGTCGGCGGTTCGCCGATTTTGTACCAGCACTTGTTCTGGTTCTTGGGTCACCCCGAGGTATATATCATCATTTTGCCTGCAATGGGTATTGTTTCGGAAGTACTTTCGGTACACGCCCGCAAGCCGATTTTCGGTTACAAAGCGATGGTTTATTCCATTTTGGCAATTGCATTCCTGTCCTTCATCGTATGGGCGCACCACATGTTTATGTCGGGGGTAAATCCGTTTATCTCTAACTTCTTCGTCATCTTTACTCTGATTATCGCCGTACCTTCGGCGGTCAAGGTATTTAACTGGATTGCGACTTTGTTCGGCGGTAATATTCGCTTCACGGCGGCTTGTTTGTTCGGTATCGGTTTTGTCTCCATGTTTATCTCCGGTGGTTTGACCGGTATTTTCTTGGGTAATTCTGCCATCGACGTTCAACTGCACGATACTTACTTCGTAGTAGCTCACTTCCACATTGTGATGGGTATTGCGGCATTCTTCGGGATGTATGCAGGTGTTTACCACTGGTTCCCGAAAATGTACGGTCGCTTGATGAATGAGACTTTGGGGCGTATTCACTTTTGGGGTACTTTGGTCGGTGCTTACGCTATTTTTTGGCCGATGCACTACATCGGTATGGCGGGCGTGCCGCGTCGTTACTACAGTTTCGATAACTTCCAAGCGTTTGCGCACTTCGATATGATTAACAAATTTATCACGGTGGCTGCGATTATCGTATTTGCTTTGCAGGTCTTGTTCCTCATCAACTTCTTCTACTCCATCTGGAACGGTAAGAAATTGACGACTAAGAACCCGTGGAAAGCATCTACTTTGGAGTGGACAACGCCGATTAACCCCGGTCACGGTAACTGGCCCGGTCGTATTCCTACGGTACAAAGATGGCCGTATGACTACGGTAAAGGCGGTAATGATTACATCTCGCAAATTACTCCCGAACAGGAGTGGGAACGCGAGTACGACGAAGCGCACTAAATAGAGGTGCCGGTCAAATTTATCTGAAAAAATTATTCAACGGGGGGCAAAAGTTTTTACTTTTGCCTCCTGTTTACCATAAGCATGGAACAAAAACAAGCTACATCGATAACAGCGGGCGCACAAACGAGTGCGACACCTACTAAGTTGCAGGACTTTGCAGCCTTGGTAAAGTTTCGCTTGAATATCACCGTGGTTTTTTCGAGTGTCATGGCTTATCTGATTGCAGCCGAAGGGGTGGTAAATTGGTCTGTCGTGATGATTTTGGCACTCGGCGGTTTCTTTGTCACAGGTGCGGCAAATGCTTTAAACGAAGTACTGGAAGCCGAGTTCGATACGATGATGAAACGTACCGAAAATCGCCCGATTGCCTCCGGCAGAATGACCCGTGAAGAAGGCATTTTGTGGGCAGGCATGATGAGTCTGATGGGAATTTCGCTGATGAGTCTGTTCAATATGTGGGCGGCGATGTTCAGCATTATTTCTTTGATAACCTACGCTTTTATCTACACACCGATGAAAAGAGTTTCTCCGTTCGCGGTGACGGTAGGAGCGGTGCCGGGTGCTTTGCCTGCGTTGATTGGTTGTGTGGCGTTTGAGGGTGAAGTGACTTATTTAGCTTTGTTTCTTTTTACGCTTCAATTCCTCTGGCAGTTTCCCCATTTTTGGGCAATCGGTTGGTTAGGAAACGAAGATTATAAAAAGGCGGGTTTTAAGTTATTACCTTTCGGCAGTAAAGGACCCGACGAAAAAGCGGGTTGGTTGTCGATGTGGTATGCGTTGACTTTAGTGCCTTTGGGCGTAGTGCCTTATTTGATGGGAGTGTCGGGAATTATTTCCGCGATTATCCTGCCCGTTTTGGCATTGATATACGCAGCTTACGGTTACAACTTTTACAAGAAAAATGACCGTAAATCGGCGTTGGCAACGATGTTCAGTTCCTTTGCTTATCTGCCGATTGCGATGTTTGTGATATTGTTGTTTTAGGAAAATGCGTATGGGAGACCCCCCGACCCCCAATGTGGGGGAGTATATGTATTTTAAACTAAAATTCAAGTTGAACTAAAAAAGTTCTATCGAAAAGCAAAACCCACACAAAAACAAACTTAAAACAAGTATAGTCTAAAAATAAACGGAAGAAATCTTTTCCGAAAACTTCCGCTAAAAAAACTAAACTTGGCAACAGCAACAGTTGAAAATATAAATAAAGGACGCAGCAAAATTCATCCGCAAAAGTTCGCCCTCATTATCGGGTGTGCGAGTATGATGATGATGTTTGTCGCCTTTACCAGTGCCTTAATCGTCAGACAAGCGCAGGGAAATTGGTTGGAATTTAACTTTCCGAGCATTTTCAATTACTCGACAATCGTCATTGTCGTCAGCAGTTTGACCATGCACGGCGCATATTTCGCTTTCACACGCGGAAGCGAATTTTTTTACAAAGCCCTGCTTATTACGACCGCAATCCTCGGTATGGTATTTATTTACCTGCAATACCAAGGCTGGCTGGAAATGAACGCGGACGGTATCTTTTTAGACGGAAATCCTTCGGGTTCTTTTGTTTACGTAATTACCGCGTCGCACGCCGGACACCTGCTCGCGGGTATATCGACGATAATTATGGCTTTGTTACACGCATTTATTTTGCCTTATAAAGTCACCCCGCGCCGGAAGCACCGCTTTCAACTCGTGGTTTGGTTTTGGCACTTTGTAGATTTTTTGTGGTTATACCTGTTCGTCCTCTTTTTGGCGGCATATTAATCACTCTATATAACGAACAATCAGCATAATCGGAACCAACATTTTCCGATAAAATTACAATATTTCTAATGGCAGAAATAAACATCGAACACAACGAAACGGAAGAGCAACAAGGTACGGATTGGAGCGGTGGTAATGAACCCTTCAAGGCGAGTTACGGTAAGCTCATGATGTGGTATTTCCTTCTTTCGGATGCCTTTACTTTCGCCGGCTTTTTGATTGCCTACGGTGCATTGCGCTTTAGTAATGCCAATTGGCCCGAGCCGGATTTTGTCTTCCGTACCGCACCTTTCACGACCAACGATAATCTCCCTTTGATTTTCGTTACCTTCATGTCTTTTCTCCTCATCATCAGTTCCGTGACTATGGTGCGCGGGGTGCAGGAAGGTCACCGCAACAATATCAGCGGAACGGCTTTTTGGATGTTGCTGACCATCATTGGCGGTCTCGGCTTCCTCTCTTGTCAGGCGTGGGAGTGGAATAATTTGATTAACGTAGAGGGTATGACGGCTTTGACCAATCCCTTTTCGCGTCACGACCAAAGCGGTACTTATGCAAGTGAATCTGATTTGTTAGAAGCGGGTTTTGTTAAGAAAACTGCGGTGGTTGCGGATGTAGATGACGATGAAAAATCGCAGTACCCGCCGGCGACTTACTTTTTGCCGCCTAACACAGAAGATATTGCTGTTAATCGTTATTTTGTGAAGAGAAATCATCATCAATTGCATGCAGGTGACCACGGTGACGCATCGCACGGAGACGGCGACCATCACGGTACAAACATGGCAGGAGAGACCTTTGATGCAGGTGACCCTTATCTCATTACCTATGACGGTGCAACTCAGGCTTATGAACTCGGGGCGTTCAAATATAATAATGCAGGTTCGGACGACGGGTACAGAGGCTATAAAAACGAAGCCTTCGGCCCGAAAGCCTTCGGCGGTCTGTTCTTCTTCATCACCGGTTTCCACGGTTTTCACGTATTCTCGGGCGTCGCCTTTTTGACGGTCATTATGATTAACGTGATGAGCGGTTTGTACCTCAAGGCGAACAACGGTCACGAAATGGTCGAGAAAATCGGTCTCTACTGGCACTTTGTCGATTTGGTTTGGGTATTCGTATTCTTGGCATTCTACCTCCTGTAGAAACTAAAGAAGGCAGACTAAATAAAAAATTGAAATAAGCCCGGAAGGGTAAAAGCAAAAAACATAGGCAGGACGTTGATAAAAGAGCAGAGCGAAGCAGGTAAGAGCGGCAACCATCAACTACCAACCATCAACTACCAACCACGTTATGGCAGGACATAAAACTTATGAAGAGTCTATCAAAGCAGTCTATTACGGATTGGGACTTTTAGCATTCATTACCCTCGTCGAAGTAGGCGTTTCTTTATTCGGTAAAGGACACATCTGGGAAGGCGCGAAAGATACGAGCTGGGCCCTTTGGGTAGCCGGTTTGATTATCATTGCACTCTCGGTTTACAAAGCATACTTTATCATCTACGAATTTATGCACATGGGCTACGAAGTCCGGGGCATGGCGATGTCGGTATTGTTACCCGTTCTCCTTTTGGTGTGGGGTATCATTGCTTTTATGCAGGAAGGAAACAGCTGGGGCAACCGCCGTGAGTTGATTCAAGAGAAAAACGCATTACCCGTAGAAGCGGAAGACGACAGCAACGGAATGAATGAAGAAATTATTCCGTTAGAAGAAGCGATGGAATTGCACGGATAAATTCCTGTTTCCGAAAAAGATTGAAAGGGAAGCCGACAGCAGAGATTTTTCTCAACTGTTTGCTTCCCTTTTTGTTTTTGTAAAGACGGTGGACGATTTTACGGTGGACGGTCAACGTTGTGTCGATTCTGTCAACGGACTCTCGTTTTGTAAAGACGCGGGAAAACGCGTCTCGCTGTGATATTATTTTTCGCAATTCACATTTCTACACATCAAATCATTATTGATTTTTAAATCCAAATAAATGGCACAACCCGAAAATAATCCCGGTACTGAAAAAGGAAAAATTCACTGGCGCGTCGTCGGAATGCTTGCTTTTATTCTCATCATTTTGCCGGCCGGGTCGTGGTATTACCTGACGCAGGGCTACAATTACCGTAAGGATTTGTTGGACGATTTGAAGGAAGAGTTCGGGGAGGTCAAACCTTATACGCTGCAAACCGCTGACGGTGAAAGCTACGGTACGGAAGACTTTGCGGGAAATACCGCCGTGGTCAACTTCATCGGCAGCCGTGATTTGCAGCGTGAGTTTGTGTGGACAAACCTCACTAAACTACACGAGCAATTCGATGACCGCAACGATATTCTCTTTATCACCCATGTCGCCGGCGACCCGCTCGCCAACTTGCCGAAAGACACCGCTCAGTGGAAAATTATCACGGGAACGGAAGCGCAATTAAGCAAAATTGCTGCGGAAAACTACAACCTGAAATTTCCCGCCGAGCAAAACATTTTGGATAATTCGCAAATTATTTTACTCGACAGCAGCCGCATTCGCAACTATTATGATGCCAATGATCCAATGCAAATGGGCAGATTATTGGAGCATATCACCATCGTAATGCCGCGACAGGCGGAGCGAGATATTATTTTGGAAAGGGATAAGGAGATGTAGAGAGGGGCGGGGTGTTTAAGGGTTTAGGCGTTTAGTTGTTGAGAACACCCCGCGTCCTAAACGCCTAAACAATTAAACCCTTAAGCAATTTAAAACGTCGCCGCTACCTGCGCCCGTCCGATGTGCGCCACCGGTGCAGTTCCCGTTTTTCTGCCTTCATAACCGATATTCATCCGCAAACTTTTACTCAATTGTTGGTCTAAAGTGATATTCCAAAGGTAATTATCGCCCGGTTGCAGACCTTGCAGCAGTGCAAAACCGACGGGCGTATTCGGCAATCCTTCATAGTCGATTTGCACACGGGAAATCTTGGCGCGTATCGTAGATTTCGAGGCTTTTTTGAAGACCAATTCTAAGTTTAAATCATTCACCACCGCGCTTTCTCCCGCGCCCGCCTCCAAGATATTTCTGTTGTCCTGAAAGTTGTAGGCGGCGGTGATATTGAAGGTTTTGTTCGGTTGCCAAGTTACTTGCGGCTCGATACCGTAGTAGTCGATGTCGAAATCTTTGTTATTGAATAATTCGCTGTCCTGTTGCCGATAACCATTCACGCCCTTCACTTTCAGACCGATACTGCGCGTGATATTCCACCGCAAAGTCAAGGCATTTTCTCGGTTAGAATTACTCTCAAAACCCGTCGTCAGGACACGCTTACGCCGTCGGTCGGTGCGGGTAAATTGCCCGCCGAAAATTTGATTGCTGCGGTTAAAAAACAAACTGTTATTGATGCCCGCATTGGTGGCGACGAGAGAGGTATCCGCCACGGCAAGCTGAAAAGGATTGTAAGGCGACACCTCTTCATCCGTGCGCACTTTCCGCAAAATCTGCAAGGTACTTTTTATCGAAAAACGACTCAGCGCGCCGAGCAGTTTTTTCTTACCGACCCACAGCGAGCGCGGATTGATGAGAATGCTTTGGTTGAACTGCACGGTATTCACGCGGATAAACTCATCGGTGTAAATAACGACCCGCTGCACATTCGCACTGTCGGCAAAGATAAAATTCTCGATTTCATTGACCTGTACTACGCCGTCATCGTTATAATCGCGCCATTGAAAATTTCCCTCGCCCGGATTGACCTCGATGTACTGAAATTCAATTTTTTGCTCCTGTCCGCTGCTGAGTTCGTAGCCCGTATTCGATTGCAAAGCCCCGCGCCACAACCCAAGGTTGTAGTCGGCGCGCCCGAGGTAGGTCTCGGCGGGGCGGACGGTGGTCAGCGTACTGTCTTGCACGGTCAACTCTCGATAGGAGAAATTATAGACCAAATTCGCGTTGCGCCCCTGCCGCCAATTTCCCGCTACGGTCAGCTCCGTCGCATCCGTACTCTGCCCGAAGCGGGTATCGACGGGCGCAAAATCTTTTCGCGTCGCATAGCCCGCCAAAATGTTGAATTTATCGGAGCGTGGACTCTCGACGAAAAAACGCTGCCGGCGGTAGCTGAAACTTTGTAGGTTTAAACTATCACTAATAAATCCCTCGTCCGAAATCGCCCGCCGCTCGTTTTCTTCTATTTCAAAATAGTAACCTGCTTTCCAGTCCTTCAGCTTTTTGAAAGTGCGACTCACCGTGCCCGTCGGGCGAAAAAAGCGAGTGCTTTCCGTTGTGCTTTCGGTTTCCAAAAGACTCGCCCGCACATCGGCAAACCAACCCGCCCGATTAATTTTTAAATCAGCCGAATGCTTCGTTCCCGTATAATTATCTTCCCGCAAAAAGCCCGAAAAGCGGTAGCCGATTTGCCCGAGTTTTTTCTTTTCCAAAGTGACTCCCGCTACGCCGATTTGCTCGTCTGCTATTTCCAAATTATCCGTCGGCAGATTCCAGTCGCGCTGAAACTCCGGCGCACGGTATGGATTAAGCGGCAGAAAATTGCGCTGTTTGTATTCATAACTCGCATTGGTCAGCAATCGCCAACCTGAGCTATCCGACTTAATCGGTATCACCTGCTGCCAACCCGCGAATGCGGCAACTCCTTGATTATCAGCGTCATTGATGTCGGAAAAGCGATTGGGGTCGTCGTTGCTCACGGCGACTTCGGTAATGATTTTACTGTTTTTGGAAATTTGAAACTCCGCTCCGGCGGTAAAAAGCTGTCGTTGCTCGGGCGGTACGAGTCGCCGCGCCGAGCGAAAATTTCCCTGCGGATTACAAAACTCGTCGGGCGCGACCCAAGTGTACACCTGCCCGTTGGCGGCACAGGTGTCGCAACGCACATAATCGCCCGCCCCGAAAGGCACTTCGACAAATGAAGCGGTGAACAGCTCGGCATCGGGATTGACGGAATAAACGAGCGCAGAGTCGGGAAAAATGCCGTTTTCGCAAAAAATCAGCGTGTCACGGTATTCGTACAACACCCGAAATTCATCGAATTTGCCCGCGAGAGAATCGACCGCCGGCTCCAGGAAAATATTGTCGCGCACGTTGCCGGCGTTGCGCAGGGCCAGCAGTTCGCGGTCGTTGAGGTCGGCGGCGGTGCTTTGTGATTTGGAGTCCTGCTCGGTGTAAACGTTGAGGTAGGCCTTGACCTTATCGGTTTTAAACTCCGAATTAGCAACGGCGATAGAGCGCAAATAATTTTGGTCGGAATAATCGAACTCGGCGATAATCCGAATGTCTTTGGTCACCAATCGCTGCGGCGTAAAGGTCACGACCCCTTGATTGTAATCAATCACATAGTCGTTTTCCAAGCCACGCGTCAGCAGTTGCCCGTCCCAATAAATTTTTTCCGTACCCGATAAAATGATGATAAAACGCTCGCCCGCCGCCCCGCGCAGTTTGTAGGGGCCTTGGTTGCCCTCCTGCACGGTCAGCATATTACGCGCAAATTTACCGCGCGCCACGGCGATGCTGCCTTGATTGTGCAGCAGAGCCTTGCCGTTCATGATTTCCGAGTCATTGGTATAAGTCGCGCCCTGCAATTTTTTCAAATAATTCATAAAATACCCCGCCGGTCGCCGCAGTTCATAGTCACCCGCGACGAGGGTATTTCCGCCCTTTTTGAGTTGGATAAAAATCTTGTCGAATTCATTGAGTTGCTGCGTATTACCCTCGGGCTGCAAAGGAATATTTTCGTCGGTAATGGCGGCAAGTACCTCGATGCCGTCGCCGATTTCACCCGCCATTTGCAAGTTAAAATTGGAATTTAAAACCAAATTTTGGGTATTACCGAAACTGATGCCGCGCGAAAAATTACCGCGATAATTCAACCCCTTAAAGTCCACAATCGACGCTTCCTGCTCTCCGTAAATATCGTAATCGAAACCGATAATCAGCCCGTCGGTATTAAAAACGACTTGCGTACTGTCGAAGCGGGAGAGGGGCGCACCGAGGTTAAACCCCGCGACGCGGTAAGTAATTTCGTAAGGAACGGCAGGCGGCGCGGCGTCGGAAAGTAAACGAATACTGTTGTTTTTGACTTCGTACAAGTCGGGGGAGAGTAGCCTGCCCGTCGTGTCGCGCACCGTGACCGACAGCAAGGTAAAGGTGTCTATCTGCGTAAACTCTTTCGAAAGCAGCAGCGTTTTGCTGCGCAAATTGGAAAGTTCGGGCAGGGGCTGCCGCAGGTCGAAAGTATCGGCAAGCCCGGCGGCGAGCGAGTCCGGCGCCGCGATAGTATCGGCGGCAACGGTCGGCAGCGTATCGGCTGCGGGCGTAAACTGCGCGGAAATCTCATTCACAAAACCCGCCAAGCACAGCCAGACCGCCGCGACGTATCTCGTCAAAGCGATAAGGAAAAAGCGGACATTTATTCGGCTCGGCGGCGTTTTTTGCACAAAGGTATTTTACGGCAAAGATAGAAATTCGTTCGGTGTAGGGAGAGAACGCGCGAGACGGGGAAAAATTGAAGCGGGGAGAGATTTAAGTTGTCGGGGCGGGGGCTTGTTTGGGTGTTTTTTATCGTTATTAAGTTGGTGTACGTGTTATACAGTATCAAGGCGAGTGATTTTTTGACTGCGCCGTATGTGTCTTTTTTTGGACACACTTCTTTCTGATTGAATATAACAAGAAACTGCCCTGCGCACCCCGCTAAAGCTGTCTTTGTTTGTTCTGTTTTAGACAGTTACAACAGGTCAGAGACCTAAACACATGTGCGTATAATTTTTATAAAAATTAACGAGCGAACTTAGTAGTTGCGCTTGAAAAGGGAAGACTCCGCAAAAGCGGGGGATAGTGCGGTGATTTTTGTCATGTAATGACAAATTCAGATTTCTGTTGTCCGGCGGAAATCCGGTAAAACAAGTTATGGGCTTACTTTTATGACCACCCACAAGTTAACGTAAAACTACCGTTTAACGGCGGAACTAACTTAGATAAGTTATTCCGTTTTGAATTTTCCGATTCATTTTATATCTTTGCAGTAAATCGTTCAAAGAATGAATAAAACATTAGGCTAAAATTCTTCTTCTTCTTCTTCTTCTTCTTCTTCTTCTTCTTCTTCTTCAAGAATTTCTCGCCTGCTCAAAACGTTGTCCGCTTTAAGTATAGTAAGTGCTTTTATTTCGTGGTTGTTTTGATATGATACAATGCTGTTTCATACAACAAGATAATCATGTCTTAGTTTGCCCGCTAAAGATAACCGGCTGATTTCAGTCGCTCCTGTCTGACTACTTTTAGTGTTTAAAAAAATAAATCCGTAACCAAAACTATTAACCCTCATGATTTTAGAACCTAAAACCAAAACTCGTCTGCAAATTGCAGAAGAATACGGGATTACACCGAAGACTCTGCGAAATCGACTCAAAAAAGAAAATTGCAACCTTCCTAAAGGTTTTTTGTGTCCAAAGGCGGTCGAAAAAATCTACGAAACTTTGGGACATCCCTGATATTTCGGGAATAAAGTTCCTAAATTACCGACTTTTACCCTTTTTTACCGAAAATTGTCGCATTACTTCTCCTACCTTTGCATTGTGAAATGAAGTCATAGAAATGTGAGT
>JAHDCG010000179.1:2561-9740 GCA_020629965.1 Saprospiraceae bacterium | reverse complement strand
CCCCCGTCAACCGTCCACCCCTCCACCGTCAACCTTGATAAAAATCCATATAAATCGGCAAATGATCGCTGTACCCGCCGAAATATCTCGGACCGCCGTAAGTACGCGTCGGGGTTTTTCCGTACTTTTTATCGTCGTAAAAAAGATAGTCTGCACGTAAAATATACGTGTCAATCAGGCGCAGACCTTCCTCTCTTTCCGTCAGGCTTTTGCTGATGATAAATTGGTCAATCATGTTCCAGTTGCCGCGATAATTATACGTGCCCTCGCCCGCTGCGTCTGCCTCGCCGACGGCGTTATATAAAGGTGTGCCGGCAATCAGTACTTCTTCAATGCTTTTGTTATCGGGTTCATCGTTAAAATCTCCCATCAAAATAACGTTGGCAGCGGGGTTTTCCGCGTAGATTTCTTCTACTTTCAAGCGTACCTGTGCGGCGACGTATTCCCGTTTCGGCGAACTCTGTTTCAACCCTCCCCGACGCGACGGCCAGTGATTCACAAAGAAATGTACCGTGTCTTTTTTATGTAAAATGCCCTTTACTACCAACACGTCACGCGTGGTATAATCCTTCACAATCGACTCCGGAAAAGTGATGCGAATGATGTCTTTTTGCAAAACTTTAAAGCATTTTTTCTTGTACAAAAAACTCACATCGATGCCGCGAAAATCGGGCGACTCGTAGTGAATGATGTTATAATTTTCCTTTTTCATCTTCGTCTCTTGCAGCAAATCGACTAAAACCATCGCATTTTCTACCTCACACAAACCGATGATATTCGGATAATTCATCTCCGCAAAAACTTGGTTCAACTGCCCGAGTTTTTTCTCATAACGTTCTTGCGTCCACTGTTTTTCGCTCGTCGGCGTAAACTCCTCGTCACGGGTATGCGGGTCGTCTTTAGTATCAAAAAGATTTTCTACGTTGTAAAAGGCAATGCGCTGCACGTGACGGTCTTTGCCGAAATTGTTTTGCGCGACAGCCAACTGACTGACAATCAACAACATACAAGAAAAAAGAAACTTCATAAGTTCGGTTTAATATTTGTGAGAATGCAAAGGTAGATTTTGCCGACCCTAAACGAACAAAACGCCCGCACAATTTCGTTTACTTTAACGAATAAAATCTACTTTTACCGTTTTTCCCAACCTGCAGCCCGTTTATGGATTATTCGGAAATACTTAACTACCCGCTTTTTAAAATCAAGACCCACGAAGTCACGGTTTTTACCCTTGCCTTGCCGGTTTTTCTGCTGCTCCTGGCGGCATTTATCAATTTTATTACCGTCCGATTTTTATTGCGTCCGCATTTGCGCCGGCTAAAATTCAGCGACCGCGAGCGCAAAGATGTCAGAGGTATGTTGCGCGGTTTTTTGTATAATATTTCGCTGTGGTTTTCCGTCAATATTCTTTTTCCCAATACCGAAACCGACGTACTGGAACAACCCGACCGCATCAAAATACTCGGCATTCTCGAAATTATTTTTGCCGCTTTTGCCATTTACTACGGTTTTCAGTTCGTGATTTGGCTGCTCAATAATGTCTTTCTCAAACGGTATTTCCTGCGCAAAGAAATCGACCTCGGGCGACAATACACCATCACGCGGTTTATCGTTTATATCGGTTCGATTATCGGTTTTTTGACCATTTTGCGCACAATGGGTGTTGACCCTTCGTGGATTATCGGCTCCGGTGCCGCGCTTTTGGTCGGTATCGGTTTGGGTTTGCAGCAGACTTTTAACGACCTCATCTCGGGCATCATTATTTTGGTGGAAGGCACGGTCGAGGTCGGCGACATTGTCAAAGTGGACGGCATGGTCGCCAAAATGCGCAAAATCGGACTGCGCGTATCGGAGGTCGAGACGCGCGACTCTTCGGTTTTGCTCATTCCCAATTCCAAACTCGTCGTCGATAATGTCAACAACTGGTCACATTACAATAAGCCGACCCGCTTTCAGGTCAACGTCGGCGTATCTTACACTTCTGATGTGCGCTTGGTGGAAAAACTGCTTTTGCAAGCCGCCGACGAGCACTCCAAAGTCCTCGACAAGCCCGCGCCGCGTGTGCAGTTTATCGACTTCGGCAGTTCGTCCCTCGACTTTACGCTGCATTTTTTCGCCGTCGAGCGCATGGCCATCGAGTTTATTAAGAGCGACTTGCGGTTCAACATTATCAGCATGTTTCGGGAGCATAATGTGGAAATTCCCTTTCCGCAGCGTGATTTATGGCTGCGTAATCCGCAAGACCTGCGCCGTCCGCGAGAGAAAAGGAGAGAGAAACCCGTCATTGAAAATGAAAAAGACCGCGAAACCGACCTCGACGATGTTAAAAAAGACATGCCGAGCGAAAATCCGGACGATAAACCGGGAATTAAGGACAGAAATAAAAAAAATCCGTAAGAAGTGCGGCGTTTACTTTGCTGAAAAAGGCAAATCCCCTATCTTCGCGCCGCTTTAGAAAAAACATCTTTTTATCGAAGCAAATTACCGGAATTTTATCCTAATCGGGATGTGGCGCAGCCCGGTAGCGCACACGCCTGGGGGGCGTGGGGTCGCAGGTTCAAATCCTGTCATCCCGACTACTGACAATGAAGGAGTTACGATTTATTTCGTGACTCCTTTTGTTGTTTTGGACGGTAGATGGTTGGACGGCTTACGGTGGACGGGGGCTTTCGTTTTGCTGCTTATAATTTTTGTAAGTACGCTGCTATCTCTCGGGGCTTCCGCGCCGACCTTTCCAAATTACAATACCAAAAACTGCGCTGCGACTGTGGAAAACTCCACATTCTGCGGTTTTCGGGCAGCGCGTTTATTTGTCGTTGTAAAGTAGGTTTGTCAATCCAACCGGCAAAATAGGTGCGGTTTAGGTAGCGTTTCAGCCACAGTTTTTCATAGATTTCTTCCGCATTTTGCCAATCGCATTCCACGGTTTTCAGCCAATTATCACATTTTTTTCTTTGAAAGTCGTAGAAGATTTGCAGGTGCATATCGCCGCTGAGTTGCTCGACGGTCGCCGTGCCGCGCCGAATGAGTTTGATGTCGCATTTTTTCAAACAGCCCGCTAAGTCTCGGTAATTATCGGGCACGAGGGAGGTTTTAATTTCCAAATTATGCAGCCGTGTCTTACCTCGATACGCTAAGTCGATGTCGATATTTACGCCGTCGGGCAGGGTGTTTGAATGCGCAAAATGAATGTCTTGGGCGGCAAACCAGTTGCGCAGCGCAATCTCGCCGAGGTAGCCGCGAATTTTGCAGTCGAGCTGCACGGCAAGCGATCGATGTCGCAGATTATCGATGAATTTTTGTTGTAAGGTTTGTTGTAAAGCGCGGCGAATGTCGGCGGGTGTGACGGGTAGTTTGACGAGGTCGTTTAAGGTGAGCATGTGTGTAGTTTGATTTTTATACTTAGCATTTGTCTGATGCGGATTTTTCGACAAAGGTCGACAAATGCTCATCTGACACATGCGGCATTAGTGCAAAGATTTATTAGTTGCTGATACTTTTTTTTTGAACCTGATTTTTATGATTCTTATGATTGGTTATGATTTGGATTTTACTTCGTAAAATCTACACGACCAATGATGAAAGAAAACTGTCAGAAACTAAAAAACCACAGCATTAGTAATGGTATTTTTACAACAACTTGTCCGACGATAATATCAGCGTCAGATTTATCTATCAAGACAAATTTAGGTTTTCACTTTAATCAGCAGCCACCACCTCAAAAACCACCAACTCCTCCCCTTCACTCACCCGCCTCACCCGCCTCACCCGCTCCAAACACAAATCCGCCAGAGTCTCATAACCCGCCTTCCGCGCCGGATTATTGCCTTTAATCTTCTCGGGTAATTGTACCAAAATAAACCGCCGCCGGCCGCCGTCTTCCGCATTTTGTTTGATGACCGCGTGTGCCGTCGTGCCGCTGCCGCCGAAAAAATCGAGGATGAGGTCGTCTTTTTCGCAACTCATGCGAATGAGCGATTGCAGCATTTCGGTAGATTTCGGGAAACTGAAAAAGCCCTTTTGTCCGAAAATTTCGGTGAGTTCTTTATTGCCGGTGCCGTTGAGAAAACGGGTCAGGGCGCGGTACGGCAGAGTGCGCACGCGGGGGTTGCCGGCGTTGTCGGCGTACTGATATTGCTTGATATAGACCTTGTATTTGCCGCTGCGTTTTTTGAAAACGATGTAGCCGTTTTCTATGCCTTCCTCAAATTTTGCGCGACTCCACCGCCAGGTGTTGGGCTTGCCGAATGCGCCGCCGCTGTACATTTCGCTGCCGTCGGGGGCGGTTATCGGGTAGTCGAGGGAGGGGCTGTAACTGCCCTTGTAGTCGAGGTCGCGCAGGTAGTACTTGCCGCGCTCGGCGAGGTATTCGTCTTCGAGTTTGTACTTTTTGTCATTGGCAACGTCGAGGGGTTCGCGGTTAAACTTGACCTTGCTTTTGTCTTTTGCATAGACCAAAATGTAGTCGTATTCCACGGCGAGCAGACTGCTGTCGTGACCGCTGCCGACTTTATTTTGGCGCACCATATTGGCAATAAAATTATCCTCGCCGAAGACCTCATCGCAGAGCAATTTTAAATTTGCCTGCTCGCTGTCGTCGATGCTCAAAAAAATCACACCGTCCTCTCGCAGCAGCGGACGGGAAAGCAATAATCTTTGGTACATAAATGACAACCAAGCCGCGTGCGCGTGTCCGTTTTCGCTCGCAAAATCACGGCTGTTTTCTCTAAAATTATCGGCATAAACAAAATCGGAATTGCCCGTATTGTAAGGCGGGTCGATGTAAATCATTTTCACTTTACCCGAAAAATCGGCTTGCAAATGCTTGAGTGCCTCCGAGTTTTCGCCCGCGATAAAAATGTTTCTGTCAGTCGGAAATGCGGAAACGGAAGGAGAAATTTTGCTCATTAGGGGGGTCTGCGCCGCCCGTGCCGCCGCCGTTTTACCGGGAAAATTCAGCCCGTATTTTTCAGCGGTCAAGTGCGTTTGCAGTTTCTCCGCGTCCAATTCACCGTCGGTAAAAAGATGCGGAAATTGCGATTGCAAAACCTGAAATTCGGAAGCGGTCAAAGTATTTTCGTGCGACATGGAAAGAGCGTGTAGTTTGGTAAAAATCGTGGTGTAAAAGTGCGAAAAATTCGAGAGTTTCTATCTCCTTCTCAATATTTTTTTACCAACAATCAAATTCACAAACTAACAAAGCAGCAAGTAAGGGAACAAGTAACACAGGCAACCATCAACCACCAACTACCAACCATCAACCAAAAAAAAGCCTCGATTTCTTGTTGAAATCAAGGCTTTTTTTTTCTACGCTCCGAAAGCATAATAATACTCTCCCGGATAGTCTTCATAAACTCCTTCCAGCATCACGCCGCCTTTCTTTTTCTCCAGGTATTTTTCCAGTTCTTCAACCGAAGATACATTTCTGCCGTCCACTTTGGTGATAATAAAACCGGGCTGCATATTGGTCTGTTTTTTCAATTTGCCTGCTTGCAAATCTTTGACCTGCACACCACCGTCGATTTGCAGTTTCTTTGCCAAATCCTTGTCCACGGTTTCAAATTGCGCACCCAAAGATGCCAATGCTTTCGGCATTCTTTTTTTGACAATATCCGTGTTACCGTCGCGATTATTGAGCACCACATTAAAGATGCGCTCGCTGCCGTCGCGGTTGACGGTGATGTCCAAACGGTCACCCGGTCTGCGCTGTGCGATAGCTTCCAACAGGTCGGGATTGCTGTTGATTTCCGCATTTTCTACGCGTACAATCACGTCGCCCGCCTCGATGCCCGCTGCACCCGCCGAGCCGTTTTCCGTCACCTCATCGACATAGACACCGCGATTGACGGAAAGGTCTTTTTCATTGACTAAGGCATTATCGACATTGCGAATGCGCACGCCGATATAGCCGCGCTGCGTCACACCGTATTCCATCAAATCCTGCACGACTTTGCTCACGATATTCGACGGCACAGCAAAACCGTAACCGCTGTAAGAGCCTGTCGGTGAGGCAATTGCGGTATTGATACCGACTAAGTCACCGTCCAAATTAACGAGCGCACCGCCCGAGTTACCGGGGTTAATCGCCGCGTCGGTTTGAATAAAACTTTCGATCGCATTTTGCTCTTTCATGATGTTAATCGAGCGACCTTTAGCACTTACGATACCCGCCGTTACGGTCGAGTTGAGGTTAAAAGGATTACCCACGGCGAGCACCCACTGACCGACTTTTACATCGTCGCTGTTCATCAGATTTACTTTCGGCAGGTTCGTTTCATCGACCTTTAAAAGGGCCAAATCGGTCGTCGGGTCGGTACCGACCAAAGTCGCTTTGAAACTGCGATTATCGTATAAAGTGACCTCGATGTCGTCGGCATCTTCGATAACGTGATTGTTGGTTACAATGTAGCCGTCTGCGTTGATAATCACGCCGCTGCCCGAGCCGACGCGGGGCTGCGGTGCCTGCGGTTGACCACCGCGCGGAGTACCGAAAAATTGGCGAAAAAAGTCGTCGTCACCGAAAGGACTCATTTGTCCGCGACCGCCGAAAGGATTTTGTCCGCCGGCAATATTTGTCTGTGTGGATTTAATATGCACCACGGCATCATTCACTTTTTCCGCCGTAGCGGTAAAATCCAGAGGCACGTATTCGCCCTCGGTATTTTTGGAAAAAAGTACGCTCTGCGCGGGCGTGGCATCGGTGTGTTCGACGCGAATAGTATTGTTAGATTGATTGTCGGTTTGCAAATAATTAAAACCGAGAATGGTAAACGCGCTCACCAAAAAAGCGACGATTACGGTCTGAATTGTGTTTTTCATTTTAATTTTTTTTCTTGTCCGAAGGGGCTTGTGCGTCCTTCGGGTTTTGATAATAGTTTACTTTAAAAACTCTGATACGGTCGCAAAAGTTGTACGCCGGCAGACAAACGGAAGGGACTTTAATGGAATTTAACCGTTGGTAAAATTTTGTTAACAGAAAAGAGAAGGGAGAAGGAATTACGGGTTTTGACAGGATTTTGGGATTTTGAGGAGAATTTCTGTTTTGACAGGATTTTAGGATTTTGAGGAGGATTTCTGTTTTGACGGGATCTTGGGATTTTGAGGAGAATTTCTGTTTTGACAGGATTTTAGGATTTTGAGGAGGATTTCTGTTTTGACGGGATCTTGGGATTTTGAGGA
>JAHDCG010000179.1:0-2461 GCA_020629965.1 Saprospiraceae bacterium | reverse complement strand
ATTTTAGGATTTTGAGGAGGATTTCTGTTTTGACGGGATCTTGGGATTTTGAGGATATTTAGATTTTTTTCGTTTTTGTACAGACGCGGGAAAACGCGTCTCAAGCCTAAACGGTTTTCACAATTACCAATAAAATACATCATCCGTTTCCTCTTCCCTATCCTTTAAACTTCTACTTTTGGCGAAATTTAAAAATACCGAATTATGCATCTGCTCCTCGTTTCCGCCACGCCGTTTGAAATTGCACCGACTATCAATTACTTTGCGGAAAATTTTGAAAAAGTAAACGAAAACTCTTACAAACTAAATGAACTGACCGTAGAAGTCTTAGTCACCGGCGTCGGTATGCCTTATACCGCGTACAAACTCGGCAAAGCCTTAGCCGGAAATGAATACGATTTGGTAATAAACGCGGGCATCGCAGGGGCGTACAAAAGAGAACTAAAAATCGGCGATGTCGTCAACGTCATCAGCGAGCAATTCGGCGATTTAGGCATCGAAGAGGCGGACGGCACTTTCACCGATTTATTCGATAATCAACTTTTGCAAAAAGACAATGAAACCTTTACCGACGGCAAAATCATCAATCCGGACACGACCGCTTTTGCTTTCTTACCAAAAGCTAAAGGTCTGACCATCAACAAAGTACACGGACTCCCTTCGAGCATCGCTGCCACCGTACACAAATATGACCCCGACGTTGAAAGCATGGAAGGCGCGGCTTTTTTCTTAGTCTGCAAGGAAGAAGACGTCAAATTTTTACAACTCCGCAGCATCTCTAACTACGTGGAAAAACGCAATCGCGCAAATTGGAATTTACCCTTAGCCATCGAAAATTTGAATAAGGTATTGAGGCAAATTTTAGTCGTTTTGAGTAAATAAAAAACGGATGCAAACCTCCGCTCGGGTAGTTCATATCCGTTTTTGCCTCATACGATTAAGCCTTCAGAGATTTTTCTTTTACTTTTTATTATCTTCCGAAGTTTTGGTCTGTCTGTCTGTCTGTCTGTCTGTCTGTCTGTCCGCAAACTTGCAGGAAAACAATAATTTCCATTTCAAACAAATCAGCTAATTTCAGAAAATTTTCCAAAGATATATTCACGCATCCTCGTTCTATTTTACTGTAATTAGCCTGTGACATTTCGAGTTTGTAAGCCACATACTCTTGCGAAAAATCTTTTTCCTTACGGATTTTTTTGATTGCTGTGCCGATATTCATAAGTCTTGGTTTTAACGGAAAAGTGAAAGAGTTTAAACAAAAATAGAAATTTATGCTCAAATTGAATAATAAAACCCTGCTTTTATTCACATAAGTTATAAGATTATTTTCTTTTGCATTGCGCTGCATTAAAAAACAGTCTAAATTTGTTACATAATATTTAACTCATAATCAAGACTATGAAAATTTACCTCTTCCTCCCGTTCGCTTTTTTCCTGTTACTCCTTTCCGCCTGCAAAGACGACGAAATGATGATACCCGAAGAGCCGGATTTGCCGTGTACGGATGTGGCAAATCCCGATTGCCCGAATTACGACCCATGTCATGCAGCGACGGCGGCGGATGCTTCTTTTATGATTTTGGACAGTATAGAGGTAAGTGCAGCTGCGTTCGGTAATGAATTTCCTTACCCCGGATTTTCCGTAGAGGCGGATACGACTTGGAATTTTAGAGACATCTATTTTAAAGCCAACCAAGAAAATGCGACGTATGAGTGGTTAGTCGGTGCCGACCCGACGATACGGACAGAAAAAGAATTTTCTCTGTATTTCGATGAGGTGGCTTTGGGTGATGTAACGGTGAGATTGATTACCACCGTTACCGACACGACGGGCTGCTTAGCGGCACATGAACTAATCGATACTTCGTATCAAACGATTCACTTCTTAAGTGAACAAACGGAACGCTTAACCGAAACGGGAATCTTTGCAAATTATCGCGGTAGCTTGGATAGTGCTCCTAATGATTTCTTCGATATAGATATTGTTCCTTATTTATTGGAAGAATATAACTATATGACAGGTATTTTTAACCTGCCGCGGGATTGTTCGGTAGGTATGGCGGTCAGAACCACATATCGCTACCTGCTTATCGTTAATTCAGTTAACCAAATTGATTGTGACTCTCCTTTAGGTTATGGGTTTGTCGATGAAAGCGGACAAAATATTACCATAATTTTTACAACCCAAGTCTATGATGTACCCAACGAGCAGTGGGAGCCGAGGAGCGATGAGGTAGTATTTACGGGAACTCGGTTGTAAAGACTCTTCTTCTTTTAAAACAAATTTTACTTGTCAATCAATTCTTCAAAATGAAATAACCTTCATTTTGCGGATATACCTTTATCATAAACCAAAATTAATCAGCCATGTTAAAAACATTTTACTTTTTACTTTTCGTGCTTTCCGTTCCGGTTCTGCAAGCGCAACAATCTTGCTACGAGCAAAGTCGTAATACTCCGCT
>JAHDCG010000034.1:16729-48802 GCA_020629965.1 Saprospiraceae bacterium | reverse complement strand
AGGCATAAAAAAAAGCGGGCAAAGAAAGCCTCGACTTTCTTTGTTACCGCTTTAAATATTCTTCGTAGTAAAAAGTGAGGGAAAAATTTCATCGGTTTTTCCCTCGTTTAAAATTAAATATTAGTTACCGCGACGGCTGCTGCTGCGCGATGAACCACCGCTGCTGCGGCTGCTGCGCGAGCTGCTCGAACGTGTTGAAGAACCGCTGCTGCGCGAAGAACGAGAAGACGAACCTACACCGCTGCTGCGACGCGAACTGCTTGAGCGGGTCGATGAACCGCTGCTGCGTCTCGGACTGCTCGAACGCGTAGAACTTCCTCTGCTGCGCGAAGACCGGCTGCTGCTGTTATAACCTCCGCCGCGCGAAGAGCGACTGTTAGACGACGGGCGCGTCGTCGTATTGCTGCGATTTCCTCTCGTCGATGACGGAGAAGTACGCGGGCTGCGTGAAGGTGTTGTCGCACGGGTTTCGGTACGCGGAGTACGTGTACTCGGGCGCGTTTCCGTGCGCGGACTGCGAGTCGCAGGACGTGTCTCGGTACGCGGCGAGCGTGTATTCGGTGCGGTACGTGCATTTTGGTCACGCGTCGGAGAGGTGTTGGTACGCGGGCTGCGCGCCGATGCCGGCTCCTGTGTACGTGTACTCTGACGAGCAGAGCTGCGCTCGGTCGGGTTAGCTATACCCGTGCCGCCGTTGGTCGGGGAGTTCAGACCTTGGTTGCGCGGACTCGTGCGACCGTCACGCGAAGCACCGCTGCGGCGTGCGCCGTAGTAAGTACCGTTATTGACGGCGGTGTTGACCGCTGCCGTGTTGTAGTTATAACCGTTACCCCAAGATGGCGGGCAGTAGTTATTGAAGCCGCCGTTCCAGTTGTTAAAACCGTTATAGCCGCCCCAACCGGGACCGTAATAGTTATTTACGAATACGTTATTATTCCAGCCGCCGTAGGGATTTCCCCATCCGCCGCCCCAACCTGCGTTGAAGCCGTTATTGCCCCATCTGTCCCACCGATTCCATCTGTTCCAAGTATTGAAACGACGGTAATTGCGGAAGCCGTAAAAATCATCGTAGATTAAAACGGTTACACCGGGATTAAAAAACGGGTCGTAATAAGCAACATCTACATAGACCGGGTCGTAGTAGCTGAAGCCGCGGTAAGGACGGTGAAAGCGGCGAATACGCGAAGAGTACGAATAATCGTAATCGTCCTCTACGCTGCGTCCGTCGTAATAGTCACTATCCTCATCGCTCGAACCCTCGTAGCTGTAAGTATCCGTATCGTCATAAGACGAACCCGTGTCATAATAATCCGTATCAGTGTCCGGATTGTAGTACACGTCGTCATACTGTGCCTGTGCCGTGACGGCGGTAAACAGGAAGAATGCTGCGGCGAGCATCGTATAGAAGGATGTAAATTTCATATCGAAAATTGTTTTAAATATTTACCGTGACTCTCTTACGGTCAACTGATGCACAAATTACTACTTTTGCGGCGAAATTAAAGTTAAAAACATCCTAAATCGGAAAATTTTAACTTTTCGCACAGCACTTGTACTTTTGTGCCTCGTAAATAAGACGTTTGAAAAGGCGATTGGTTACTTTGTTTTTTGTTAAATTTTGAGAAAGAATACTGATTTTGTTCTGCAAATCATCTTTACGAAAAAAAATCATGCTTATGTTGGGATTCAATTTTAAAAAATCCGTGCAATCGTTAAATTATTTCGCGATAGCAGAAGGAGGGAAAGCAAATAAAATGAAGGTACTCAAATTAATTTGGCTGGCAGACCGAGTACATCTGCGACGGTACGGGCGTCCCATTTTAAACGATACTTATTTTGCGCTGAATTACGGACCGGTCGCATCTAATACCAAAGACTTCTTAGAAGCAACGAGTTTTTTGAGCGCAGGCGAATTGGAATACAGAAATAATTTTATAGCCGAAGAAAGTCGCTATAATTATGCCTCGACCGCAAAATGCGAGACGGAAATATTTTCGGAAACGGACAAAAAGGTTCTAAGAGAAATTAAAGATAATTTTATAATACTAAAGCCGTTTCAACTTTCCGAATTATCACACCTGTATCCTGAATGGAAAAAATTCGAGACGCAATTGAAATCACGTAATGCTTCTCGCTTTCACATGGATTACCAAGATTTTTTTTCTAATCCGAGCAAAGAAGTAAATGCCTCGGTTTTCAGTGAGTCGGAAGAAGAATTGAAAATGACGAAAGAAATTTTTACGGAGAACGGTTATATTTACAAATTGATATGAAACTTCCGACCAACCTCTTTCTAAACAATGTCTCGCCGAGAAAAGTGTACCTTTTTTCAAGTGATAAGTTGAATACCTCTGTACCGCATTACTTCGTTTGCATGGTCAGAACACCGGAAGAAATGCTGATTTTAACCTGTTGCACTTCACAATTTAAAAAGCGTGAACGATTTATCAAATTTAGAAATTTACCCGCTTCGACGTTGGTTTATATACCACCCGACGAGGAAAACGGGTTGACTAAGGATACTTATGTAGATTGCAACAGCTATTTCGATTACAGTATTGATGAAATTAAGATGCTGTATGAAGAAGAAAAGTTAGAATTCAAGGGGGGAACTTTCCGAAGCAAGTTATGCATTGATAATTCAAGGATTGAAAGACAGTCCGCTCGTAGAACAAAATATAAAAAACATACTCCCGAAATTGGACGCGGAAAAATGAAATCCGAGTCAAAATTCAAAAAATAATATGTCGAATAAACAATCAGAAGTCATCACGCCCCGGGCGGAAGACTACTCGAAATGGTACAACAATATTGTCAAAGAAGCGCAACTCGCCGAAAACTCGGCGGTGCGCGGCTGCATGGTGATTAAGCCCTACGGCTTCGCGCTGTGGGAAAATATGCAGGCGGTTTTAGATAAAATGTTTAAAGATACGGGACACCAAAATGCATATTTTCCGCTGTTTGTGCCCAAAAGTCTGTTTGAGGCCGAAGAGAAAAATGCCGAAGGCTTTGCGAAAGAATGCGCCGTCGTGACGCACTACCGCCTCAAAACCGACCCGAGCGATAAGGCGAAACTTATCGTTGACCCGGAAGCTAAATTGGAAGAAGAACTCATCGTGCGCCCGACCTCCGAAGCGATTATTTGGAATACTTACCGCAACTGGATTTCTTCGTACCGCGATTTACCTTTGCTGATAAATCAATGGGCGAATGTGGTACGCTGGGAGATGCGGACGCGCTTGTTTTTGCGCACCGCCGAGTTTTTGTGGCAGGAAGGTCACACCGCGCACGAGACCAAAAAAGAAGCCGTCGAGGAGGCGGAACGGATGCAGGAAGTGTACGCCCGCTTTGCCGAGGACTA
Organism: Saprospiraceae bacterium; assembly: GCA_020629965.1. Lineage (GTDB taxonomy): Bacteria > Bacteroidota > Bacteroidia > Chitinophagales > Saprospiraceae > JAHDCG01. The sequence goes on along the minus strand of JAHDCG010000034.1, from coordinate 45,441 downwards.
CATGGCAATGCCCGTATGGAAAGGCAGAAAATCGGACAGCGAACGCTTTGCCGGCGCGGAAGACACTTACACCATCGAGGCTTTGATGCAGGACGGAAAGGCTTTGCAGGCAGGTACGTCGCACTTTTTGGGACAAAATTTTGCGAAGGCATTCGACGTGAAATTTCAGACCAACGCCAACAAAGAAGAGTACGTGTGGGCGACCTCGTGGGGCGTCTCGACGCGCTTAATCGGCGGTCTGATTATGACGCACTCGGATGATAAGGGCTTGGTGCTGCCGCCGAAATTGGCACCGCAGCAGGTGGTCATCGTGCCGATACCGAAGGTGAACGGTGAATTGAAAGAAATCGCGGAAAATCTGATAACCGAACTGCAAGGCATGGATATTCGTGTAAAAGCGGACTACGACAAGAAGCGTTCGTTCGGTTTTAAATTCAACGAATACGACCTGCGCGGCGTGCCGGTCAGCGTGGGCATCGGCAAGCGCGATTTGGAGAACGGCATGGTGCAGGTTGCCCGCCGCGATACGCTCGAAAGCGAACTCGTGCCGCTCGAAGGTTTGGCGGAGTACATCAAAGAATTGCTCGACCAAATTCAGGATAATATGTTTCTGAAAGCGCTGCGTTTTCGTCAGGCACACACGACCGAGGTAGATGATTTCGATACTTTTAAAAAGGTGTCGGAAGAAAAAGGCGGCTTCCTCCTCGCGCACTGGGACGGCACGGAAGAAACGGAAGAAAAAATCAAAGAAGCGACCAAAGCGACGATTCGCTGCATTCCTTTAGAGGGCGATATGACCGAAGGCAAATGCGTTTATTCGGGAAAACCGAGTAAGCAGCGGGTGGTTTTTGCGAAGGCTTATTGAGACGGTGGACGGGGGGTTGGTTGACGGTGGACGGGTTGCTTCGCGCTTTGGCTGTGAAAATAGGATTATACGGCAGACTATGAGTCAATAAGTTTTGCCGGGGTTAAATATATCATAGACAGTCCGTCCGCCATAAACCGTCTTACCGTCCACCGTTCAAATATTCGGTTCAGAGCTTTGACTTTGTGCCGAATATTTTTTTTTGAAAGATGTTTGTCGTAGCTTTATGCGATTTTTAAATTAAAAACTACTTCACTCAAACAAAAAATCATGCGAATCGGTATCATTCCTATGCCCGGGCGGCACAGTTTCAACGGGCAATCCATCAAGCCCAAGTTTTTTATCCTCGGTTTACCTCTTTTTCCGACGGGGTGTTTTTACAAAATCAGCGATAATTTAGGCATCGACGTACCGCTGACCGGAGCGGATGTTTTTCATGGTTTTGCCAAGTTTCATTTTGGCTTGGGGGGTATCGGCTTAGTTATTTGGGCGAATAATATGTACGGCGGACATGCCGGCAAAATTTTGCTGTTGATTGCGGGCGTTGTGCTGACTTGTCTGAGCATTTTTTCTTGGGTCAAACATTACCGCACCGACCGGGAAGACGAGCTGCCGCGTCGTGTATTCGGAAAGGCATTCATGTATAATATGCTGCCCGAGTATTTGCCCGCAAAGGCGCAAACTGCCTTATACGGGGAGTTGTTGCGTATCTATACGGGCAAATTCGGTAAGACGGATTGGCTGTCTGATTTGAACGCCGGCAGGGTCGATAAATCCAATTTTGCCCTGCTGTACACTATGGCGTATTATCATAAAACGATACAGCCTACGGCAAATAATGAGTTGATTTTTCAAAAAGCGGCAGCTTATTTGAATAAAAATAAATCCGCACAAAATACTGCGACAACCACCCAAACGGCAAGCTATGCCGCACCGAGTCCGACACAGACTTCCGCTGCGTCCTCTCCTAAACCGGCCGGGCAAACCAACAACTTGGATGATTTAGTGAGAACCGCGCAGCAAAGTATGAATCGGGGCGGTAATAAAGCGAACAGCAATACGCGCACGACAACTCCTCCGGCGGGCGGACGAAATGCGAACCGAACCGTTGCATCGGAAGAAAAAATCACCTCGCGCGATGCCGATAAATTACGAGCCGCCAAAAGCGAAATGACCAATCAGTTGCTGATGTTTGCGGGGTTGTTGTTCTTCGGTTTTATCGTCGTGACCATGCTTTCCGGCGGTGGCGGAACGATGTTAATCACGGTGTTTTTTATGATGCTGATTATTTACGGCGGCATCAGTTTGGCGGTTTATTATCAGCCGTTTACCAAAATCAACAGAGACCTGCAAATGCGCAAAAAAATACTCGTCAAAGTACGCATTAAAGACATCGCCAAAGAACAAGGAACGGTTTATTTAAAAGTACAGCCCAACAGTTACGGCATTAAGCAGATACAGGGCCCGGCGCAATATTATTCCATGGACTTGTTGAATAAAGAATTAGAAATTTACGTTGCAAAATATTCGCATACTTTGTTTGAAGTCGTGCGGGTGAGTTATTGAGGAGAGGGCATTCAAAACAAAAAAGCGGACTTATTTCAACTGAGAAATAAGCCCGCTTTTTTATTTTACGCAGCCAAATTTTATTGCTTCATAATGCTTTGCACCGTAAAACTACCGTCCGGCAGCACCGCCCGCAGGCGATACAGTCCGCTGCTCAAATCGGCTAAAGAAAGCCGCGTATTTGCGCCGTCCTGTTGCAGTACCGTTTGCCCGAGCGTGTTGATAATTTCCAAACGGGCCAAGTCGTAGTTACTCGAAACAATCAGCAAATCCGTCGTCGGATTTGGATTGGCGGCGAACTTGAAATCTTCGGGTAGGTTACTGACGGAAGAAGGCTCCGTGATATTCTCGTAATAGTAAAACGTGAAATAATCGTAGTATTCCGAAGTCAGCATATCCATATCGCCGTCGTCGTCAAAATCGGCAAAAGTCGGAAAGACAAAACTGTCGTCATTGGTAGGCATGATGCCGAAAGGCGCGTCGATACGCTCCGCAAATTGAGGAGCCTGCGCGGTTCCGATATTCTCGTAATAAACAAGATTTTCGTAGTAAGTTGTTGCGAAAATGTCTTGGTCGCCGTCTCCGTCAATATCTGCGAAACTAATGAAAATATATTCTTCGTCATCTGCGGACAAACCGAAAGGATTAGTCTGCTCGGATCCGAACACCGGATTTTGCGCATCACCGGTATTTTCGTAAAAACCGATAGAAGAATAATTGCCTGTGAACAGGTCGAGGTCGCCGTCACCGTCTATGTCCGCAAAGGCAGGGTAGAGATAGTAATCCGAAGCCGCCGACACACCGAATGCCGCAATATCGGGAGCAGCAAACTGAGGTGCGGAGGCGGTACCGACGTTCTCGTAGTAGATAAGATTTCCGTCATATCCGCCGGCAAAAACATCAAAATCACCGTCGCCGTCCAAATCCGCTAACTTGTGAAGCAGCAGATAATCTTCTATAGGCGTAATGCCGAAAGGCGCATTCACCGGAGCAGCAAACTCGGGTACGCTGCTCGTTCCGATATTTTCAAAGTATCGGAAACCACCGTAGCTGCTGCCTAACAGGTCAAAGTCGCCGTCGTCATCTAAATCAGCGGCAGCCAAAATCAGGTAATCGCCGTCCGAAACCGTGATACCGAAGGCATCTTCGACCGGCGGAGCAAACATGACCTCCTGCGCCTGCGCCGCAGGCGTAAAGGTCATCGCCGCCGCCACCAACGCTGCGCCCGGCACCCGCAGCAATTGTGTCCGTGTGTATCGCTCGGATAAATCGGCAAACAACGTCTTGATTTTCAAAATCAATTTACGAATTTTCGCGCCGCTGCCTTTACGCCGGCGGGCGGTCAATTTCAGCAAACGTGCACACAAGTCGCGGAATTGCTGTTCTTTGATTGGTGTTAAAATTTTTTTCATTTAAAAAAATTAAGGTAGTTTGAAATTAAATTTATTGTTGGTTGTAAAATTCGTCACTACTCACAGGGTGACTCTTAGTCACCTTTTGAGTAGTGACGAATTTTATGCGTGATAGAATTATTTTGGTTTTTGCGCTGCCCAGAATGTACTTTTCGGTATCATCACCGCCGCCTTGTGAGCGTCGGTCAGTGTGTTGAGAATGTTCGGGCGCGTTTTTCCCGCTAATACGTGTATGTCGTAAATCTCGTCGAGACTCGTCAGCCAAGTTATTTCGCCGGCAATGCTGCCCGTCGGCAGATGCAGTGCGACGACCGCCGCGCGATTGGCTTTCAGATTCAGTTTAGCGAAAGTCGAAGAGTTTTTGCGCAGCTTTGACAAGCCGATAAAAAGATACTCGCCGTGCAGCGACATGCCGCGCACAAAGCCGTCGAGTTTTTTTATCGTTGTTTTCTCACCCGTTTTTCTGTCGATGCGCACCAATTCGCCCGTAGCCGAAAGCAGCACGTACAAATCGCCGTTAAAGATACGCGGACTGTGCGGCATGGCTAAATTTTCGGCGATAATTTCGTCGGTTTCGACGTCAATAATCACGCCCGTTTCAGTTACGTTTTCGCGCCAACTTTGGTGACTGTTGCCTCGGTTGAAGGCAGTGACGTATTTCGGTTTGCCGTTTTCCATTGCCATACCGTTGAGGTGGCAGCGGTCTTCGCTTGCGATTTTGTCGATGAATTCCGGCTGCCAAAACGGCGTAAAGTTATAGTTATTATCGACCGTCATCACACAAGAAAACAGAGTGTTGACGGCGTATAATTTATCGTTCTCACCGAAGCTCAAATCGTGCACATCGAGCGCGCCCGTGTGGTAAGTCAGGCGCGGCAGGTACAGCGCATCGTATTTGCCGGGTGCCTTCGGGTAGTGCGCCGCGAGGGCGGGGGAGTCGGCAAAAACCGTGATTTCGTCCTTGCAGGCGAGGGCGAGTTTGTGGCGGTCGGCACTCTCGGCGATGCCCATGACTTTTTCAAAATGGCGCGGCAGTTGCACCAAAGAGTGCTCGTCTTTGGCGGAAAGGAAGACCAATTTCCCGGCTTGATAAGTAGAAATTGCCAAGCTGCAATCGAGATTGCGCAGCAGTTCGGGCAGTTGTGCAGTGTATTTGCAAGTGAAAGGTGCGAGTGCTTTTTGCATAAATTTTTTGGTGATTTTAGGAAAGCGACGATTATTTTATTCGATACGCTTTTTAGCGTATTGTTGTTCGTTGGTTTTGAGGAATATTTCTACGTCGAAAACGGCGGCGACGGGGATGGTGAATCCGGTGATAACCTTGCTTTCAATCATGTCTTTTTTTGCCGTAGATTTTATCCAAAACATAGACCTCGTCTTCCGCTAAATAGCGTTCAATTTTCTCTTTTCGGTAATCAATCAGCCAATATTCTTCGACACCGTGTTTGGCATAGTCCTCGAATTTTACACCTCGGTCTTTTTTTTCTGTTCCCTTGGAAAGAATTTCTGTGATAAAGTCGGGCGCAGGGTGGATCATCGTGTCTTTGCCAAAATCGACGGTTTTTTCATTTTTCCAAAAGCAGATGTCGGGCAAATAATCGTTGCGTGTACAAGCAACGAGTGCTTTTTCTCTCGCAAGTTCACCCAAATCGTACAAAGAAACAAAAGTGTGCAACAGTTGCGATAAATGGGAACCGGCTGCTGAATGCCCGCGTCTCGTCGGCGTGTGCCTGATAATTTTCCCGTTGATAAATTCCGCTTTTTCATCGTCCTGCAACCGATTTCTGAATTCGATACGCGCCCTTTTTTCTTTTTCGAGCGCGACTTTAACGCGTTTCAAAAGCTGCGGGGCTTGCGGATGATTAAGGATTTTTTGCAGTAAAGCATCGGAGGTCATGGAGTAAGAGCCGGTAATTTGTTTTTATTTTTTTGTAAAAATAGTTTTATTTTCGGGAAAGGCGAAGGGGGGGCTTTCGGGAAGAGTCGAAATGATAAGCCGCAAATTTTAAAAACATTTTATCCGGTCTTTTTTCTCGACCGGTAAATTCTATCTTTGTCAAAAATTGAATTATGCAAAAACTTATCGTCAAAAACTTTCGGCAGATACCTTATGCCGAAATAGAAATAAAAAGCGTAACTGTGTTTATTGGTGAGCAAGCGAGCGGGAAAAGTATTTTGGCGAAGTTGATTTATTTTTTTCGGACATTGAAAGAGGATTATTTTGATTTAATCTATTTGAAATTAGATATCGACAAGACGAACGCAGAAGAATATTTTTCCGAGAGAATTATTGCTAAGTTTCACAGCTATTTCGGTTTCTCTGACCTTTCGGAACAAAAATTTGAATTAAAGTTTTATCTGTCTTTTCATAACGAAGTCGTTGAAGAAACCGATTTTATTGTAATTACTAATCGTAAAAATTCAGAAAATAAAATTACGTGTAAATTCAACACCGGATTTCTCGATAATTTAAACAAATTTGTATTAAAGCATACAGGTGAATTAGAAAACCTCTTACAAGGAACAAAAGGTCAACCTCGCGCAATACTGGAAAAAATGCGTTCACATGTGATGAATGATGCACGAGAGAGTTTAAACAACCTTTTTCAAGATGAATATGACAGTCTTTTCCTTCCCGCCGGCAGAAATATCACCGTTTCCTACTCCGAACAATTCAAAGGTTTTTTCTCGGAAAAATTATTCGCAAACGCAAACAAAGCAAACTCCGCCGACGCTTTGATTATGAAAAATTTTATCCGTCATACGCAATTTTTGCAGGATTACTTCGCAAGAGAAATAAACTTCAATACAGTTGTTCATTACTCTTCGAGCGGACAGGATAAGGATGCTTTAAACGAAAAAGTCATTAAATTTTTCCGCAATCACGCAGAATACATTTTACAAGGAAAATACAACAACGAAGACGGAAATGAAAAGATAACTTTCGGGAAAAAAGAGCAATCCGTACCTTTAAATCTCGCTTCTTCAGGGCAGCAGGAAAGTGTAAGAATCGTGCAGGATTTATTCTATCTTTTGCTCGAAAATCAAAAAGCGTTTCGTATTATCGAAGAGCCGGAAGCGCACCTGTACGCACGGGCACAGAAGAATTTAATTGAGTTGACGGCACTCGTCGTAAATAAAACCGACAGCCAAATTTTGCTCACTACACACAGTCCTTATGTGTTGAGTATTCTGAATAATTTGCTGATGATTGCGCGGACAATTAAAGTTAATCCGGAAGCAAAAACACGCATCGATGCGCATTTTAAAACCGGAAATCTCGATGCTCAAAAAGAAGAACGCATTTATCTTGACTCCGATGAGATACAGGTTTATGCACTTAATGTACACGCCGAAACTTACTGTAAATCAGTTATAGACTCGGAAACGGGACTTATCGGTGAAAATTATTTAGACACCGTTACCGAAGAATTAAACGATGATTTTAATGTCTTGTACAATTTGACTTTTCAAAATCAGAACCATGCGTGAGGCATTTATTGAAAAGTTAAAAGAATTGTCACCCGATTTTGACTTTACGGAAACGTTGCTCGATAATGACCGACTGTTCGTATATGACGTGACGCGTGAAGACGAAAGCGGAAGGAGGCAATCTTTCACCGAAATGCTCGACGCACCGACCGGCGACAGATGCTTTCAAATCGAAAACCCAAAACTCGAAAATATCGTCGCTCATGTTTGCATTGACGGAGACTTGATACCTTACGGACAGGAAAATTATGACTCGGCAAATACAGAGTTCAGTCAAGGCAGACCCGACTTTATGATTTTTGATAACGACACTTTTTTAGTCGTAGAGATGAAAACCGAGCAGGAAGATTTGTCGTTCGACAAAGAAAAAACTTTATGGAAAACCTTCTTTAAAGGCATCGGTCAAATTATCGACTTTGTGAAATTTTTACGCCGCAACGGAATAGAAATCAAAACCTATTATCCGCAAGCAAAAGCCATTGTTTGTATGCGGTTTTTGCCGCAATCGGCAGCAAATGCACAGAGAAATACCGAATTGGTAAAACGGACGATGCAGTTAGGTTTCCCGATTACTCAACACAATCACCAAAATTTCTATACTATTTAGCAACATGAAAAAAATAATCAATACCACCCATGCCCCCGCGCCCGTCGGCCCGTACAACCAAGCCGCGGCACACAACGGCACCCTTTACATCAGCGGTCAAATCGCCCTCGACCCCGAGACCGGCAAGCTCGTGCAGGACAGCATCGAAGCCGAAACGCACCAAGTCATGAAAAATATTAAAGCCGTGCTGACCGAAGCCGGTCTGACTTTCGAGGACGTACTAAAATGCAGCGTTTTTGTCAGCGACATGGGAAATTACAGTCGCATCAATGCCGTCTATGCCGAGTATTTCGACGAAGACACCGCGCCCGCCCGCGAGTTGGTAGAGGTAGCGAATTTGCCGAAGTATGTGAATATCGAGATTTCGGTGATTGCGGCAAGCGGTGTTTAGACGTTTAGGCGTCCGACTGTGCTGCGGGGGTAAGAGGTGTATTTTAGAAGGAGGGTTTATTCGTAAACGTCGATGAGGACGGGAATGGTGTCGAATGCCGTTCCGCCTCTTTTGGGAGAAAGAAATTTGAGTTCATGAACGCCCGAACGGAAGGGGGTAAAGTTATAAACAGCAGTACGCTTCGGTAAATTTTGGGTGCAGAGGCGGTCTTCCGGATAACGAGCTTCGGCTTTAACAAAAAGGATACCTGCTTTCTGAGTTTCAAAAAATTTGTGAAACTGACCGCAACCGTTGGTTACGCGTATAATTACTTCAATCGGTACGGAAACATTTGCTTTACTGACCGGCGGAGCATTCACTTCGATAATTTTTGCAAGACTATAACGCTTTTCTTCAGTATCGGCAGTGTATTTTGTTTCTTGTTTTATGTCAGGTGTTTGGTCAGTCTTTTCGGGATTGCAGGAAAGAAACAAAAAAAAAAGTATTAAAACAGGAGTATTGAGGTAGTTCATAGGTTTCGTGTTTCTGACAATTAACGATGCTGTTTTATTTTTAAGTCAAATCAAGATTACGGCGAATTGAAAATTTGTCGAATTATCGAACCAATGAATATATTTAGGTCAAAAGCCGTGCTAAAGCGAGTGGCACTCAACCTCCCAACTCCTCAACCTCTCAACAAACTAATTCTCCATACAACTCCTCCAGCACCTTCTCCGGCTCCTCACACAAACCCGGATGCGGCCGACTGCTCTGAATAACGGAACTCCGCGAAGCCGTCAGCCACCGAAAGCGCAGTGCGCGGTCGAGCGTACCGATGACCCCGCCGGCGGGCGCACCCGCACAGACTGCTTGCCACGCGGCAAGATAATTTTCAATCATCTGCGGGTCGATGTGCGGCGCGAAAACGGCGACTTTTTCCGCATCGACTTTATACCGAATGTCGAGATATTTTTTCCTTTTGGAAAATAAAATGACCCCGATATTCATAAATTCTTCGCGCTCGACCCTCGGCACCAGGCGGATGACGGCATACTCGTAAGTCTGTTTATTTTGCATCGGCGGCTTCTTTGGCGAGTAAATCAATCTTGTCGAGTTTGCTGCATAAAAAAGCCGTGTAGGCGGCGCGCATCTCGTCTTTTGTCAAATCGGCAGCGGCATCGTCGAGCCAATCGTCGGGTATCAGCGCGACGATTTCCGCGATTTTTTCTTCACTCAATGCCGCTTTTATTTCCGCTGCCGCCTCCGGCAATTTATCGGCTTTTGCGAGCAAAACGTGGTCTTTTATACTCGGAAAAGTGCGCGTCAAATGCGACTCCCAACTCTTCCAATTGTGGTGAAAATAAAAGGACGCACCGTGGTCGATTAACCACAATTCCTTATTCCAAATCAACAAATTCGTATTTTTCGCCGTGCGGTCGATATTGATAATCATGCTGTCCAACAGCACGGTTTTGGAGGCGGAAAGCCCGTCGGTATCGGAGACCAAGGGGTCGTAAGTTATCGCGCCCGAAAGGAAGTGCAGCCCCAAATTGATGCCCGTGCTGAAGTTGAGTAAGTCCTGAATTTCTTCGTCCGGTTCCGTCTTTCCGAACGAGTCGTCGAGGTGCATCAAGACAATTTCGGGGACTCTCAAACCGATTTCCTGCGCCAATAAACCGCCGATAAGTTCCGCCGTCAATGCCTTGGTGCCCTGCCCCGCGCCGCGAAATTTAAGCACGTATTTAAACCCGTCGTCCGCCTGCACAATCGCCGGCAGCGACCCGCCCTCCCGCAGCGGCGTGATGTAGCGCGTGACGTTCACGGTGCGTATTTCAATCATAAATAAGTTGTTGAAAATGTTGAATCGTTGAATTGTTGAGTCGTTGAAAACCGCGTCTTGGAACTTAGCGGAATGCTAAATTGTTGGAAACCGCGCCCCAAAGAACGGAATTTACGGGTTATGCGCTCAACGATTCAACGATTCAACAACTCAACAAAAAAACAAAGGTAAATTTTTTCTACCTTCGCACCGCAAAATCATAAATACTCTCCGGAGATCCGGTGTCAGACGCTTTTCTCGCTCGATATTTTTGTAATTCTTAGAGTTTTCACCTTTTGATTCACAAAGCGTCAGACACCTCGGAAGTTGCTTAAAATAAAATTTCTACCTTGGAAAATAACAAAAAACAAGTCCTCTCCTGCATTCAGCCCACCGGCGATATGCACATCGGTAACTACTTCGGCGCAACTAAAAACTGGGTCGATTTGCAGGACAAATACGAATGTCGCTACGGAATCGTGGATTACCACGCGATTACCATGCCCTATGATGTCAAAAAATTGCGCATCAACACCTGGGAAATGGCACTTAATCTGCTCGCCGTCGGCATCAAACCCGAAAATCTGTTTATCCAATCGCTCATACCCGAACACGCGGAATTGGGTTGGATTTTTAACTGCTTCGCAAGTTTCGGAATGGTGAGTAAGCAGACGCAATTTAAGGATAAAAGTCGCAGCAGCGAGGAAAAAAGCGAGGGTTTTATCTCCGTGGGTTTGTTCGATTATCCCGTGCTGCAAGCCGCAGACATCCTCATTTATCGTGCGGATTACGTGCCCGTCGGCAAAGACCAGGAGCAGCATTTGGAACTCAGTCGCGCCATTGCCAACCGCTTTAACAATCAGGTCGGCAAAGAATATTTTGTGATGCCGGAAGCCCTGTACACCGATACGCCGAAAATTCGCTCGACGGCCGACCCGACCTCCAAAATGTCGAAATCTTCGGGCGAAAAACACTACATTAACGTTTTTTCGGACGAAGCAAAAATCCGCAAGCAAATTCGCTCCGCCGTCACCGACACCGGCGAAACTCCGGAGGGCGAAATGTCTCCCGGCGTAGAAAACCTGTTTCTGCTGCTGACCGCCTGCGGCAACGAACAGGCACACGCCGCGCTGATGACCGATTACGTCAGCGGCAGCCTGCGCTATTCCGACCTCAAACAAACGGTCGCCGATACTTTGGTTGCCACGCTCGCGCCGTTTAGAGAGCGTAAAGAGGAATTGAAAAAGGACAAAAAGCAACTCAAAAATCAAATCAAATATACCAGCAGTCAAATCCGCCTGCGTGCACAGGAAACGCTGAAAGAGGTGAAAGAATTGACGGGATTGCTGAACGTTAAGTTTTAGTTGTCCGTTGCCGGTTGTCAGTTGCCCGGACGCACACTGACAACGGGCAACCGGCAACCGACAACCAAACAACAATGAAAATTATTTGCATCGGTCGCAACTACGCCGACCACGCCAAAGAACTCAATAACGCCGTGCCGAGTAAGCCGATGGTTTTTATGAAACCGCCGTCGGCTCTGCTGGTCAATGACAAGCCGTTTTACATTCCCGACTTTACGCAGGACTGTCATTACGAGCTGGAGGTCGTGCTGAAAATCGCGAAAAACGGGCGACACGTGCAGCCCGAATTTGCGAAAGATTACGTCAAAGAAATTGCCCTCGGCATCGACTTTACGGCACGTGACCTGCAAAGCGAATGCAAGAAAAAAGGACATCCGTGGGAAATCGCCAAGGGCTTCGACGGCTCGGCGGTACTTTCAAATTTTGTGTCAATCGACACCGTAAATCGCTCTGCCGTTGAGTTTCAAATGCTTAAAAACGGCGCGGTCGTGCAGCACGGCAACACCAAGGATTTGATTTTTACTTTTGAAGATTTAATCTGCTACGTCTCCAAATTTTTTAAATTGCAAATGGGCGATTTGATTTACACCGGCACTCCGGCGGGCGTCGGTCCGGTCGCGATAGGGGATAAATTGGAAGGGGTGTTGTTTACGAAAAACGGAAATCTCGACCTGCTGAAATGTGAGGTAAAGTAAACACTTATTCTAAATCTGAATTTTTGTCGAAGGGCAAAAAAGTCATTTTCCGGCACGGCGGTATTAACATTTTGACTGTTTCAACATTTGATAGTATGATGCAAAAGTTTGAAGAGCTGTTTGAATTTGAACCCGGTGAAACAGAGGGTTATTCGGTTGCTGAGATAGAGATTGCCGAAGAAAGACTTGGTTTTACATTACCTGAGCTGTTCAAGGAATTTTATCGCAAATTTGCGAAGTCGAGAATTTTAAATAAGGTAAACGATTTTGTACCAATCAGCAAATTGTCGATTGAGGAGGGCGGTCGATTGGACTTTTATCATGAAGAGCAGGGAGCGTGGTTTTATTACTTGGATGTTGAAGAAGTCAAAAGGGGCGAATTAAAAATTCACATCGGATGCTTCAATGCGTTTGGTTTTCTCGAAGGCGGAACACTTCTGTTTGAGGAATTCCTGCTAATGTCGGGCATCTGTAACTACAGGTTTCTTTTTCCATATGTCATGACGACGAGCGGAGTTACTGTTGAGGATGAAAGAATAATAAACTCTGTTTTTGGTAGTGCAAAAGTTGTAATTGATTTTGGAGATGACTTGTTCAGTATGATTTATTGGAATGACAGTAATTATGCAGCAAGAATTTCAGAGAGTAACAACCATAGAGTACTCACTTGTTTCGCTAAAAAAAGTGCAGACTTTGTCACAATGAAAGACCTGTTTCCGCGTAAATATTGGCGCGTTTTTCCTGATTTTACACACACGAGGAAAAGACTTTCGACTGTTTACGAAAATAAAAAGAATTTAAAGCAAGAGGATTTTGACGAGGGAAATCTCAGTAAGGAGGAGAGTCAACGTATCCGAAAATTTAACCTGCCTTTCTAAAAACAATACTCACCCGCAATCTAAACAGCATGAGCAACAACGCTAACCAAGTCACACAAAACAACCCGACAACCGACAACCGACAACCGGCAACCATAAAAATCGGCGGCGTCCCCGAGCATTTCAACCTCCCCATTCACCTTGCCAAAGAAAAAAAGCAATTTGAAAAGCGCGGCGTCAACGTCGAGTGGGTTACTTTCGGCGGCGGTACGGGGCAGATGACGCAGGCTCTGCGCGACGGCACGGTCGATATCTGCATTCTGCTGACCGAAGGCATTATTACCGACATCGTCAACGGCAACCCGAGTAAGATTATTTCGGAATATGTGACTACGCCGCTGACTTGGGGCATTCACACGGGGGCGAAAAATACGCTGCGCCATTACGACGAAATTTACGATAAAAAGTATGCGATTTCGCGCTTCGGCAGCGGCTCGCACCTCATGGCGATTGTCGATGCCAACAGTAACGGACACAATTTGCGGCGCGAGCAATTTCACGTTATCAAGGATATCAAAGGCGCACTGAAGTCTCTGGGAGAATTGGAAAGCGACGTTTTTTATTGGGAAAAATTTACCACAAAACCCTACGTCGATGCCGGCAAACTGCGCAGAGTGGGGGAGTACCGCACCCCGTGGCCCTGCTTTGTGATGGCGGCAACGGATAAAATATTGGCGGAGCAACCCGAAAATGTCATTCGCGTCATGCGCGCTATTCACGACTCGGCGGATTATTTTATGCAAAACGACGACGCGATAAAAATGGTCAGCGACCGCTACGAACTGAAAGCTAAAGACGTTGAACGTTGGTATCACACTACCGAATGGGCGATACACGGCTGGGTCAGAGACAAAATGCTGAAAAGCGTGATTTATCATTTACGCCTGGCGGACATAATCGGAGAGGAACAGGACATTCCGGATTTGGTGTGGCGCAGACCGGAGTAGGGGAGGTTTGGAGGTCGAGAGGTTGAGGAGTTGGGGTGTGCGGGCGTCTAACATCTAAAATCTAACGTCTAACATCTAACATCTCTTGCAACGGGTCGCTGCCGCCCCAGGTACCTACCGACCGATAGGGCTGAAAACGCGCGAACATTTCTTCGCTGTACCAATCTAATTTTCTTGTTTGCTCGACGGCTTTGCGGTGTTCTTTTTCGCCGTAGGCAAAGCTCATCAAGGACTCTTTGTCGCGCCATAAGCTGAAAGTCGCCATTTGAATAATCGGTACTTCGCCGACGCCTTTGGTGAAAATCAGACCCGGATTATCGTGCAATCTGCGGTGCGAAGTCGGGACGTATTTCCAAAAAGCATAGAGTAATTTCGGTTTAATAGTGGCGCGGGTAACGACGGCGAGCAGCGGATTTTCGGGGCTGACATTTTTACTTTCCGTAAAAGGATTTTGTCCGGACCATGCGCCTTTTGCCGTGAGGTGACGCAGGTAGAGTGTCCACATTTCCGTCGTTTTCTCTTCATAAAGTCGCGCTAATTTTGCTGCCGCAAAAAAATCATTTGCTGCTTTTTCATTTTCCCATACGATTAAAACGGCGTAAGTACTCCAATCGGGCAGCGGATTAAAGCCCTTGCCCTTACCGCTGCCCAGCAGTTTGTAAAAGCGAATGCCCGGCACTTTGGCCAGGTGCGCGTGGGCGTATTGCATCATGCCGAACGCCCAAATTTTGCGGCGCAGCCCGGTGTATTTACAGAAAGTGAGCGTGGTGATTGATTCTTGCATAGCAGAGGAATAACCGCGCCGGTCGGCATTTGTTGTGTTATTTTTCGGATGCGTAACCAATCTTTTTTTTCTGCGTAGAAGTGTGATTACGACTTTTTTTAATTTTTTTTTACTTGTTTAGGATTTTCTATTTTGTTGATTTTCAATCGTTTATATTTTTGCTGAATTATGATACCTACTTATCGGTAAAGAAATACAAACACATTACGATTATTTTTCATACCTTTGCCATATACTTTTACAGAGAAGGTATCGAATAATCCTATTGAACGCTCCCTTCTTTATTTTCTTCGACCGTTTTTGGTCACGTTTTTCACCTATAAAAATAAAAATCGGAAACCTGCGCGCGGCGTAAGTTTTTGTATTATCAAAGAAATCTTCAGACGGTTGTCTCGTGCCGTTTTTTGATTTTTTATTGATTCAGACCTATTGGTTTTTTTCGGCATTTGATTTTTGCCGGCAAAATCCGGTTACCGGTTTTCGATTCCGTACACTTTTTCCATACTGTTAAAACAGCAGGCATTCGTCTCCGACCGACGGATACCCGTCATTTGATTCTACGACAGCAGCAGACACAAATTTCTTAACTAACAATTATAATCATTATGCAAAACACTAATAATTTGCGCCCCGTCCTCTTGTTTTTTCTCGTTTTTTTGCAGATGCTGCCCGCCGCTCGGGCGCAATTCGAGACCGTGACCGACAAAGTCGTCGCGCGCGGTCACATCAGCAAAGCCGAATTTCGGCAGGTGCTTTATGACCTCAAAACCGTCAGTCTGCGCACCGGCTACTCTTACATCGCGCTCATTGGTTTGGTCATTCACGAAACCGGGTATTTTAGCAGCAAAATCAGCCGCGAGGGTTATAATATCTGCGGGCTGACGGGACTGCGTGCCGAGTGGAAAGGTAAGCCTGTCATCCGACAACAGCACCTTGTACGTGACAATGAGACCGGAAAATCTTACATGACGACCGTTCCTTTTCGCAGCTACGAAAGTTACTCCGAGTGCATATTCGATTTCGCCGATTTTTTGACGCACCCCCGTTACATTCCCTTGCAGAATACACACGGTGCCCGCGATTTTTTGCAGACGCTCGGTGCTTGCGGGTACTATCAGGACAGGAGTTACACCAACAAAGTCATGCAGATTTTGGTCGATACGAATTTGATGCCGGCGGAGGCTCCGGTGTATTCAAGATAAACCTGTAAAATTTTTACCAAACCATAATCGGATATTGAAACACTATACCAAGCGGAATTTCAAAATTCCTCTCACACTCGAAACCGATTAATTTTATTTTTATAGGTTATTTCGTCGTTGCTCTCTCCGGAAAGCAGCGACTTTTTTTTTTGAACATTCCAAACGGTCGTCCGTTCTTGCCGTATTGACATCAAGATTTTAAACCATTCAAAACATTTTTTTATGAAAGCAATTCAACTTTTGCTCTTTTTGGCACTCACATTCGTACTGCCGCAAGCAGGTATTGCCATGAAAACCGCTGCCGCTACGGAAGTCACGCCGGCTACAGAAAACGTCGCGACTTTGGACAAGAAAGAACGTAAAGAACTGCGTAAAGACTTGCGCAAAGAACTCAAAGCGCAGCGTAAAGCACTGCGCAAAAATGCGTCGGAAGATGCGCCGAGTACGAGTACTCTTTTGTTGATTATTCTGGCTATTCTTCTTCCGCCGTTGGCTGTCGGCATTTACGAGGGCGGACTCACCAATCGGTTTTGGTTGAGTGTACTGCTGTGGTTGTTGTTTTATATACCGGGTTTGATTTACGCTTTAATCGTAATTTTGGGTTAATAAGCCGACCAACCAAATTTTAAAAAAGAGTTTTTCGACCGCCGAGGTGTGTCGGAAAACTCTTTTTAATTTTGTCCGAACGCTTTGCATTTACTTTCGTAATTTTCCGTTTTTTGGAGGAGAGAGGAGAGAGGAGAGAGGAGAGAGGAGAGGCACAATGTCCCCGACAAATAAACAAATAATCAACTAATCAAATAAACACCCAATGGAGGCATTCATTTTCGACGCATTGCGCACGCCGCGCGGCAAGGGGCGCACGACCGGTTCGCTCTACGAGGTCAAGCCCGTCGATTTGCTTTCGACGCTGATGAATGCGCTGCGCGACAAGCACGCACTCGACACCGCACGGGTCGATGATGCCGTGTTCGGTTGCGTGACGCCCGTGATGGACCAAGGCTACAATATCGCTAAAGCCGCGCTGCTCTACGCCGGCTGGCACGACAGTATCGGCGGTGTGCAAATCAATCGCTACTGCGCCTCGGGTCTGGAAGCGGTCAATTTGGCGGCGATGAAAATCCGCTCGGGTTGGGAAGATTTAATCCTCGCCGGCGGCGTGGAAAGCATGAGTCGCGTACCGATGTTCAGCGACGGCGGCGCGTTGCTGTACGACCCGGAAGTCATAAATGTCGTCGGGCATATTCCGCAGGGTGTTTCCGCCGATTTGATAGCGACGATGGAAAATTTTACGCGGGAAGAATTGGATAATTACGCGCTGCAATCACAACAAAGAGCAAGCGAGGCGCAGGCGGAAGGTCGGTTTAAAAAATCTCTCGTGCCCATTTACGACCGCAACGGCATCTTGATTTTAGACAAAGACGAACACATTCGCCCTGACTCCGACGCTGAAAAACTGGCAAAATTAAAACCCGCTTTCGACGGTATCGGCGCACAGGGTTTCGACGCGATGGCAATTATGAAATACCCCGAAGTCGAAAAAGTCAGGCACCTGCACACCGCCGGCAACTCCTCGGGCATCGTGGACGGCGCCTCGGTTGTCTTGGTCGGTAACAAAAAAATCGGTAAAGAATTAGGACTCAAACCCCGCGCCCGCATCGTCTCCGTCGGTAACGTCAGTACCGAGCCGACCATTATGCTCACCGGTACTATTCCCGCTACCAAAAAAGCACTGAAACGCGCCGGTATGGAGGCAAAAGACATCGACTTGTGGGAAATGAACGAAGCTTTTTCCGCGCCCGTCCTCAAATATCAGCGCGAAATGGGAATCGACCCCGAAAAGCTTAATGTCAACGGCGGCGCCATCGCTATGGGTCATCCGCTCGGTGCAACGGGCGCGATGTTGCTCGGCACATTGCTGGACGAAATGGAAAGACGCGATTTGCAGACGGGGCTGGTGACGCTGTGTGTGGGCGGCGGCATGGGGATTGCGACGATAATCGAGCGGGTTTAGAAGGTTTTGAAGTTAGGAGATTGGGGGTTGAGGGAGTTATGAGGTTGGAGAAACGCCCTGAGCCTTTGTACAGACGCAGGAAAACGCGTCTCTCCCCGGAGCGATTGATAAATTCAAGTTTCCAAAATCCTTCCGGGAGCGCAGGAACTATGTAGAGACGTGGCACTGCCACGTCTAATGCCCGGAATAAACGAAAAATTCAGGATAATAAAAACGGTGGAATAACCTTGCGAAAAAGAGTCGGGTGTGTTTGCCCGTGTTGTCTTAGCCGTGCGGTTGCACGTCTCTACAAATTCCGAAATAGAAAAATGCCCGAGTCAACGAAGACTCGGGCATTTTTATCGAATTATAATTCACGTAATATAAATTTTCGGCGGTAAATAATTTGAGGTGCTGATGAATGCACAGCCTATCAACTACCAACCATCAACCGCCAACTAAATTATACTTTTTCGTACATTTTCTGACGTGTTCTCACATCCGCGAGTGCGGTTGCGATTTTCGCGCGTTGTGCGCTCACGGTGTTAAATGCGTGTTCGAATCCGCTCAATTTTTTAATGGCTTCATCGTAGTTTTTCAAGGCATTTTCCTCGCCGCGGATTGCTTCTTCCAGTGCACCTTCTTCGTTGTTTGAAGAAAAAGCATCTTTCAAGCTAATCCATGCACGGTGCATATCTGCAAGAATGCTCGTGCCTTTTTCGATGTCTCCGCCGAGGCGTTTGATTTCCGCTTTCAGTTCATGACCGAAATCATAACGCTGCTGCGAACGGCTGAAAAAGAAGGCTTTCAGACTCGGATTATCGGTCATTTCGGCAACTTCTTTATAGCCTTCTTCGGCGTCGTAGTTTTTGGTTATCAGGTCATTCAGTATATCGATTACTTCTGAATTTTTCATTGTATTAAAATTTTTTTGGTTAGAAAATAAAGCGGCTTTTTTTAACAGCTTTCGACTATATAACGCAGACTGTGCTGCGGATGTTCAGTCGTATTTTCAAAACAAAATAAATCGAAACGGGCTGACAGACCTCGATTTTCCTTAGCCAAACACAATATCTTTGAAGTAATAAATCCAAATGCCGATAAAAATAAATGTCGGCAACACCACTCCGCGCACACTTTCCGTATGGCGGCGTTTGTTGAAATAATTCATCAAAATCGCGTTGGCACCGATGGCGACAATACCCGTGGTGCGCTCCCGAAACATCGGTGAAAAGCCGTCGGTACTCGCCATTTCCGCCGCTTCCAAGCTGTTAAAAATGACGGTCAATAAGGTGTAAATCACGAAAGGCAAAGCCGTTGCCGTTAAAAATCCGGTGAGAAAGGTATTGTTGTTCAGCATTTTTTTAGATGAGATTTTAGACTTTAGATATTAGACGTTAGATTGCCGTGTTGACTTGTTCGACTTTCACACAACATAAAATCCGCAAAAATCCGCTTTATCCGCTCAACCCGCTTATCTGACCTGCCACACGCGACGGCAAAGATGAAAAAATTCCCGCCGGATTGTTACCTTTATGCACGATTTTCTTATTGCACTTTAAATACAGCTTTATGTACAAGATTTTTTGCTACCTGATTTTGCTTTCCACCGCGACTTTCGCACAGCAAACGAGCATTTATAACGACGACCCGACCCAACGCCTGCCCGTCGGCACCGAAAAACCGAACTACGGCATCATTACCGCCACCGGCGAAAACTTCCAAACCGCCCGCGTCGAGCCGCCGCACTGGTGGACGGATATGACCGACCGCGAGTTGGAAATTTTGCTTTACGACAAAAATATCGGTCAGAAAAAAGTAAAAATCGACTACCCGGGCGTGCGCTTGAAAAAAGTCACCCGCGTCGAAAATCCGAACTACCTTTTCGTCAAAATCGACGTCGGCAGGGGAGCGAAAGCGGGCAAATTTCAAATCGAACTCAGCGATAAAAACGGCAGCAAAAACTATCCTTACGAACTGAAAAACCGCAGCACCGACCCGCAGCGCAATCAAGGTTTGGCGTCCTCCGATTTCATTTACCTCATCATGCCCGACCGTTTTGCCAACGGTAACTACGACAACGACAGCTACGCAGACATGAACCAAGTCGGCATCAACCGCGATAAAATGTTCTTTCGTCACGGCGGAGATTTGCGCGGTATTATCGAAAAATTGGACTACATCGAGTCGCTCGGCGTGACTGCCCTGTGGCTCAATCCGGTGCTCGAAAACGACGAAAAATTCGAGAGTTATCACGGCTACGCCATCACCGATTTTTATAATATCGACAAGCGTTTCGGGTCGAATGAAGAGTACAAAATGCTGGTCGAAGAATGCCACGCACGCGGTATCAAAGTCATCATGGACATCATTCACAACCACGTCGGCGACCAACATTGGCTCATCAAAGACCTGCCCGCCGAAGACTGGCTGCACCAGTACGAAGAGTTTACCCGCACGACTTACCGCGCCCCGACGCTGATGGACCCCTATGCCTCCGAGCACGACAAAAATCTGATGACCGACGGCTGGTTCGACCACCACATGCCCGACCTAAATCAGCAAAATCCGCAACTCGCCCGCTACCTCACCCAAAGTAATATTTGGTGGATGGAAGAAAGCGGACAGGATGCTTATCGGGTCGATACTTACGCTTATCCCGACCAAGAATTTATGTCGGATTGGGGCAAAAAGATGCGGGCGGAATACGGTGAAAATGTGTTTTACGGCGAAACCTGGGTACACGGCCCGGCGGTGCAGGCGCAGTTTACCGAAGACAATAACATCCGCAAAGACTACAACAGCAACATGCCGGCGGTCACGGATTTTCAGTTGTACTACGCGATAAACGAAGCCCTCACCAAACCGCAGGGCTGGACGGAAGGCGCGGCGCGCATCTATTACACGCTCGCGCAGGATTTTCTTTACGAAGACCCCTACCGCAATGTGACATTTTTGGATAACCACGATTTGAGTCGTTTTTACAGCGTCATCGGCGAGGATATTCGTAAGTTTAAAAGCGGCGTTGCTTTTCTGCTGACTACGCGCGGCACGCCGATGATGTATTACGGCACGGAGATTTTGATGAAAAATTTTACCGATCCGGACGGCAAGGTACGCGAAGATTTTCCGGGCGGGTGGAAGGAAGATAAGGTCGATAAATTTACCGGCGGCGGCAGAGATTCTTTGGAAAATGCGGCGTTCGAGTATATCAAAACTTTGGCAAATTATCGCAAAAATACGCCGGCACTGCAAACGGGAAAAATGACGCAATTTGTCCCCGTGGACGGCGTTTACACTTACTTTCGCTACGACCGCGACAAGACAATTATGGTCGTCATGAATACCGCCGACCAACCTAAAAGCGTCGATTTGACTCCTTATGCGGAACACTTGAGCGGCTTTACGGGAATGAAAGACGTGTTGACCGGAAAACAGATAAGTAATTTAAAAACCGTTGATTTACAAGCATTTACGACCGGCGTGTTCGAGTTGAAGCAGTAACAGCGACTTTTAAGTCGTCTGAAAAAACGAAGTTTTTTGCCGGTTGGGTCAGATAACCATGAACACTTTGCCTTTTTTCTGCGACCGGCTGAAGCCGGCGGTTACTAAACCCACACGAACTCGAAAGGTAAGTCAGACACGAACTCAAAGCAAAAATTCTTTCAAACAACTTTATGAAATACTACATTTTCGTCTTCACTCTGTTACCGATTTTGCTGCAAGCACAGTCCCAAGAATTTCAATCTTACGACGGTCGCTTTCAAATTCTCGCCCCCGGCGCAATGACCGAAGCCGTCGATACTTTACAGACCGCAATCGGCGAAACGGTACACCACACTTTTTACTATCAAGCACCGAGTGAAGACGAAAATGTCTTGTTTTATTCCGTCATTTACTACGACTTACCGAAAAACAGTATCAACTCCGACAGTACCGATTTGATTGAAGAGTTTTTTGCCAATACCACCGAAAGCGCGGCAAAATCCGTGCGCGGCGAGCTGATGTACGCGAATTACGAAGAGCTGGCAGGCTTTCCCGGTTACTTTTGGCGCATCGACTATTTGGACGAAAAGGCGGTAATAAAGTCAAAGGCGTGGTTGGCGGACAATCGCTACTACGAGTTGAAAACCATTTCGTGGAAAGAAAGAGCGGTTAATCCCGATGCGGATAAGTTTTTTGACTCTTTTAAGCTGCTCGTGCCCGAGCGCAGAACGGCGGAAAAATAGAGCGAGGCACAACCGGGTACCTCGACTCTAAGAAAAGCAAGAGAACCCCCCGACCCAAGGGCCGGAGAGTTCAGAACGTGCTTTAGTCGTGTTTTCAAATGTGAGGAATAGTAAAGTGTTTGTTTCCTGTTTTATGCTCCTTGTGACAGGCAATTTTATTAAAAGTCACACGAAACATATCTTTTTTTCAAATAAATTTTCCGAATGCGCTGTTTTCTTCACTTGGCTTACAACGGCAGCCGCTATCGCGGATGGCAGCGACAGCCCGACGCGGTGACGGTGCAGGAGACTTTGGAAGCCGCATTTGCAAAAATGCTCGGCGCAAAAACGGTTATCATCGGCTGCGGGCGCACGGATGCCGAAGTACACGCCGACCGCTATTTTGCGCACCTCGACCTGCCCGACGATTTGACTTACGACCCGGTTCGGCGCATCAATCGCATCTTACCCGATGACATTGCTGTTTTTGATATAATCAAAATGCCGCCCCGCGCACACGCGCAGTACGACGCACGGTCGCGCAGTTATGTGTACCGCCTGCACGGTGAGAAAAATCCGTTTTTACGGGAATTGAGTACTTATTCTGATTTGAAAAAATTACAAATTGAGGAGATGAAACGGGCAACTGCCTTGCTGAACGATTACCGCGACTTTCGCGCTTTCTGCAAAACGCCGGATATTTACCCGCACACAAATTGTGACTTGAAAATTGCTGATTTTACGGTAAATGAAACCCGCACCCACGCCGTTTTTTCCTTCACTTCCGACCGATTTTTACGCGGCATGATTAGACTTTTAGTCGGAAATATTCTGCTCGTCGGGCAAGGCAGAATGAGCCTCTCGGACTTCGAAAATCATTTGCAAAGCCGCGTCGCACCTCGCTTTTACACCGCCGCTCCGCCGCAGGGTCTGTACCTGACCGACGTGCAATACGACTACCCGCAGCTCGCGAATTGCCTACACAAATCCGTCTTTCCCCCGCTGCTTTTTTAACGCGCCTTTTGCCCAATTTTTGAAGTCGTCGTTTAGCCGCGTATATTCTTCCGTGTAGCCGCAATTACAGCAAATGTAACGGTCTTGAATGCCGATTTTGGTTTGCCAAGTATTGAGCGGTACGTTTTGTTGGGAAAATCTTTGCCCTAATACTTCGACGACTTCCGTAGAGTTACATTTGGGGCATTGAAAACTGTTTTTCATGGCGATAATTTCGTGATTGTGATGTTATTTGCGGTTGCAAAGTTACTCCGATTTTTGAGAATTCTTATTTTTTTGCCGCCTTTTTGATGCTTTTGCCTGTGGATTAAAATCCAAACATTTTTGCACCCAATAGTCGAGTTGCGCCTCGTCTGCCACCGCCGTATCGTCGATAAAAAGATAGTCAATAGTTGGTTGATAGTTGGTGGTTGGTAGTTGATGGTTGGGAAGGAAAATTTCAATGTTTTGGTAAGAATTTCTGATATAGAACTCTGCGTCTTACGTTTTCACTTAAAAAATCCCGTAATCCACGGTTTCCAAGTGCTTTTTATCACCGCCACATCTCTTTTTTCCGTAAATTCTTTTTTGAAAAAAATGATGCCGAAATAGTACATATCCACCGACAAAGTTACCCGTGGGTGAGCGATGATTTTTTCCCAGGCGCGTTCCATGCCTTCCGTCCAGTGAATGTCGTCGAAAATGAAAATCGAGTCATCGTGGGCGTATTTCAGGCAGGTTTCAAAATATTCGACCGTCGGTTTTTCGCGGTGATTGCCGTCGATAAAAGCGTAGTCCAGTCGCTTTAATTCTTCCAAAGCAGGTACTAATTTCTCTTCAAAAGTGCCGACGTACTGCCGGATATTGTGCGCCCGCATCCGCCGAAAATTTTTCTCGGCAACCTGCGCGATGCCCGGGTCGCCTTCGATGGTGATGAATTTTGCGTCCATTGCCGCCCGCGATTGATACAGCGTAGAAATGCCGACGGAAGTGCCGAGTTCCAACATGGTTGCAGGTTTGTATTCGTTGATAATGCGAAACAAATAACGGCAATACAACGGCATTGTCGCCGAGTATTTGACCAGACTGCGAATGCTGCGCTTCTTTTCGTCCGAGACCAAAGAGCCGGCACCGTAGTCCTTGATTTTCAGGACGGTACGGTCGTCTTTGAGGATTTTACGCAGGATTTCCAAGTCCCGAAAAGCATAAAATACGCGGTCGTCTTCCAATACTTTTTGCGAAAAGTTGAAAAGAAAAGGCGAGTGGATATTGAACTGTGTTTTTGCGCGAAAATACCACCGCAGCAGGCGTATGAGTTGTCTGAATTTCTCTTGCATCGGGGGCGAAGGTAGGAAAATTTTGGGTTTCGGGGGAGAAGGGGAACGGGCAAAATTATTGAAGTCGCAAGCGGTCGGGTCAAACCTGCATCCGACCTGTGTTTTAGGGCACGGACGAATTTTTTTGCTTGAATAAGGACGGCACGTATCCGACGAGCATTATTTCGACTCTCATCGAAAAATCCGCGTCAGATAAGAGTCAAAACACTAATGCTACGATTCAAAAATTTTTGATAATTATCGTAATTCTGAACGAGGAAGATTTTACGAAGTAAAATCCAAATCATAACAAATCATAAACATCATAAAAATCAGGTTCAAAAAACAAAATATCAACATCTAACAAATCAAGGCACCAAAACTTCGAATTTACCCAAAGGCTTTCCGTCGTGCGTCACGCCGAGATTAAAATCTTTCTTGCCCAAATCACAATTTTCGCCCGTACGCTGACAAGCAATCAGACTGTCGAAAAGTCGCCAATAACCGTTGTAATCCAGAGCATTCAATTTAGAAATTCGCAGTGCGCGTTTGGAAGTGTAATTATAATGCCCCGCATCGAAATCCAAATCAACGCAGTAACTTTCGTTGTGATAAGCGGTAATCGGCGCGCGTGCGTAGGGGTCGATAAATTGGCGATACAAAACCCGATTAGTCGTATTTTTTGCCGTTTCAAATACCAAAATCGCAAATTCATCTCCCGTGATGCCGTCGTTTTCACTGACTGTCATCAGCACTTTCGTCTCGGCGGGAATGTCTGCGTAAGACTCCAATCTGCCGCCTTTCAGCCACGCCGTGCCGGGCGAAACGAGCATAATTGCCTGCGGCTGCGGAATGTCGTAAGCCAAAAAATTAGCCGCTAAATCCGCCGCGATGACGCCGCCGTAGGAGTGACCGACCACGGTGAGATTATCCCACCGCGCAACGATTTCATGGTTTTCGTCCAATTCTTTTTGCGCATTCTGCAAGGCCGTCGCTACGTTTTTCGCAAATTTATCGGGGCGCGGTAACATCATATTTTTTTGGTAACGCGGAAAAACGACCACATTTCCCTGCCTGACCAAATGCTTAATCCACTTCCCGTAAATCATCGGATTATAACCGCCGTAGCCGTGCAAAAAGAGCAAAACCTCGGCGGTATCAGGCTGCGGATTTTTGGGCAAAAACAGCCAATAGCCGTCCGCCTTGTCGGCAAAATCCAAAAATTTTACGTTTTGACTCACATAAGTCGTCGTGTCGAAATGATTTTCGACGGTAAATAAGCTGTCGATTTCCTGCGCCGTCGCTGCGTCGGTCAAGAAGGAAAGGAGAAGTCCTAAAAACAATTTCCGCATAAAATTTCTCTGTTTGTGTTTGAGGAATAAACAACGCGGGACGGGGGAGGGTTGATTGGTTTTAAGATTCAGTGCAGAAGGGCGGAGGGGGCTGAAGACATGCGGCACTTCTCGTCTTCAGCCCCCTAACCCCCGAATCGGGGGAACTTTCTGCGCTCTTAATATCGGGAAGATGTTGAATATCTTGGATATTTTTCTGATAAAAATTCAGCGTAAAATCATGGCACTACTGCTGTGTTTTGTTAGTTTCTGACAATTATCTTCGTTATCGGTCGCGTAGATTTTACGAAGTAAAATCCAAATCATAACAAATCATAAGACTCATAAAAATCAGGTTCAAAAAAATATCAGCAACTAATAAATCTTTGCATTACGGTAAATATTGTGGGTAGGATAAAATCATAGTTGCCCGACAGGGTAAAATCCTAAAAAATCATTGTACAAATGAGAACAGAAATCCGAAAAATCCTGTTAATCTTGTCAGAAAAATTTTGACCCACACTTTTCACCGTAGTGCCAAAATCATAAAGAATCCTAACAAATCAGCGTAAAAAAACTCAAACATCCGTCTGCAAAGCCACTTCCCCGTAATCCTTCTCCTTCTTCGTTTCAAAATATTCCAAAGCATCCTGTATCGACACAAAAAAGTGCTTTTCTCCGAATTTTTCCACCGCTTTCGAGGTCTTAAACAAATCGCGCACCGGGCCGATGACGCCGATAAAAAAGAGGTCGATTTTTTTGTCGTTTAAGTCGTTTTTAATTTCCAAAAGAGCCGAAAAAGCCGTACTGTCGATATTGGAAATGCCGTAGGCGTTCAGGATGATGAGTTGCAGCGCGTCACCGCGACGGCGGGTGTAGTCTTCGATTTGCTCGCGGAAATACTCGGCGTTGGCAAAGTAAAGTTGCGCATCGAAACGCAAAATGAGGACGTCGTCGCGCAGTTCGGCTTGCTGAAAGCGGCGGATATTTCTGAAATGCGTCGTCTGCGGAATGCGTCCCAACTCGGCGATGTGCGGACGCGTCGAGTAGAAAATCATCATCGCCAAACTCAAGGCGACGCCGACATAAATCCCTTCTTCGATACCGATAAAAATGGTGGCGAAAAAAGTTACCGTCATCATGGTAAAATCGCGTTTGTCGGTCTGCCACAGGAGGACGGCGGCTTGCCAATTAAACAGCTTCAGCACCGCCGCAATGATGATTGCCGCCAAAACCGCCGCCGGCAGGTAGTAAAAAACGCCGGTCAAAAACAGCAAAGTCAAAGCCACAATCGCCGCCGAAATCACGCCCGCCAACGGCGTCTTCGCACCCGCGCTGTCATTTGCCGCCGTGCGCGCAAAGCCGCCGGTGACCGGGAAAGCCTGAAAAAACGAACCGACGATATTCGCCATACCTAAACCGACCAACTCCTGATTGGGTTTGATGCGATAATTTTTGTGCATGTCCTGCATGACTTTCGCCACGGCAATCGCCTGCACAAAACCCACCAAAGTAATCGACAGCGCAGTCGGAAAAAGGCTTTTCGCAGTAGAAAAATCCAAATCGGGTACGATGAGAAAAGGCAGACCATCCGGTATTTCGCCGACGATAGCCACACCCGCCTCGCCGAGTTGCCACCACCACACCGCCCCGATGCCGATTGCCATCAAAATGAGCTGCGAAGGCAGTAATTTATTCACTTTTTTCAAAAATAAAATAAGCAAAACGCCGCCCGCACCGAAGAGAAAAGTGAGGGGATGCAGGTCGGAAATATTGTCGATTATCGCCGTAAAAGTATCCAAAAAGCCGTTTTGTCGCGGAAAATTTAAGCCCAACAGCGGTCGCAACTGACTGACTACAATGACCACCGCCGCCGCCGAGGTGAAACCCGCAATGACCGGATTACTCAGAAAATTGACCAAAAAACCGAGCCGAAAAAAGCCGAAAACCAACTTCATCACCCCGACCATGAGTGCCAAACCGAACGCCAATTGCACAAACGACTGTGTGCCTTCGGTCGCCAACTCACCTACGCCCGCCGCCACTAAGAGCGAGGCAATCGCCACCGGACCTACGGAAAGTTGCCGCGACGTCCCGAAAATCGCATACACCACCGCCGGCAGCAGGGCAGCGTACAGCCCGTTGATGGGCGGCATCCCTGCGAGTTTGGCGTAGGCCATACCCTGCGGTATCAGCATACCGCCGATGGTAATGCCCGCCGCTAAATCTCCGCGCAGTTCCCGACCGCCGTAGCCGGGCAGCCAATCGAGGAAGGGAAGGAAGAGTTTTAGTTTGCGTTTTTGCATTGTTTTGCCCGTGTGTTGTTATGTTGTTTGAGTTGTTAGATAATTGTTTGAGTTGTTAGATAATTGTTTGAATTGTTAGATAATTGTTTGAGTGGTTTGAATCGTTCTGTTGCTCTTGGTTTTTGTGGTTTTTAGTGCTTACTTTAGATGCGTTTTCCCGCGTCTATACAAAAGCCGGGAATTTTAGCCAATTTCGGTATTTTCCCTCCGTAGAGACGTTGCACTGCGACGTCTTATTATGGGAGAAAAAACAATACCGGCAAGCAAACCGAAAATTCAATCACAAGACCGGAACCTGCCATCAACCATCAACTACCAACCACCAACTAATTTCAAGTTTTCCTCCGTAGAGACGTTGCACTGCGACGTCTTGCCATGACTCGATGTACGATTTACGATGTACGACTGCTTTAGGACGGTTATATAACTGACTTCATGTTTTTTTCCGTAGAGACGTTGCACTGCGACGTCTTGCCAAGAAAAAAAACAGCACCGGCAAGCAAACCAAAAAATCAAGGACAAAGCCGGAACTCCCCTATCAACCACCAACTATCAACCACCAAC